>NZ_JABXXR010000042.1 GCF_013376175.1 Ameyamaea chiangmaiensis
GTCGCCACCGTCGTCGCCGGGATGGCCGCGGTCTTCGAGGCCGTCGAGCCGTGGGTCGTGCGGGTGGCGCGGTGCGCCGCCTTATGGGTCGTTGTCTGCGCGTGCGCGCCCGCACCAATCAGTCCGGCGATCGTTGTGCTGGCGAGCAGCGCGGTCAGGCGAAAACGAGAGGCCATGTGGTGCGGGACCTTGTGCAGCAAAGAGAAAACGGAGCCAAGATCTTCTGCATCCGTCGATAAGAATCGCGAACGCGCGCGGAAAAAACTGACTTCGCAGACAGGTTGCTATCAGAGGCTCCGAAGCCAGGCAACGGAATTTCACATGGCAGCTGCGTGTTTTTCGGGGCCTGTGGCAATATTGCATCAGTTCACCCAAGCAACGGTTGTCATAAAAATGTAAGATGGAGGTCCTACTGCTGCTGATTGCGTACGGTGTTGCTGTGCCGGCCGCGATTTGTGTCAGTCTGTGTTTGCGAAGCGCCGTCATACAGGAACGGCAGGCAGGCATAGCGCCGGCCCCGTGTCACAGGTGCCACGGCATGCAGGACCGAACAGGAAAACACGATCGCGCCCCCCGCCGGTGGCCGAAACCCATGCGGTCCGATTTCGGGAAATGCCAGGTCTCCACCATCGAAATCGTCATTCAGATTGATCGAAACCGCGAAGCGGCGGTGCGCCGTCGCCGACAGGGTATTGTCGCGGTGCGGGCCGAAACATCCGTGCTCGGCGGCGTCGTAACAGGCGACGATCATGCGCTCCATCCGCGTGGCGCGAAACTGGAAATACTTTTCTATTTCGGGAACGACACGATGTATGATCCTGACCTGAAGCTGCGCCACCAGCTCGGGATCGCGCAGCGTGCAGTCGTGGCGCCTCTTGAAGCTGGTATCCGTTACGGCAAAGGAACTACCCTGAGCGGCTTGCGTGAAGACGGGGGAACGCGTGTTCGGCTGTGTGTGGAAATAGCGGATCAGCATTTCGCACAGACCCGGCTCCAGAACGTTCGGCAGCACCAGCGCCGGGGTCGGGCGCAGGGACTGCCGCGCCGCGGGGTCGGGCAGATGCCGCACAAGCGCCAGGATATGGGCCATGCCCGCGTCGGTGTCGGGCTGTACGGCACAGACCCGCACCATCGGGTCGACCAGAAACCACCGCCCCTCCCCCGGTGCCACCCCGTACTGGCGCGCGACCGCGCGATCGGCGTCGAGGATGAAGCGTGTGCCGGGACCGGAGGGCAAGGCGCGCGTGTCGCCGTCGGCGGGGTCGGCCGTGATGCCGAAGAACAGGCGCTGTGTCCCGTCGAAGACCGGGTCGCGGCTGATCGCGTCCAGCCGCGCTGTGGTCGCGGGCAGCGCGGAGGAGGGGAAGAAATACAGCACGCTGTAGCGTCCGCCCGTCATGTCGAAGGCGTAGTGCCCCGATGGCGTGGTGCTGCGCTGTGTGAACCAGGGAGCGGGATCACCGGGTGTCGGCGCGCGAGCGGTCATGAAGAGGCTTCCTTTGCCGGGCAGGACGTTCGGTTCTCATGCCGCAAAGTGACGGTTCGATAAAAACGTTTTCTCGAGCGAAGGCGCCCTCTTGTATCGGGCGATATCATGGTGAACATCACCCCGGGTCCCAACCACGAGACAACGAGACGACATGCGTACGAGCCATCGATTTCTGAGTGCCCTCGCCCTGACCACGGGGCTGGTGGCGGCCGCGCCACACGCGAACGCCTGGGGCGGCAACGGCCACGCGATCGTGGCCGACATCGCGCAGGCGCATCTGACGCCGCTGGCCGCGCAACGGGCCCACGATCTGCTGGCGCTGGAGGGGCATGCGAGCCTCGACCAGGTGGCATCGTGGCCGGACACCATCGGCCATATCCCCAAGAGCAAAGGCGGGGCGCCCGAGACGCTGCGCTGGCACTATGTCGACATCGACGTGACGGCACCCCACTATGACGCCGCGCGCGACTGTCCCGACGGCGCGTGCGTCGTGGTCAAGTTGCCGGCGATGATCCAGACCCTGGGCGACAGCGCCGCGCCCCGGGCCAGGCGACTGGAAGCCCTGAAATGGATCGTGCATCTGGTTGGCGACCTCCACCAGCCGCTTCATGCGGCCGAGCGCGACCATGACAAGGGGGGCAATGGCGTCAAGATCACGTATTTCGGCCAGACCCATGCCGGGCACATGAACCTGCACAGCGCCTGGGACGAAGGGATTCTGGAGCACGAGACCGGGCTACGGACCGGGCCGCATTACAGCACCGATCTGGCCCTCGCCCGTGCGGAGGCCGATCGTCTGAACGCCGCCATCACCCCGGCCGAGATCCAGGCCTGGACGCCCGCGAACCTGCCGGCTACCGCCGCTCCGGTGGTCGAGGGCTGGGCCAACGAAAGCCATGCGCTGGCACGGGACGTGGTCTATGCCGATCTGCCGGCCGCCACCGACGGCCTGCCCGCGCTGGGCAACGCCTACGACAAGGCTGCGTGGCCCGTCATCCAGACGCGATTGGAACAGGCTGGCATCCGACTGGCCGCCGTTCTGAACGCAACACTCGACAGCGCCGGCGCCTCAGCGAACCACTGAGGTCGCCAGTGCCGCGAGCGGGACGCGGCCGTCCAGATCGCGCACATCGGCCGACAGGTCGGGGGCGAAAGCGGGATCGATCACGTCGCGCCACGATGCGCCGCGCAGATCGGGCGGCAGCGTGACGCGCGTCCCGGCCCATCCGGTCTGCAGGACGCTGAGGTCGGCCGGCGACGGCCGCAGGCCCCATGCCAGCCGGGGTGCGAGCACCACGAGTGCATCGTCGCCCCGGCGGCGTAGAAACGCGATCAGGTGGTCGGCCATCGGGCCATCGACCGGCAAGGGCTCATACGTGCCGGTGGTGAACAGGTCCGGTCGCGCGCTTCGGTGGCGCAACAGTTGACGGACAAGGCGCTGCTTGATGGCGCCCGTGCGCCAGCACGACGCAAGCGCCTGAAAATCCCGTTCGTCCGACAGGGTTTTCTCCCGCAGCGCATAGTCGACCGGCCGTCGGTTATCGGGATCGACCAGGCTCAGGTCCCACAGATCGGTGCCCTGATAAAGATCGGGGATACCCGGCACCGTCAAACGCAGCAGTGTCTGGCTCAGCGCATTCAGGGCGCCGGCCGGGGCGATCGTGCCGACATAGCGATCCAGGGCGTCGCGAAACAGGGCTGGTTGCGAGGGATCGAGCAGCGCCTTCAGGAAACGCGCGCACCCCCCCTCATAGGCCTCGTTTGGTTCGGTCCAGCTCGTGTGCCGTTTGGCCTCGCGCAGGGCCTTGGTCTGCCATGCGTCAAGGCGTTCGTGCAGCGCGGTCAGGTCCGTGTCCGTCGGCGTGTCCATCGGCCATGCGCCCAGCATCGACTGGTAGAGCATCAGTTCATCGGCCAGATCGGGGACCGATGCGCCGGTGTGCGGGTCAAGCCGCAGGTGGGCGTTGAGCGCCGACCAGCGTGTGACCTCGACCGCCCATTCGGCAGCGGGCTCGCTGAGCACGGCAAGGCGCATGCGGGCGTCCTCGCCGCGTTTGTGATCGTGCGTCGCGGTGGCGAGCATGGCGCGGGGAAAGTGGCCCGCGCGCTGGCCCACGGCGTCATGGAATGTGGCGACATCGAACGACAGGCGGCCGGGATCGCACCCGACATCGTTGCGCGACAGAAGTCGGCCGTAGCGATAAAACCCCGTGTCCTCCACCGATTTTGCCGTCAGGGGAGCGGTCAGATGCTCGAACTGGACACGTGCCTTCCGGCGCTCGGCCATGGATGGGCCATCGGTTGATCCGAGGAAGGCGGCAATCCAGTCGATGGCCGCATGGACGGATTGGGGTGTGCTGTCGCGGGCGTCGGCGCAGGCCTGGGCCAGAACAGCGTGCTCGGTCGCACCCGGTGCAGGGTCGGTGTCGCTGAAATAGGTCCGGTAGACCGGAAACTGCACCAGAATCGCGCGCAAGCCCCGGCCGAGCGCCGCCCGCGTCAGATCGCGACTGGCAAGCGTCGCCTGTCCGGCGTCATGCAGTGTCCGGGCGAGTGCGGCGAACTCGGCGGTGAAGGCCGTGTCGAGAATCTGGTCCCGGGCGGTCTGCTGCACGGTTTTGAAATCGACGGCACGTCCGGACACGGCGGACCACAGTCCGGTCAGGGCCGTCTCGCCCGCCGGATCGTGCAGGACGCCGCAGACGAGGTCGAGAAAATCGTAGCCTGTGGTGCCGTCGGTCCGCCAATCGTCGCGCAATGCTTCGCCGTGGTGAAGGATCTTTTCGACATACAGCGGCGCGCCCTCCATCAGGCGCGAGCGAAGGCGCCGGCAATAGGCACCCGGCTTGGCAAGGCCATCGACGTGGTCGACGCGAAAACCGTCGATCAGGCCATCATGATGCAGGGACAGGACCGTCTCGTGGATTGCATCGAACACGTCGGGGCGTTCCGTGCCGGTGCCTACCAGGCCGGTGATGTCGAAGAAACGCCGCCAATTGATGATGTCGGCGGCGGTCCGCCAGAACGCGAGGCGATAGGACTGGCGCTCAAGAAGCGCGTGCAGGGGCTGTGCGTCCGGGCCGAGGAAGGATCGTGGGTCGGTCCCCGGATCGACGGGAAACAGGTCGTCATAATACCGAATGTGATAGTGACCGTCGCGCTCGACCAGTTCCAGTTCGCCGCTATCGAGTGCCTCCCCGTAAGGCGTGCCCAGAACAGGCAGCAGCACCCGGTTGCTGAGCGTTTTTTCCTCCGGCGCCCAGTCGATGTCGAAGCAGGCCGCATGCGCGCTGTCCGGCCCGTGACGCAGCACGTCGGCCCACCAGGGATTGCGCGTGTCAGCGGCCATGTGATTGGGCACGATGTCGACGATCAGACCCAACCCATGCGCATGCAGGCGATCCACCAGACGCCGCAGCGCGTCTTCACCTCCGAGTTCGGGGTTGATGCGTTGATAATCGATCGTGTCATACCCGTGGGTGGACCCCGGACGCGCCGCGAGCAGCGGCGACGCATAGAGGTGACTGATGCCCAGCGACGCGAGATACGGCACGATGGCGCAGGCATCGTCCAGCGTGAAGCCCGCATGGAACTGGAGACGCGCTGTCGCGCGCACGGCAGCGTTCATGATGTGCGTCCTGTTCTCATGGCGTCGAGCCTGCGTCGCACGTCCGCGCGATCGGGGATCAGGCGTCGCCCGGTGGGATAGCGCTGTTGCCAGTTGGGGTGAACGGCCGTCGTACCGGGCAGGTTGGGCTGGTCTTCCAGGCCGAGAAGGTCCTCGAACGGAAACAACGCCAGCCGCGAGGGCGACAGGGTGACAAAACGCAAGGCGGATTCCGCAAAGAGGTCGGCCCCCCGCGGGGTGATGTCGGGCGCGTCGCCCCGTGCGGCGGCGGTCTGGGCCATCGCGCGCCACAGATCGTGGCGTGTCTGCGCGCGCTCGGCCTGCGCGGCGGCCAGATCCATCCCGGGGGCAAACTGGTTCAGGCGATCGCGCCACACCAGATCGCGGCCCAGCCACCATCCGCGCAACGTGGGCAGATCGTGCGTTCCGGACATCGCCACCGATGTTTTCGGCCAGGACGCGGCGTTTTTAAAGTGTCCGTCGTCGGTGCGCTCGAACGGCAGGACGCTCATGCCCATGATGGCGCGGCGCGCGGACTCGGTGCGGAATGTCGGGCTGACCGTGCCGAGGTCCTCGCCGATGACGATGGCGTCGTGGCGCGCGGATTCCAGGGCGACCAGACGCATCATGTCCTCGACCGGGTAGCTCAGATACGCTCCTTCGCTGGAAGGGTGACCGCGCGGGATCACCCACAAACGCTCCATCCCCATGACGTGATCGATCCGGATCCCGCCGCCCGATGCCAGCGAGGCGCGCAGGGTATCGATGAACGCGCGAAAGCCGTTTCGCCGCAGACCGCCGGGCGAAAACGTGGTCAGCGCCCAGTCCTGTCCGGGCGGGCTGAGCGCATCGGGGGGCGCCCCGATCGAAAGGCCGATCAGGAAATCGTCCTGCGCGCTCCACGCCTGGCTGCCGCCCGGATCACTGCCGACCGCCAGATCGACGATCAGTCCGATCGCCATGCCCGCCTTTCGGGCGCGTTGCTGTGCGTGATTGAGCGACAGGCGCGCCAGCCACTGGAGGAACAGGTGATAGCGCACGTCCCGCGCAGCATTTTTCGCAAAACGCGCGACCTCGGGCGTACCGGGCGTGCGCAGGGCCGCCGGCCACGTCGTCCACGCACCCCCGCGAGGGCCACGATGGAATTCCCGTGCATGCAGAGCTTCGAAAATCGCGTGATTGAGGAGTGGCTCGCCCCCGGAGGCGATGAAACTGTCCAGTACGGCGTGGTCGCGGCCGGCGATATGGTCGGTGTACAGGGCCTGCAGGATCTGAAGGCGGCATGTCGCGGCGGCCGGCCAGTCGATGGTCGGCGTGCCCTCGAGGGCGCGCACGGCGCCCTCCGGCAGGTGATGTCGCCGCATGCTGGCCGCGATCGTGGCGCGGTTGAACACGATGCCGGGGTCGGCCAGCAGGACGTTGAGGAACAGGCGGCTGGACGGCGAATACGGGCTGAATTGTCCGGGATTGGCGGCGAACATGGCGTGGACGGGACTGATGGCAAGCGCATCCGCTCCGGCGGCTGCGGCGGCCTCGGCCAATGCACCGGCACCCGACAACGTGCCGATCCCGCCGTCGTTGCGTTGCCGGAGGGCATAGACCTGCGCGGCCAGACCCCAGGACGACCGTTTGTCGTCCGACAGCCGCGCATCCAGGGTCGTGCACGTGCGGGGCGCGATCGCCAGCGTCGCCTGCTGTCCCGCAATGTCGAGACGGTGGTAGCCGACGTCGCTGATGGGCGGCAGACGCAGCAGGCCCGCGCGGTCACGCCGTGCCGTGCCGGTCACGTGTTCGCCGGATTCCAGCACGATCTCGAACGCCGCAGGCGTGTTTTCCGGCAGGCCGGGCAGAACGACACCCCGGCCGCTGTCGCCGGTGACCAGCGGTGCCAGACGCGGCACTTGTCCGTGGGCGAACAGCGGTGCCTCCGTGTCCAGGCTGCGCAGCAACGCGCGCAGCCGGTCCCCCGTAACGCGGTGGGCGCGGCCCTGCGCGTCATGCCACTGCGTGTGCAGACCGATCGATCGCGCACGCGCGGCAAGTGAGGGCTCACGCATCGTCGGCACCGACCAGCGTCACGACGATGCTGCGGCCCGACAGTGCCGCGCAACCGGGTGGGTAGGCGAACAGCGGCGTTCCGGGCAGCGTGACCGTGTCGCGGGGTACGTCCTCGCCCAGATTGACCGCTATGCTCAGCCGCGCGCCGTCGCCCAGTCGCCACCCGGCCAGAACCGCGCTTGATCCCAGTGCGCGCGCGCCAAGGCTGCGGGCTCCGGCAAGGCGCGGGACGATGTGCGTCCGGCGAAGGGTCAACAGGGTCGTGGTCGTGGCGATCCACGCGCGGTGATCGGCCAGATCGCGCTCGGCCGCCGTGGGGACCGAGGCCAGAAACGTCGACTCGGCGTTCGGGTCCGGGATCGTCTCCCGCCGTGCCGGATCGGAGAAATGTGAGAAATCGGCGAATTCCTTACGCCGTCCCTCACGCACGATTGCCCCGAGTTCGGCGTTGTGACTAGTGAAGAACAGGAACGGGCAGCGTGATCCCCATTCCTCCCCCATGAACAGCATCGGGATCTGGGGCGACAGGAGCAGCAGCGCATACGCCGCTTTCAGCGCATGCGGGTCGGCAAGGGTGCTTAGGCGCTCGCCCAACGCGCGGTTGCCGATCTGGTCATGATTCTGCAGGAACATGACGAAGGCGGTGGGGGGCAGGTCGGCGCTCGGCATCCCGCGCGCGTGGCCGCGTGGCGCGAAATGCTCGCCCTGATAGAGAAAACCTTCGGACAGTACGCGGGCAAGTCCCTGGGCACTGTTATCGGAAAAACCTGCGTAATAGCTTTCGTCTTCACCGGTCAGCATGACATGCAGAACGTTATGGCTGTCGTCGTTCCATTGCGCGGTGAAACCTTCGCGCAAAAGGGCGGCGTCGTTGTTCTCGTTTTCGAGCACCAGATGAACATACCGTCCGGGTTCGACCGTTGCCCTGACCGCAGCCGCCATTTCGGGCAACCAGTCCCGGTGGTTGATCGCCTGTACCGCGTCCAGCCGCAGGCCGTCGATGCGATATTCCATCAGCCAGTACAGGGCATTGTCGGTGAAAAACTGGCGCACGGCGGTCTGGCCGAAGTCGATCGCGTCTCCCCACGGCGTCGGTTCGCCATCGTGAAAGAACGGCTTGGCGTACGACGCCAGAAAATTACCGTCCGGGCCGAAATGATTGTAGACGACGTCCAGAAATACCATCAGGCCGAGGCGATGCGCCGCGTCGATCAGTGTCTTGAGATCGTCGGTCGTGCCGTAGGCCGATTCCGGCGCGTAGGGCAGCACGCCGTCATAACCCCAGTTCCGTCCGCCCGGAAATTCCGACAGCGGCATCAGCTCGATGGCGGTAATTCCCAGATCGCGTAGTCGCGGCAGGTCCGCCATCAGGCTGCGGTACCCGCCGGCGGCGCCGACATGAACTTCATATAGGACGGTCTCTTCCCACGGGCGTCCGATCCAGCCGTCATCGCGCCACGCGAATGCGTCGGGATCGACCAGCTGGCTGAGGCCATGCACGTCATGGGGCTGAAAGCGCGAGGCAGGATCGGGGACGACCAGATCCGGCGCGACACGGTAGCCGTAGCACATGCCCGGGGTCGCGTCTGCCGTGACCTCATGCCATCCATCGGGCTCGAGCGCCAGCGGGATCGGGTCCGCGCCCTCGATTTCAAGCATCACCTGCGGCGCGGACGGCGCCCAGATGCGGAATCTCGCCCGACTGGGGGCGACCATGACAGCGCCCCACTGCGTGGAATAGGCGTGATGACGGACCATGGTTTCTGCTCCTCAGCCATCACCCGGTTCGGGATCGGGCTCGGCATGAATGGCGACAAACAGGGCGGTCCCGTGCGCACCCAGAACGTAATCCGACGCGACCGCGTCCGATGAATGGTCGCTGTCCGGCGCTGTGGTGTCGGCCAGCAAACGCCAACCGTCGGCCTGGTCGGGCAGGCGACACGGCACGTCCTCGGAGGCGGGGTTGAACAGGCAGTACGTCATGTCCGGCAGGCCGTGTTCGTTCAGGACGACGCGGCGCACGCCCAGAACGCGCCCGTCGCCGTCGTTCCACGCCTCGGTCGTCATCGGCGCGCCGTCGGGTCCGAACCAGCCCATATCAGGCACGTCGGGAACAGGCGTTTGCTGTCCGTGAAGAAACGAGCGCGAGCGCAGCGACGGATGTTTCCTGCGCAGCGCGGTCAGGCGCCCGACGAACGCCGACAGCGCGCGGCCCTCCGGGGACGCGGCCCGCTTCCAGTCGAGCCACGTCATGGCGCTGTCCTGACAGTAGGCGTTGTTGTTGCCGTCCTGTGTCTGCCCGAACTGGTCGCCGGCCAGCAGCATCGGCGTCCCGTGCGAGAACAGCAGCGTCGCCAGCATGGAGCGTGTCACGCGCAGGCGCGTCTCGCGGATGCCCGGATCGTCCGTCGGCCCTTCCGCGCCCCAGTTGTTGCTCAGGTTGTCGGAATGGCCGTCCTGGTTGTTCTCGCCATTGGCCTCGTTATGCCGTTCGTTGTACGATACGACGTCGCGTAACGTGAAACCGTCATGTGACGTCACGAAGTTGACCGAACTCCACGGGCGGCGCCCGCGTCTGCCGAACAGGTCGCTTGAACCGGCAAGACGCGCGGCGAGATCGCCCCGCTGAAGCGGATCGCCGCGCCAGAACCGGCGGACGGTGTCGCGATAGCGGTCGTTCCACTCGGCGAAGCCGGGCGGGTGGTTGCCGGTCTGGTAGCCGCCCGGTCCCGGATCCCACGGTTCGGCAATCAGCTTCAGCGTCGACAGAAGCGGGTCCTGCAACAATGCGCTGAAAAACGAGCAGTTCGGGTCGAAGCCATAGGACTCCCGCCCCAGAGTCGCGCACAGGTCGAAGCGGAAGCCGTCGACGTGAAAACTGCTGGCCCAGTAGCGCAGCGAATCAAGAACCATCTGCATTACGCGCGGATGCGACAGGTTAAGCGTGTTCCCGCATCCGGTGTCGTTGATGTTGTGCCGTTCGTCTCCGGGAACCAGACGATAATAACTGGCATTGTCCAGACCGCGATGGCACAGCGTCGGGCCGAGCTCGCTGCCTTCGGCCGTGTGGTTGTAGACCACGTCGAGAATGACCTCGATCCCGGCGGCGTGAAGCCTGCGGATGGCCAGGCGGAATTCGTCGGGCGTTCCCGAGGCGATATAGGACGCATGGGGCGCGAAGAACGTCAGGGTGTTGTAGCCCCAGTAGTTCGTCAGTCCGCGTTCGAGCAGGAACCTGTCGCGGACGAAGCCATGCACGGGCATAAGCTCAAGCGATGTGATCCCGAGCGTCAGCAGATGGTCGATCAGGCGAGGGTCGGACAGGCCCTGGAACGATCCGCGTTCGGGGGTGTGCAGGTCCGTGCTGCGCATGGTCAGGCCCTTTACATGCCCCTCCATGATGACGGTCTGCTCCCACGGAACCTGGGGGCGGCGGTCATTGCCCCAGTTGAAACCCTCGCTGGTAACGACGCATTTCGGCATGGCGGCGGCACTGTCGCGCTTGTCGAGCGTCAGGTCCGAGCGTGCGGAGTTCAGGCGATAGCCGAACAGGGAGTCCGACCAGTTGAGCGCGCCACTGGTCGCACGTGCATACGGATCGAGCAGGAGCTTGGCAGGGTTGAACCGATGACCGCGCACCGGATCGTATGGACCGTGGGCGCGAAAACCATAGAGCAGGCCGGGACGCGCATCGGGAAGATAGCCATGCCACACTTCGTCGGTGTAGTCGGGAAGGGCGAGGCGCGCGACTTCGCGACGACCGGCCGGGTCGAAGATGCAGAGTTCGATTTTCTGCGCATTGGCGGAGAAGACGGCGAAGTTGACGCCCATGCCGTCCCAGTTCGCACCGAGGGGTGAGGGGATGCCGGGGGACAGCCGGTCAGGAAGACGCTGCATGCTTCAGACCCCCTGCGCGACGAAGAACAGGGTGCCAAGGGGCGGCAGGGTGAAAACGGCGCTGTCGCCGTAGCCGTGCGAAGGGTCGGTGGTGGTGTGTACGCCGCCGGAATTGCCCACGTTAGAGCCTCCAAAAAGGGCTGAGTCGGTATTGAGACGTTCCTGCCAGAACCCCGGCACGGGCAGACCGATACGGTAGCCGTGCCGAGGCAGCGGGGTGAGGTTGCAGATGACGAGCACCGGCGGTGCGCCGTCGGCCAGACGAAGCCACACGAACACGCTGTTGTCGGCGTCGTCGTCGATGATCCAGCGAAACCCGTCCGGTTCGCAGTCCTGGCGATGCAGCGCGGGTTCGTGCCGCATAAGCTGGTTCAGCGCGCGAACAAGGCTCTGCACGCCGCGCGGCAGGGGGGCGTCGAGCGAAGGCCAGTCGACCTGACCGTCGTGGGACCATTCCGCGCGCTGTGCGATCTCACCGCCCATGAACAGCAGCTTTTTGCCCGGATGCCCCCACATGAACCCGAAATAAGCCCGCAGGTTGGCATGTCTTTGCCAGTCGTCGCCGGGCATGCGCGCGATCAGCGAGCCCTTGCCGTGCACCACTTCGTCGTGTGACAGCGGCAGGACATACCGTTCGGAAAAGCCGTAATGCAGCCCGAACAGAAGGTCGTGATGGTGATGGCGGCGGTGAATCGGATCCCGCCGGAAATAGGCCAGCGTGTCATGCATCCAGCCCATGTTCCACTTGTAGGAGAACCCGAGGCCGCCGTCCTGCACGGGGCGGGTGACGCCCGGCCACGCCGTTGATTCCTCGGCGATGACAAGCGCACCCGGGTGGCGTTCGGTGATGCTTTCGTTCAGCTCGCGAAGAAACGCGACGGCTTCGAGGTTCTCGCGGCCGCCATGCACATTGGGAACCCAGTGGCCCTCAGCCCGGCTGTAGTCGCGATACAGCATGGAGGCCACGGCATCGACGCGAAGTCCGTCGATATGGTAGCAGTGCAGCCAGTGCAGTGCGGCGGCAATCAGAAAACCCCGTACCTCGTTCCGGCCGAAATTGTAGATCAGCGTGTTCCACTCGGTGTGAAACCCTTCGCGCGGGTCTGAGTGCTCATACAGTGCCGTGCCGTCGAACCGCATCAGGCCGTGGATGTCGTTGGGAAAATGCGCCGGCACCCAGTCAACGATCACACCGATGCCGGCCATATGGCAGGTGTTGATAAAGCCCGCCAGATCTCCGGCAGAGCCGTGACGGGCGGTGGGGGCGAACAGGCCCAGCGGCTGATAACCCCATGATCCGCCGAAAGGATATTCCGAAATCGGCAGAAGCTCGATATGAGTGAAACCCATCTCGAGCACGTAGGGGACCAATGCCTCGGCAAGCTCCGACCATGACATGACGCGGTCGGGATCGCCGTTTGGCCGACGCCAGGACGGTGCGTGGACCTCGTAAATGCTGATCGGTGCATCGGACGCATGGCGTGCCGCGCGGTGGTCCATCCACGTCTCGTCGGTCCAGTCGAACGGTTCGGCACGGCCGACGAGGGACGCCGTCGCGGGCGGCCGTTCGGTCGCTCGGGCGACGGGATCGGCTTTTTGCGGCAGGACGCGCCCGTCATGGGCCATGATTTCGTATTTGTAGCGTTCGCCGGGCCGAAGATGAGGAATGAACAGTTCCCACACGCCCTGTTCATGGCGCAGGCGCATGGGATGACGACGCCCATCCCAGATATTGAAATCACCGATGACCGACACACGTCGGGCATTGGGCGCCCAGACGGCAAACCGTGTGCCGCTGACGCCGTCGATCGTCATCGGCTGCGCGCCGAACACCTCGTCGAGCGCCCGCAGTCGTCCCTGGGCGAACAGGTGCAGGTCGAACGTGCTGAGCAGGAGCCCGAAGCTGTAGGGATCGGCGATCTCCTCGCTCTCGTCCGCCCAGGTGATCTTGAAGCGGTAGCGCGCGCCCGCCTTGATGGTGCCGACGTAGAATCCGGCATCGTCCACCCGGCGCATGGGACGCTCCAGCGGTGCGGACCGGGGGCGCAGTACGATCAGGCGGACGGTAAGGGCATTGGGAAAGAACGCGCGGATACTGTCGTTGGGTCCCTCGTTATGGCGGCCCAGAACGAAGAAGGGGTCGCCGCAGACCCCGTCGATGATCTCCTGCCCGCGCGGCGGCAGACCGGTCGAGGCACCGTGGTCGAAATGGTCCATGCGCGATTTGCCTCGTGTCTTTCGAGAGAGAGGGCGTCAGGGTGAGGCCGTGGTCGGGGTCTGTGCCTGCGTCAGGAGGCCACCCGCACGGCGGCCGACGTCGACGGTCGCGGTCGGCGCGCGATCCGCCGTTGCGGCAGGAGCGTGCCGGTGCCGCGCGACGCGGCCCTCTCGGCGCGGCGCATCTCCTCGGGGCGCATCGGTAAGAGAAGCGCGTTCTCGATCGTCTCGAAATCGGCGGTTTCGCCGGACGCGGCGTCGCCTGCGAGAAGATTGCGAAAGATCGCGGCGTAGGTGGCCGCTTTCTGACCCCAGCTGACATCGTAGCGCGCGCCGTTTTTTTGAAGCTGGTGCCAGATGGGCCGATTGCGGTAGACGTCGTGCGCGCGCCGGATGGCGTCGGCCAGCGTGGGGGCGTCGGAGGGTGAAAACAGAAAGCCCGTGCCCGTGCCATGCAGGACCGCGGCCTGGTTTGCGTCGATGATGGTGTCGGCCAGACCGCCGACGCGCGCCGCGATCGGCACGCAGCCATAGCGCAGGGCATAGAGTTGGGTCAGGCCGCACGGCTCGAACCGCGAGGGGATCAGAAGCCCGTCCGCGGCGGCCTGCATGCGATGCCCGAGATGTTCGCTGTAGCCGATATGGCACGCGAACCGTCCCGGATAGGCACGCTGAAGCTGCCGCAGCCTGCGCTCGATTCCGCGATCCCCGGCGCCGACCACGACGAACTGAAGGTCCTCGTCCGCGAACTCGGACACGACATCGGCGACGAGATCGACGCCTTTTTGCGTCGTCAGACGGCTGACCATGCCCAGCAGAAACGCCGACGGCGTGGGCGTCAGGCCGAACTGGGCCTGAAACGCGCGCTTGTTGGGGCGACGGGAGAGCAGATCGCCGATCTGGTACGGAAAGACGACATTGTCGTCGGTCATCGGATCCCACTCGTGCGTGTCGACGCCGTTCAGGATGCCGGTGATCCGGCGCGACCGGGCGCGCAGAAGGCCGTCCAGACCCATGCCCCACGGGTCGGACTGGATTTCGCGCGCGTAGGTCGGCGACACGGTGGTAATCCAGTCGCACAGCTGGAGCGCGGCTTTGAGAAAACCGATGTCGCCGTAATACTCGACACCGTCGATCGTCATCGCTTCGGGCGGTAACCCGAAACGTGCGAGGTCGGATGCGGGAAACAGGCCCTGGAACGCGATATTATGGATCGTGTGGACCACGGGCGGCGCGGGCTTGCGATCAAAGCGCAGATAGGCCGCCGTCAGCCCCGCCTGCCAGTCGTGTGTCTGCACCACATCGGGCACGTAACCAGGCGCCAGTCCCTGCGCGATCAGGGCCGCCGCACGGCTGAAGCACGCATAGCGGATTCCGTTGTCGGGCCAGTCCACGCCGTCCGACGTCAGATACGGGTTGCCCGCACGATCGAACAGGGCCGGGATATCGATCACGAACAGCGATTTGTCGCCGACATTTCCCTCGACGATTCGGGCCTGATACCCGAGGATGTCCAGCGCCGGAACGGTTTCCCGCACATTGCACAGTGCCGTCATCACCGCCGGATATCCGGGCAGGACCGTCCGGACCCGCACGTTGTGTTCGCGAAGCGCACCAGGCAGGGACGCCACGACATCGCCCAGCCCACCTGTTTTGACCATCGGGAACATTTCCGATGCGACGGACAACACTTCGAGCGGGGCAGGCGTCGACGGCTGATTCATGTCCCGGGTTCCTGTCGCCCCGGGCCGTCAGCGGCATCGGGGTCCATCGGAACAACGGCCATCATGCCGCCACAGTTGGCCGTTCACGCTTTCATGATACGTGTCAAACTGCGTCATGTGTGAGGGCACGGCGCGATGCTGTTGAAAACGTTGGGGAGAGCGGTGCGCGCGGAACGGCTTCGGTGTCGAGCGACCGGCAGGGACGGGAACCTCCTGCGTCAAAGGCGCGTTGAATGACCCGGAAGCCGCACGAAACGTCAAACGACTTTCCAAGCTATAGACAGGGAGATTCCCATGAGCAGCATGATGGACAAGGTCAAGGGCGCAGGTAACAGCGCCATGGGCAAGGTCAAGGAAGAGTATGGCAAGGGCACCAACAATCCGGAGGTCGAGGCCGAGGGCCTTGCCCAGCAGGTGAAGGGCAAGGCCCAGACCACCAAGGGCAAGATCAAGGACCATATCGAAAAACTCTGAACGCGCTGTCGCACGTTTGGATCGGGCCGCTCCTGTCATCGGGGGCGGCCTTTTTGTGTGACCGGGGCCAGATCCTGCGATCGGACATATGTCGCTTGTGAAACGGGCATTTGAAGGGTCCGAGGGCGCATGGAAGTGTGTGGGACGATGTCGACCTCTCACACTTCGATGGATCGCGCCGTGCCGTTGTTCGACGGCCTGATCGCCCGGGTACGGAGCCTGCCGCCTGTCGCGACCGCCGTGGTCTGGCCCTGCGAGGCCGTGGCCCTGCAAGGCGCGTTGATGAGCCTCTCGGACGGCCTGATCACGCCTGTCCTGATCGGAGAGCGAACGCGTCTGGCCGAAACTGCCCGGCAGGCCGGGCTGGACATAAGCGGCTGCGAGATCGTCGAGGCGTCCTCGCCGGAGCAGGCCGCCGGGCATGCTGTGGCGTTGGCGGCATCGCACCGCGTGCATGCGCTTCTGAAAGGCAGTGTTCACACCGACGTGTTGATGACGGCGGTCCTCGCCCCCGGATCGGGCCTGTCCACGCAGCGACGCATGAGCCACGTGTTCGTGCTTGCCATGCCGGGGCGCGACGGCCCGCTGTTCGTGACGGATGCGGCCATCAACATCGCCCCCGATCTTCTGGCCAAGCGCGACATCGTCCAGAATGCGATCGACCTGCATCACGCGCTAGGCTTCGGGGCGCCACGCGTGGCGCTGTTGTCGGCGGTGGAGACGGTCAACCCACGGATTCAGGGCACGATCGACGCGGCCTGCCTGTGCAAGATGGCGGACCGGGGGCAGATCACCGGCGGCGTGCTGGACGGTCCGCTGGGCATGGACAACGCCGTGGACGCGGATGCGGCACGGATCAAGGGCATTGTGTCTCCCGTCGCCGGCCGGGCGCAAATCCTGGTGGCACCGGATCTGGAGGCCGGGAACATGCTGGCAAAGAACCTCATTTACATGGGAAAAGCCGATGCGGCCGGACTGGTCCTGGGTGCTCGTCTACCGATCGTGCTGACCAGTCGCGCCGACGGCGCGCGGGCGCGGCTGGCGTCGACCGCTATCGCGGCGCTGTATGTGCATGCAACGGCGACTGCCCGCGGCGTCCCGTCTCCAGAGTGAAGGAGCGGCCCGGTGGTGCGTTCATGGTGTCTGCCGAGTGTGGCCGATCTTGTCGCGGTCGCCTGTGTCAGGGCGCCCGCCGCGCGGGCACAGGTTCTGGACAAGGATATCGGGTCGGAGCCATTCTTTCGCGTCGATACGCCGCTGCCCGCCCATCCCTCGAACCACAGTACGGTGCCCGCCTTCGCCCGGCCCGAGGCACTGTTCGCGGACCCGGGAGGGCTGACGAGCTGGCTGCGCGCGCACGGGACCGCACTTCTGCTCGATAACACGAACGAATTCGCCGGCGCGGTGACGCCACCGACGCGCGGCTTCGTCAACTATCGCCAGGGGGCGAGCAACGCCGGGCAATACGCGGTCTCGCTGAACATGGACTGGGAAAAGCTGGCCGGGATTCGCGGGTTTGCGACACATGCCATCGTCGTGGGGCGCATGGCACCACGGCCAATCGCATGTTCGGCGACTGGCTCGACCACGCGTCCGAAGATTACGGCGGTGGTGGGAACGTCGTCGTCCATCTGGTCATGGCCTGTGGCGAGGAGACATTGCTCGGCGGTCGTATCTCTCTGGCGGCGGGACGCATGTCGGAAATGTCGGACTTCGTGTCCAGTCCGCTCTATTGCAATTTCCAGAATGGCAGCCTGTGCGGGCGTCCGAAGAACGCGACCGACAGCGCGTTCACCAGCGGCTATCCGGCGGCGTTGTGGGCCGCACGCGCCCGCGGACGGCCCAGCCGCTATACCTATGTGCAGCTTGGCGTGTACATGGCGGAGAACGGCATCTACCAGAACATCCAGCACCGAACGGGCTTCAAGTTCAACGGCGCGAACATCGTGGGAGAGCGTGTGCCCGTCGAGCTGGGGTGGGAGCCTGTGTTCCACACGACGCTGCCCGGACACTACAAGATCGGCGGGGTCCTGATGACCGCGCCCGGGCCGGACATGTATGAAGACATCAACGGCGAGCCGTACGCGCTGACAGGCAGGACGCAACGGATCCATCGTACCAGTTACGGGACGTGGGTGTTGATGGACCAGCGCATCATCACCCGCGACGGGGGCAGGAACGAATCCGGCGTGACCGCGCTCTGGGGCTTTCTCTACAACGATCCGCGTACCTCGTTGCGGGAATGGCAGGCGTCTGCGGGCGTTCTCGATCGTGGCTTCTGGCACAGCCGTCCCTATGACACGATCGGGGTCGGTTTCAGCGACGAGAAGATATCCCCGTTCGTCCAGCGGGCGGAGGAACAGTTGCGCGCGCGGGGGGGCAGCCTGCCCAACCATGCGACCGGCATCCAGCGGCACGCGGCGGTGCTTGAGGTGAACTATGCCTTGCATGTCATACGCGGCGTCATCGTCCAGCCGCTGTTCGAGTATTATCTGCGCCCCAACGGGCAGGGGAACCTGCGCGACGCGGCTTTGCTCGGCTTCAAGTCGCATGTGGAGTTTCTGTGACCCGTTCTGCAGGTCTGACCATAAGATGTTGAAGCGCGGGCACGAACGGGCCACGTTCGACAGGCAACCAACACAGGCGAACCGATCATGAGTGCGACGCTGCCGCGTGTGGCCATCCGTTACTGCACGCAGTGCAACTGGCTGTTGCGCGCGGCGTGGATGGCGCAGGAACTGTTGTCCACCTTTGGCCAGGCTCTGGGCGAGGTGGCGCTGATTCCGCAGACCGGCGGCCGGTTCGAGATCACGGTGAACGACGTCGTGGTGTGGGAGCGCACCCGCGACGGGGGTTTTCCGGGGCCGAAAGATCTCAAGCGCCGTGTGCGCGACGTGATCGCCCCCGAGCGTGATCTGGGCCATATCGATGCGTAGGGCGGCCTGGGTCGTGCCCGTCCTTCTGGCGCTGCTGGTCGGGCCGGCGCGGGGGGCGCCCTCCGTGGGTGATACCGCCGCGTCGGGCGACGCGGCCGCGCGCGCCATTCCTTGGTCGACGCTGGACGACCCGTCGCGGCCGTCCGGGCTGTTTTACCGACTGATGTATCTGGGCGATCCCCGGGGTGCGCATCCGTTTCAGCCGACGGTACATTGTCAGGGAAATGCCAGCGGCCACGACACTGGCTCGGCCTATGGCGCGGTGTGCCTGAACCTGCAGAGCGGCGCTGATGACGAGACCTATGGCCTGCAGGTGCATCTGTTCGACACGCTCACCCGGTCGTCGGGCAAGCGCGCGACCGATAATGTCGCAATCTATGGCGGAGTGGAGAACGTGCCCGGGGCGACGGCGGAATGGGCGGCGAATTTCCTCAGCAACGATAATCAGGACGGTGGCGGCACGGGTGCCGGCACGGTCGAGATCGACAACAACAACTTCAATTGCGACGCGCCGGACCCGCATGGCGATTATCTCACCCTCGCGCCGGCGCAGCGACGAAGGCGCAGCGATGGATCGGCCTGTCCGGGGAGCACCGGCCTGAACGTCACGGGGGTTGCAGGTTACACAGCCGGCACGGCCATTGCGATATCGGGGGTCGGCAAGCGGGCGAAATGGGAAACGGGCCTGACCATGATCGGCGGCTACGTCATCGGGTCGGCGGAATGGTGGTCCGAGACGCTGGCGCACACTAACATGGTCTGGCGTGGCGCGCATACGCGTGGTCTGGCGGCGGCCGACGCCACTTATGCCTACGCGCCCATCCAGCTGGCGCGTCACCCGGTCAGCGGCCGAATCGTCTGGGATTGTCCCTCCAGAGGGTGCGAGGCGGGGGAAAGCCGTTCGCAACCGTTCATCGCGCCGGGCGCCGATCGCGCGCTGGATATCGGCGCCGATGCGGTGCGCCTGCGCGGGATGGACGACCGCCATGCCGGTGGTCTGGGCTTTGATCTGAGCGGCACCGGAGAGCGGCATCCCGCGCCTGACGACTGGTCGTTCCTGACGGCGTCGTCGGGTGTCTATCGTCTGGGCTTCGCTGGCGGTCCGACGGAGGGGCGCACCGATGCGCTGACCCTGCGCGCGTCGGACGCGGCGTTTGGGGTCCCTGTGGCCGCGCCCGCGTTCCGGGAAGTGCTCTACACCCCGCCCTCGTCACATGCGCCCTGTCAGGCGGGTGCGTTCGCCGACGATGCGTCGTACCACTATGTCTGCGTGGCCCGGGACACCTGGAAGCGCGTGGCCCTGTCGAGCTGGTGACGGATGCGGGCCTTGGTGCCCGCTTACGAACGGGTGGCGCGGCCCCGTAGACGGCCGAGGAGACGCGCCAGCGTCCCGGGCGCCCACGCGATCTCCTTCGAGAAGGGATCGTAGTGAAACGCGCGCGCACGGTCGGGAAGGTTCCGGGGCGACAGGCTGAAATCCTCGTCCTTGACGACGCCGTTTGCCCGGACCCGCCGACCGCGCAGCGGCAGCCGGCCGACGCGGCAGCGATGATGCGCGAGGCACCAGGCCAGGAACGTTTCCGCGTGCAGTTCGCGACCGTCGCAGAACGTCGCGAGAGCATCGAGGCGGCAGGCGAAGC
>NZ_JABXXR010000043.1 GCF_013376175.1 Ameyamaea chiangmaiensis
CGAGCGCGTCGGCGACCCAGCCCACGAACGGCGCGCCGATCAGCGTGCCGCCCAGTGCCAGCCCCAGCACGATGGCCATCACGCGTCCGCGCATCTCCGGCGCGGTGCCCATCTGCACCAGGGCATTCGCCGAAGTGTTGAAGATCTGCGTTGCAATGCCCAGCGGCACCAGCATCAGGCCGAACAGTGCATAGCGCGGCATGACGGCGGCCAGGGCGCAGCCCGTGCCGAAGGCACACGCCGCGCGCACCAGAAGGGCCATGCCCCTCGTCTTCCAGCCGGCCGACACCAGCGCGCCGACGACGGAGCCACTCGCCATCAGGGTGGTCAGCAGCCCGAACTGACCCGCGCCGACATGGAACGTCGTGACCGCCATTGTCGCGATATAGATCGGAAAGTTCAGGCCGAATGTGCCGATCAGGAACAGCATGGTCACGATCGCCGTCAGGTCGCGGCGACGACGCACATAGGCAAATCCGGCGGCCAGTCCGGTGCGTCCGGGCGCTCGCGCCTTGCCGCGATGCAGGTCCTGCGTGCGCATCGCCCCCAGCGCCAGCAGCACGGCCCCGAAGGAGCCGGCATTGAGCACAAACACCCACCCCGCGCCGAGCACGGCCAACAGTCCCCCCGCGACCGCCGGCCCCAGCATGCGCCCGAGATTGAAGGAGGCGGAGTTCAGCGCCACGGCATTGGCCAGCTCCGCCTCGCCCACCATCTCGGCGACGAACGTCTGGCGCGAAGGCGAGTCGAAGGCGGTGGTGATGCCCAGCAGCAGCGCGAACCCCCAGACCTCCCACAGTGTCAGACGCCCCAACAGCAGCAGCGAGCCCGCGCCGAGGGCAACCATCCCCATGGCGGCCTGCGTCAGCATCAGTACCTTGCGGCGGTCGCAACGGTCGGCCACCAGCCCGGACAGGGGCAGCAGCAGGGCGATCGGGCCGAACTGAAGGGCCATGACGATCCCGACGGCCGAGGCATCGTGCGCGGTCAGGTGGGTCAGCACCACCCAGTCCTGGGCGACGCGCTGCATCCATGTGCCGATATTCGACACCAGCGCGCCCATCGCCCACAGGCGGTAATTGTGGATGCGCAGGGTCCGGAACGTCTGCCTCACCGCGCGTTCGTCCCCGGCGTGCGCGGTGGGGGCCGCGGGGTCAACCCGGCGGCAGGACCGACTGGGTGAGGTACAGAACCCCGTTGGATTGCGCGAGGTCGCGCACCCACAGCCGGTTGGTGGCGCCGCGCGCATTGGCCAGCAGCAACTGGCCGGTTCCGCGCTCGGTCTGGATCGTCAGAAGATCGCCGGACGCGGTAGGCAGGGCGATGGCCCCCATCCTGCCGCGTGCGATGGCCTTGCGCAATCGGGCCTCCGTCCAACGGCCCCGCACGATGGTGTAGCCCAGAAGCCGGGTCATGGCCGGCAAGCGGGACGCGGCGAACAGCTGCGCGGGGGGCGTGGCCCCGGCGTAGGTTTCCAGCGCCTCGTTGGGAATGGCGAACACCGTGAACGGCCCAGATCGCGCGAGGCGGGTCATCAGCCCGGTGCGGTCCAGACCATGCACGTAATCGGCGAGTTCGATGGAAGCGCGCAGGTTTTCATCCAGCGGGCGGTCCGCGAAAGACGGGCTTGCCGGCGCCGTGTAGGCGATCGGGCTGTCCGGCGCGTCGCCGCCGCGCGGATGGTAGGCATGCGCGACCGAATTGGTGGGCAGGATATCGGCATGAAGGCGCGACTGGACCCCGAGCGAGTCCTGATGGGCGTCGCTTTCGCATGCGGTGAGGGCGGCCAGAAGGGCGAGGGCCGCGGGCAGGCTGACCCTGCGCGGCGTCAGCATCCGTCGCCCCGCATCGTCCAGGCGCTGACCTTGCCGTCGATAACCTCGAACGTGGTCTGACAGCTGGAGCTGTAGGTGCTGCCGCCCCATCCACCACCCCATCCGCCGGGGCCACCCATGCCGTAGCCGCTACCCCAGCCGCCCCAGCCACCGCCCCATCCAGGACCGCCCCAGCCCCATCCGCCGCCACCCCAGCCCCAACCCCAGCCGGACCCGCCGCCGGAGTAATAGGACGTCTGGTTGTCGACATAGGCCAGGAAGTTGTGCCCGTTGGCCGAGAACGTGCGTGTCGGCACGCCGAACTGCCGGATCAGGCTGACCTCGGGCTGGCCGACCATCGAATCGAGCAGGCGACGCTGCTTGGGACTGGGCGTCTCGCACGCGGTCAGCGCAAGAAGTGCCACGAGGGGAACAAGCCGGATAAGGGTCATGACGCAGGCACTCCGGACCACCGGTGGTCGAACGAAAACAAGGCGCTACTTTTCCCTTATGACGCGCAAAGAACAAGCCCCGTTCCCCCGGAGGGACGATTGGTTACGATTCTTTCAGTCCGGCGATAGATTCTCCACCCAGCCACAGGATGTCGGTCAGGCGCGGGGCCGCGCAAGCCAGCATGACCAGTCGGTCGAACCCCAGCGCGATGCCCGAACAGGGCGGCATGGCGCCCAGTGCCGCCAGCAGCGCCTCGTCCATCGGCCAGTCGCGTCGTGGATCGTCGGGATAGAGTGCCGCGCGCCGTTCCCGGTCCTCGGTAAAGCGGGTGCGCTGTTCGACCGGGTCGGTCAGTTCCTCGAACGCGTTGGCCAGTTCGATGCCGCCTGCATACAGCTCGAATCGCAACGCCGCGCGCGGATCGACCGGGTCCCGCCGGGCGAGGGCGGCCTGTGGTGCGGGCCAGTGCGTCAGGAACGTGGGACGCGCGCGTCCGATCACGGGCTCGATCCGTTCAAGCAGCAGGCGGAAAAACAGGTCCTCCCACGTCTCGCCCGCGCGCAGGGTCGTGCCGGACTGGGCCGCCAGCGCATCGGCGTCGTCGATCGTGCCCAGCAGGTCGGCCCCGACATGGCGCGCGAAGGCGTCCTGAAGCGTCAGGCGCTCGAACGGTCCGGCGATGTCGATCGGCCCATCGGCATGGGGCACCGTCGGCGGCAGGACGCAGCGGAGCAGGGCCTCGGTCTCGTCCATCAGACTGGCGAGGTCGGCGCGGGGGCGATACCACTCCAGCATCGTGAACTCGGGCGCGTGCAGGGCGCTCGCCTCGCCGTTGCGCCAGACGCGGGCGAGCTGGAAGACCGGCACGCCGGTGGCCGCGACGATCCGCTTCATCGCGAATTCAGGGCTGGTGTGCAGGAACAGTGGTGTGCGACGGCCGTCTGGTCCCTCGCGCTCCGTGCGAAACGCGCACAGATGCACTTCCTCGCCGGGGGTGGGGACGGCGAACGGGGTTTCCACCTCCAGATAGTCGCGCGCGTCGAAAAAGGCGCGAACGCCGCGCGTCATCAGGGCCCGGCGGCGCAGAAGCGGCAGACGGTCGGCGATCCCGCCGGGGTCGTGGCCTGGGGTGGCGGCAGTATGGTCGGTCATCGCACCATCATGCCGTGTACGCGCCCCGAAGGGCCAGAGCGGAAAACGACCGTGGCCCGATTGGGCCTGCGTCGCCGGGTGTGACATAACCCCGCCGGCCGGGAGGCAGCGGACGTGGAGGGAGCGCGATGATCGTTCAGGGCTATTCGTTTTTCTCCGACATGCCGGACGACCTTCGTTACCGCACCCGTCCGTCCACGGGGGCCGCGTTTATCGAAAAGGACATGGTGTTCGTGCTGCCCGCGCGGCTGAAGGATTTCCGTCGGCACCTGCATTATGTCGCCGAGGTGCCCGGGTCGGACAGCGCGCTGTACAAGCCTCTGTTCCGGGCCACATGCATCGTGGACACCTATCCCGCGCCCCCCGGCTTTGACGGGCCACGCACAATCTATCCGTTTTATGCCCGCGTCGCGCGTAACAAGCGCCACTACCGCGATTACTACATGCTCTTCCTGTTTCGGCATCAGCCGGAGATGGCGAAATTCCAGATGCTGAACAGCGCGGCGGGTGTTGTATGATCTTGTTTTGTTCCTTTGGTTGGCGATAATGCGTGGCAATGAGCGAAGGCCACGAACCGGACGCGCGACGGATCATCCATGTGGATATGGACGCGTTCTATGCGTCCGTGGAGCAGCGCGATGACCCATCCCTGCGCGGCAGGCCGCTGGCCGTGGGAGGCACCCGCGCGCGGGGCGTCGTCGCGGCGGCGAGTTACGAGGCCCGGCGGTTCGGCGTGCGGTCGGCCATGCCGGCCAGCATCGCGCGGCGCAAATGCCCCGCGCTGATTTTCGTCCCGCCCCGCTTTGACGCCTATCGCGCCGTCTCGCGCCAGATTCACGCGATCTTTGCCCGCTACACGCCCCTGATCCAGCCGCTTTCGCTGGACGAGGCGACGCTGGACGTCACCCGGCCGCTGGTCGATCTGGGGTCGGCGACGGCCATTGCGCAGGATATCCGCGCCGCCATTCTGCGCGAGACCGCGCTGACCGCGTCCGCCGGCGTGTCGTATAACCGCTTTCTCGCCAAGCTGGCGTCGGACCAGCGCAAGCCGGACGGGCTGTTCGTCATTCCGCCCCATCTTGGCCCACGTTTCGTCGAAACGCTGCCGGTGGAGGCGTTCCACGGCATCGGGCCCGCCACGGCGCGGCGGATGCAGGCGCTGGGCCTGATGACGGGGCTGGACCTCCGCCGGCAGACCCTTGCGTTTCTGGTGCATCATTTCGGCAAGGCGGGGCAGTTCTATTACGATATTGCGCGCGGTCGCGATGACCGCCCGGTGGTGGTTGATCGTCCTCGCAAGTCGCTGGGCTCGGAGACGACGTTCGAGCGCGACCTGATGACCGTGCCGGAGATGGATCAGGTACTCGTCGCGCTGTGTGCCAAGGTCTGGGATCAGGCTCAGGCGCGCGGCCTGCGCGCGCGGGGTGTGACGGTCAAGGTGCGCTACAGCAATTTCCGGTCGGTGACCCGCAGCCGCTCCGGTGAGCGACCCTGGACCGGCGAGGCCGACCTGCGCGACACGGCGCTGGCCCTGTTGCGCACGGCGTTGCCGGACGGGCAGGGCGTGCGTCTGCTGGGGGTCGCCCTGTCCGGTCTGGGGCAGGACGCGGCGGACACTGCCGATCAGATGCGTCTGCTGTAACGGTGCGGCCGCGCGGGTCCGCCATGCCCTATGCGCGACCTGCTCCGCATGGCCGCGCCTTTTCCCGCCGGGTGGATCGGGATAAACCTGCGGGTATGTCCAAGCTCGCCGCCACCCGCGCCGCACAGGTTCTGTCCAAGGCCGGCATTGCCTTCACCGCACATGTTTACACCTACGACGCGGATGCCGATCGCGTTGCCCTGCAGGCGGCCGAGGCGGTGGGCGCTGCGCCGTCATGCGTGCTCAAGACCCTGATGGCGCTGGTGGACGGCAGGGCAGTGTGCCTTGTCGTGCCATCGGATCGCGAGCTGTCGATGAAGAAGGTCGCTGCCGCCTTCGGGGGCAAGGCCGCGCAGATGATGAAGCCCGCGGACGCGGAGCGCTCGACCGGCTATCGTGTCGGTGGCATCAGCCCGTTCGGGCAGAAAAAGCAGGTGCCGACCGCGTTCGAAGCCGCTGCCTTGACCGAGGATCAGGTCTATATCAACGGCGGCCAACGCGGTTATCTGGTGCGGCTCGCACCGGCGGATGCTGTCGCATGTCTTGGGGCGAACTCGGCCGACCTGGTCACCTGAACGGCGGACGTCAGGCTGGATCTTCGACCCCGTCGCGGTCCCAGACCAGCCAGCAGACACCCAGGCAACCACTGGTCAGCACCATCCATGCGGTGATCCACACCAGAACGACGGGCATGCCCAACAGCGTCGTGCGCATGTCGCTCAGCCCATATTCCCCCACCATGATCGCCAGGGCCGGAAGACCGAGCCCCATCGCGTATCGCCAAGCCGACATGCCTGCCCCTCATGCGTTGATGCGCTATCGATATGGTTATCACATCATGCCCGAAACGATCTGTCATGCCTTTTCGACACGGCCGACGTGTCCGGGCGTGGCCGGGCTGCGGGCAGGGCTCGGGGCGGGGCTTGTCCGCCCGGCCGGAGCAGCGCCACACTCCGGGGCCCGCAACCGGGCCCATAACACAGGAAAGGAAACGCCATGATCGTCTCGTCGGCCAAGGATTACCGCGAGGCCGCGCGCCGCCGGCTGCCGCCCTTCCTGTTCCACTATATCGATGGTGGCGCGTATGACGAACATACGCTCCATCGCAATACGGCCGACCTTGCCGACCTGGCGCTCCGCCAGCGTATCCTGCGCAACGTCGACGGGCTGCGCACCGATATCACCCTGTTCGGCCGCGACTGGGCGTTTCCCGCCGCCCTGGCGCCCGTCGGCCTGACCGGCATGTTCGCCCGTCGGGGGGAGGTACAGGCCGCGCGCGCGGCGGCGTTCAAGAACATCCCCTATACGCTCTCGACCGTGTCGGTCTGTCCGATCGAGGAGGTTCAGGCGCGCAGCCCGGCGCCGATCTGGTTCCAGCTCTATGTGCTCAAGGATCGGGGCTTCATGCGCAATGTGCTGGAGCGCGCGAAGGCGGCGGGCATCACCACGCTTGTGTTCACCGTCGACATGCCCACGCCTGGCGCGCGCTATCGTGACGCCCATTCCGGCATGTCGGGCCCGTTCGCGGCATGGCGGCGCTATGCGCAGGCGGTCACGCATCCGCACTGGGCGTGGGACGTCGGCGTGCGCGGGCGTCCGCATGACCTTGGCAATATCTCCGCCTATCGCGGGCAACCGCTGCCGCTGGACGATTATATCGGCCAGCTTGCGCGCAATTTCGACCCGTCGATCAGTTGGAAAGATTTGCAATGGATCCGCGATTTCTGGGACGGGCCGATGATCCTCAAGGGGATTCTCGACCCCGACGACGCGCGTGACGCGGTGCGGTTCGGCGCGGACGGTCTGGTCGTGTCCAACCATGGCGGGCGGCAGCTCGACGGTGTGCTGTCCAGTTGCCGGGCGCTGCCGCCCATTGCCGATGCGGTGAAGGGGGAGTTGGCGATTCTGGCCGATTCAGGCGTGCGATCGGGTCTCGACATCGCGCGGATGCTCGCCCTTGGGGCCGATGCGGTCATGCTGGGGCGCAGTTTCGCCTATGCGCTGTCAGCGGCGGGTGGCCGGGGCGTCGTGCGCCTGCTGGACCTGATGGACAAGGAACTCCGCGTCGCGATGACGCTGACCGGGGCCCGGACGATCGCCGAAATTTCGCGCGAGACGCTGGAGCGCGAGGTGAACCGGCCGATCTAGGGCCGCATGCCATCACCGGGGGGCGGGCGGGGCGTCCCGCGGCGGCCCCCGGTCATCGGACAGGGACACCGCCACAAAACGTTCGGACCTTTTACCAGCTGAAGCCGATGCTGGCCTGGGCGTTCCGGCGTTCCCCGTAGTAGCAATATTCCCCGTCCGCGCCATAGGCGAAGCAGTTGGCGACATAGTGCTTGTCGAACAGGTTGCGCACGCTGGCCGATGCCTTCCAGCCACGGAGCGAACGCGACAAGTTCGCGAGGTCATAGGTCAGCGACCCGTCGAACAGGGCGTAGTGCGGCAGCCAGACGCTGCCGTAGGTCGCTTCGCCGCCATACACTTTGTTCGAATAACGCATGCCGCCGCCGAAGCCGAGGCCTTTGAGCGGTCCCTTGGGCATCGTATAGAACGCGAACAGCGAGGCATTGCCCTTGCCCGACTGGATCAGCGGCTTTCCGGTCGAATCGTCCTTGAGTTTCTGGAAACTGACAGCCGCCGTCAGCATGACGTTGCGGAATGGTTCCGCGTGCGCCTCGAACTCGAACCCGTCGGAATGTACTAGACCGCTCTGCACGCTGTAGCCAGTATTGGCGACGGAGACGAGAACGTTGCTCTGTTCGATATGGAAGCCCGCGGCGGTCAGAAGGACCGACGTGCCCGGAACCTGATACTTCACGCCACCTTCGAGCTGCTTTCCGAGCGACGGACTGGCCTGACGCACCGTCAGTCCGCCGTCGTTGGACACACTGCCCGACTGTGGCTGGAACGATGTCGAATAGCTGATGTAGGGTGCCAGGCCGAAGTCGAAGTGATAGAGGCCCGAGGCACGCCACGTGATCTGACCCGCGTGTTGGCGTGTGTCGGTCTGGGACAGGGATTCCACCTGGTGGGATCGATACCAGTCGTTGCGAATGCTGCCGTTCAGGACAAGGCCTTTCCAGTGAATTTCGTCCTGGCCATACGCGCCGATCTGGTGGGACTTCGTCACGTAATCCGCAGTCGGCGTCAGAGCGGGAATGAGCATGTGATAGTCGGGGTGCAGGACATCGAGATCGGGCGCGTCGCCGTAGGACTCGTTGTCGTTGGCCGTCTGCTGCATGTAGTCGAATCCGAACATCAGGACGTGTTGCAGCGGTCCGGTGCGCACATGGCCCTTGAACTGGCTGTCGAACGCGAGGTTGTAGGTGTGTTCCTTCGTGCCGTAGGCCGAGCGCGACAACATCTCGCCGCTGCTGCCGTCGTCGCTGTCGTAATAGCCGTTGTTGTAGACGCTGCGGTAGATCGTCCGGATGTCGTCGTACCGGCCGCGTGTGCTGAAGCTCCAGTCCTTGTTGAAGCGATGATTGAGGATGTAGGTGATCGAACCCTGTCGGCGATTGAATTTTTCCGAAGGCACGTCGCCGTCGTAGAAATTTCGCGGCAGGTAGCCATAGGACGCGCGGGTCAGGGATCCGACGAGCGGCAGGCCGCCATAGGAACCGCTCTCCGGGTCGTACTGGTAATTGCCTAACAGGGTCAGCGTGGTCGGGCCGTCGCCCCCGAACGTGAAGGCGGGGCTGATACTGAAACGTCGGCTTCCGGTCTTGCTGAGCTGCGTGTGCTGGCCGTTTACCGTTCCATACAGCCGGTAGCGGACAAGACCGTTGTCAGTCGCGAAACCGCCCACGTCGGCATCGACGCGATAGAGGTCGAACATGCCGCCGGTCGTGTTGACGCTGCCATAAAACCGCTGGTCGGTCGGCAGCTTGCTGGACAGGGCAGTCAGGCCGCCGGGGCTGGACTGACCATACAGCGCCGAGGCCGGCCCCTTGAGAAGCTCGACGCGATCGAGACGGAAGGTATCGGTCTGGGCGACGGCAAAACCCGTGGGACTGTCCTGAAGTTTGAGACCGTCGAGAAAGGTCGGCACGGTGAAACCGCGCAGGTCGAACAGATCGTAGCGCGTGCCTTCCCCGCCGCGGGTATCGGCGGTGATGCCCGCGGCGTACCGCACGGCCTGGTTCAGGGTCAGCACCCCGCGCGCGTCCATCTCGTCGCGCGTAATGACCGTCACCGACTGGGCCGTCTCGATCAGAGGCGTATTTGATTTCGTGGCCGACGAGGCGACGGTCGAGGCCTTGCGGCCTCTGACCTCGAGTTCCTCGACCTTTACAGCGTCGGCGGTAACGGCCGTCTGGGTGGCGGCGGCCTTCGCGGTCGTGGCGTGGCGGGCCTTGACGGTCGTCTGTCCCTGATCGGCGGCGGCGGCCAGATCGCACAGTGCCAGCGAGAAGAAGGCCGTATAAAGAATCGTGCTTCGCTGCATACCCAACTCGTGTTCCTGGCAGCACCGTTCCCTGCCGAGACAGAACGGCGACGCCCCTTATTAAGAATGAGACTTAATTGCGCGCATAGACAGGTTTGGGAGTCGCAGCAAGCGAGGAACGTCGCGATGGCCCGAACGATGGCAAATTCTGCCTGATCGCCGACGTCGCTTCCGTCTGGCCGGCCGCGCTACGGGGTCACGACGTGCTGGCGCGCGTCTACGGGCGGGTTTTGTGCGATGCGACGGCGCGTAGGGTGCGCGGTGCCACCCCGGAGGCGCGATGGAACATCGTGCTGAAACTGCCGGCGTTCCCGTAGCCGAGATCGAACGCGATCTCCGCGATCGACTGACCGGCCGCGATACGGGACGAGGCCTCGAGGACGCGCACCTTGCGGCGCCACGTCGCGAAGCCCATCCCCATTTCCGCCTGAAACAGACGGGTAAAGGTGCGCCGCGCCATACCGGCCTCACGCGCCCAGTAATCGATGGCGTGGCTGTCCCCCGGTGCGGCGGTAATGGCTTCGCACACCCGGCGCAGGCGTTGGTCCGTGGGCAGAAGCAGCCGTTCGGCGATCTGCGGCGCACGCCTGAGCTCGTCGATCAGAAGCCGCGCGATCGTCGACATGCGGTCGTCCATGGCGAACTCGTACCGCATCGCGACGATCTCATCCACCAGACCCTGCAGGAGAGACGACACGTCGAACATCTTGCATGGCAGGTCGGCACCGCTGAACGTTGGGTCGACATAGACCACCTGAAACGCCAGATCGGTGCGGCACACGGCCTGATGGAGCGTGTTGGCCGGAAGCCACAGGCCTTGGCCCGGGCAGAGCACGAAACTGCTGTTGCGTGTGCTGACCGTCACGGTTCCGCCGAGAAACACCGATAGCTGGCCCCGGTCATGGGTATGAAACCCGTCTACGAAACCGCCGGTGTAGCAGTCGGCGAAACCCACGACCGGCGGGGGGCAGCGCGGAAGGTCCGCAGTGCGCTTCATGACGGCACGATCCCGTTTCAAGTGCGTGAACAAGGCGCGACGGGAACGATCCGTCCGGCCCGCGTCGACACGAAAGGACGCGAAGTATTGCCGCTCGCTGTTCGTCTGCCAAGGCAAATCCGGCGCGCGGGGTTCCGGCCGGGCCCGGGGCCTGTCGCTATTCATGCGGACAAGCGTGCGCCATGTCGGTGGCCTGTGGTGCCGTCGCCCGGGTCGTGCGGTCCCGCCCGCGCCGTCTCAATTCTGAGACTGGGCAGGAGTTGCAGACACGTTCGCGTGAGAGCGGCGCAAAGAACTATGGCGATCCAAAGGCGGATTTGGCTGATCGGCAGGCGGTTGGCGGTTGCCCAACATTGCTCACCCGGCTGGCCCGCGCGTGGCTGGTGCCTTTGGAAAGAAACGGAGCATGCACGAAACCCGTTATAAACTGTGGTCGGCGGTCACGTCGGCCCTGCTCGCCCTCGTCGGGCTTTATCTGACCTTCGGGGGCGGTGAACTGCTGCTGCTCGGAGGGTCATGGTTCTACTGTCTCGCGGGCCTGCTGATGCTCGGCGCGGCGATCGGCGGCTTTCGGGCACCCCGACTCGCGCTGCGCCTCTACGCCGCGCTTTTGCTGCTGGCCACAATCTGGTCGGTGGCCGAAGTCGGCTTCAACATCTGGGGCCTCGAGGTTCGCCTGTTCACGCTGGTGGGGATCGGCGTGTGGATGCTGCTGCCGTGGGTATGGCGCACCGGCACCAGCTGGTTTACCGACAAGCGCGAGATCATCGGCGCGCTGGCCGTGTCGTGCCTCGCACTGCTGATCAGCTGCTTCACGTCCTATTCGATCGACGGCAGCGTGCCCGCCGATCGCATGGCGTCGCAGGGGCAGGCGGATACGGCCGCCGACGCCACGCCGAAGGCCGACTGGTCCGCCTATGGCCGCACCATGGCGGGCGATCGCTACTCGCCGCTCGACCAGATCACGCCGACCAACGTCAGCCACCTCAAGCGCGCGTGGATGACCCGCACGGGCGACACCCAGCAATCGGGTGAAGACGCGGTTGCCGGCCCTGACCAGGGGCATGAGTTCAATCTCGAACTCACCCCGATCAAGGTGGGCGACACACTTTATATGTGCACGCCGCACAGCTGGGTGATCGCGATGGACGCGGCCACCGGCAAGATCAAGTGGAAGTTCGACCCGCATCCGGCGCAGGCCGATCTGGCCAAGAACGTCTATCTGGCCTGCCGTGGCGTGTCGTATTACCGCATTCCCGACGAGATCCAGACCAGCTGCCGTTCGCGCATTTACTCGCCTGTCGCCGACGTGCGCATGGTCGCGCTGGATGCGGAGACCGGCAAGCCGTGTGACGATTTCGGCGACCACGGTTTCATCTCGCTGCGCCAGTATCTGGGTCACGTGCCGCACGGCTTCCACTTCGTGACGTCGCCGCCGCTGGTGGCGAAGAATCGCGTCATCACCGGTGGATGGATTTTCGACAATCAGGCGAATTTCGAGCCGTCCGGCGCGATCCGCGCGTTCGACGCCACGACGGGCGAGATCGCCTGGGTGTGGGATGCCGGGCATAATCCGGAGACGTGGAAGCCGGGCCCTGACGACGTCCTGACGCGCGACACGCCTAATGCGTGGGGTGTCTACACGGCCGACACCAATCTGGGTCTGGTCTATATCCCGACGGGCAATTCGCCGCCCGACAACTGGGGTGGCACGCGCCGTCCGTTCGACGACGCCACGTCGTCGGCCACGATCGCGCTCGACATCGAGACCGGCGAGCGTCGCTGGACCTACCAGACGGTTCACCACGATCTGTGGGACATGGACATTCCGTCCGGTCCGTCGATGGTCGATCTGCCCGACGCGAACGGCCAGACCGTCCCGGCTCTGGTGCAGAGCACCAAGCGCGGCGAGTTCTTCGTGCTCGACCGTCGCACCGGCCAGCCGGTTCCCGGCTATCCGGTCGAGGAACGCGCCGTGCCGACGGCCGGTGTCGTGCCCGACGACCACGTGTCCCCGACGCAGCCCTTCCCGGCTGCCATGCCGTCCCTGACGCCGGCGAACCTGAAGGAGAGCGACATGTGGGGCGCCACGCTGCTCGACCAGATGGTGTGCCGCATCCAGTATCGTCAGTCGGCCTATGAGGGGCAGTTTACGCCGCCGCATCTGGGCAAGACCACGATCGTCTATCCGGCGTTCTACGGCATCGTGGACTGGCAGGGCATCACGATTGACCCGCAGCGCAAGATCATGCTGGCCAACGCGAGCTACCTGCCGTTCCGCATCAAGCTCGACCGTCGTCAGACGCTGGAAAACCCGGGCACGCTGCCCAAGTGGAACGGGGCTGGGGAGGAACCGGCCGCCAAGGGCGACGCCCTGTCCGTCTCGCCTGACTACGGCACGCCGTATATCGCCTACACCAATCCATGGCTGAATCCGCTGCAGATCCCCTGCAAGGGGCCTGTCTGGGGGACGCTGACGGCGATCGACCTGGTGACCAAGAAGATCGTATGGCAGCATCCGGTGGGCACAACGCGCGATACGGGTCCGCTGCGCACCCACAACAACATCCCGCTGCCGACCGGCATATACAATATCGGCGGCAACATCGTCACCAAAGGCGGCGTGGTGTTCATGGGAGCGACCGCGGACGACTATCTGCGTGCGTTCGACCTCGCGACCGGCAACGTGATCTGGCGTGATCGTCTGCCGGCCGGCGGCCAGGCCACACCGATGTCCTACGAGGTCGGCGGCAAGCAGTACGTGCTGATCGCCGCTGGCGGTCATGGTGGTCTGGGCACCCGCAGCGGTGATTACATCATCGCCTATACGCTCGACAGTTCGGCCGCGCCGTAAGGCACCGGTCGGGCCTACGGCCCGCGGGCGGCATCGGGACATGATCCGATGCCGCCTGCTTCTTGCAATGGAATTACGCAATGCGTTTGACAGATGGGTTCAGGCGGCTGCGCCCGCTCGCCTGCTGTGCGGGGGTGCTGGTCGCATCGACGGCAACGGCGCGCGCCTCGGACATCACACTGGGCATCATCGGGCCGCACGAATATGACCTGCCGGTCGATTTCAAGCCGTTCAACGTGCTGGTGCAGTACGGCGACGGCAACGCGGCTGGCAATACCTACAACAGTACCGGCCGTCGGGTACCAGCGGGCGGCAGCCACACATGGTCGGGCCTGACGAAATACGTCCATTTCCGCAGCTTCGACGCCATTCCCCATGTCGGCTTCGCCTTTGAGGTCATCCAGGGGGAAAGCTATGTCCTGGCCAACGGGACCAGCTATGGCGGCCTGGGTCCGACCATCGTCGGTCCGGCGGCGTGGTTCAAACCCAGCAAGCGCAGCACGTTCGGTTTTCAGACCTTCATGCAGACACCAGTCGGCACGCGGGAGGCGACGTCGCCGAATTACTGGTCGAACATCTCGAGTTTCATCTTCGACTACGAATGGGACAGGTTCAGTTTCGACGGGGATCTGGGGTGGGTCGTCGGTTCCACCAAGCACGTGCGCGCCCAGCACAGCTACGCGCCCGGCACGGTGTTCTACAGCAACCTGCGCTTCAGCTGGAAACAGTCGACGTTTTTCGAGCCGTTCGTCGCCTTCGACTGGCAGAATGTCGGTGGAACCTACGACAACACGGCCGGGCAATACGTGGCCAATTCCAGCGGGCGGGAAACCACCCTCGGCCCGGGCCTCATGCTGCACACTTCGGCGCACACCTCGATCACCGCGCGTTATTCCCACTCGCTGGAGGGGCGTAATACGGCCGAGAGCAACGCGTATTACATCAAGCTTGTCTATCTGTGGTGAAGCCGTCCGACAGCACGGATCGGCCGGGCTGTCGCGACCGTCGTTTTCAAGAAGGCTTGAACAAAGCCAGGAGATGTGACACGGCGTCCGCGCCATGCTACTGCCGCTGGCAGCCTGACGACGCGTTTCGATCGTGGTCGGGGCGTCGCGATGCGGCCCCGGTTCCGGTTCCACGACGGTAGGGCGACTTTCGTCTTTCGGAACCGGCGTGTCGATAATGCCACCTTCTTCTTCATCGTCGTCGGCGGTTGCGCGCCACACATCGGGCCTTGAAACGTCCTGGCAGCGATGCGCCTCGGCCTACAATCTCGATCCTGCGCAGGGCTGGGTGGCCGATGTGCTGAGCGGGGCGGAGTTCCGCTATCTCAGCGCGCGCTCCGGCCTGCTGTTGCGGGCGGCAACGGGTGAAATGCGGCGGCTTTTCTCGCTGGTGCAGGGGCTGGGTCTGATGGTGCTGCTGGCGGACGCCAACGCGATGATCCTGGCGCGTGCGGTCGACAGCACGCATGTGCCGGTCAGCCGCCGGATGCACCTGCAGAAAGGCGCCATATGGGACGAGGCTGTGGCCGGGACCAATGGCGTGGGAACAGCGGTGCGTGAATGCCGTCCCATCTTTCTGGGGCAGGGGGAACACTGGCGCTACTGCTTTTCGCTTCTGGCGAGCTATGCCGTGCCGCTGTTCGATGCCCAGGGCGGCGTGGTCGGCGCCCTCAACCTCGCGGCCCTGAACGGAAACAGCACGCGTCCGCTCGCGCCTCTGGTGATGGAGATGCTGCTTCAGTCCGGGCGGCGTATCGAGGAGGCGCTGTTTCGGGACTGCCATGTTGGCCAAAGCATCCTGACGCTGGGTACGGCGGAGGGGTGTTCGTCCCCGCTGGTGTCGATCAACGGTTGCGGAGAGGTAACGGGCGCGACGCGGGCGGCGCGCGCGCTGATCGGCTGGACCGACGACAAGATCGCCGAACGGCCGAAGTTGCTGCATGAGCTTGAGGCTGGTGAAGCCATGAGTTTTCAGAAGGCGGAGGAAAGCGTCGTGCGTTCGGCGCTTGTGGCATCGGGCGGGGATGTGATGGCCGCGGCCCGCAGCCTGGGGATCAGCCGCGCGACGTTGTACCGCAAGATGCGCGCCTTCGGCGTAACCTGAACGCCGCATGCCGACGCTTTTGCAACGGGTGGCGTATTTCGGTTCGTAACGGCGTGTTTCCAGGTTGACAGACCAGTCGTCTCTTCATATGGACAATTTGAGAATGATTATCACTAACAGAAAACGTCGTTTTCTCCCAATGGGGGCGTGTGCCCCGGATGATCGGATACAATGGACACTCACAAGAGACGTAGTCTCGGCGGTACAATCGAAACGACCGGTGGCCTGACATTCGGCGCGGCGCTGGTGTTCGGCTCGCACTCTTTCGCGCTCGCGGCGACGGACACGGATGCGGAAAAACATAAAAAGCATCATGCTTCGACAAGCGTGACCCAGGGACGCGAGATCCAGGAGCACGAGAAGCTCGAGGTCATCGGCCAGTGGCAGCGCTCGCCCAAGTTCACGGCACCCCTGCTGGATACGCCCAAAAGTATTACGGTGATTTCCCGCCAGTTACTTGACGAGACTGCATCGAATACGTTGGCTGACGCGCTTCGTAACGTGCCGGGCATCACGATGGGTGCCGGCGAAGGCGGCAACCCGGTCGGTGATCGCCCCTTCCTGCGTGGGTACGACTCCCAGTCGAGCACGTTCGTCGATGGGCTTCGCGATGTGGGTGCGCAGTCGCGCGAGACGTTCAACGTTGAATCCGTTGACGTCATCAAGGGCGACAGCGGCGCCATCAGCGGGCGTGCCGGTGCCGGCGGATCGGTCATCATCAACAGCAAGATGCCGAAACTTAAAAACGCCATCGATGCCGGCCTCGGTTTCGGTAATGCGGATTACAAGCGCGGGACGTTCGACGGGAACTGGCGGATTTCCGACACAGGCGCGTTCCGTCTGAACCTGATGGGTGATGATGAGGACAAGGCCGGTCGCGGGCCCGCGCATTTTCGCCGTTACGGTGTGGCGCCGTCGCTCTCATTCGGACTGGGGACGCCTAACCGAATCACCCTGATGTATTACCGAATGCAGAATAGTGACGTTCCTGACGTCGGGATTCCCTATAACAATCCTGCATTCGTGGCCCGCACCAATGGTGCGCCGCGCGTGATGGCGACCGGTAGTGGGGCGCCCATCAATGTGCCGTTTGATACCTGGTATGGACTGACTAATCGGGATTCCAACAACGATTCCATCGACATGGGCACGTTGCGCCTGGAACATGATTTCAGCGCCAACCTGCATCTTCGCAACACGACGCGGTACTCCGAGACACGCCAGAACGACCGTTGGACGATGCCTGACGACAGTAACGGCAATATTTACTACGGATATGTCTACCGTCGTCTCAACTCCCGGATATCGACGTTCGATACGGCGACAAACCAGACCGATTTCTACGGGACGTTCCATCTCTTCGGATTCAGAAACCAGTTTTCCACCGGGACCGAGTTCACGCGCGAGCAGGGCAAGAACGATAACTATACCGCCTATGTCAACGGCGTCAGCGTGACGACGGGCACCAATTTCACACGGTGCGCTACGGCCCTTGCGTTTTCGTCCCACACCTGCACCAGCATACTCAATCCGAACGCGAGCGACCTGTGGACCGGCGATGTTCGTCCGACCGGGAATCCGAACAGCACGCGTTTCGACACCAAGGCAGTCTATCTGACGGACACGATTACGTTTCTTCCTCAGCTGCAAGCGAACTTTGGTGTTCGACTTGATAATGTTCAGAGTACCTACCGAGCGCGTGCAGGCGAGTACGGTCGGGGCGACAACCTGTTCACCTATCAGGGTGGTTTGGTCTACAAGCCGACGGCGAACGGATCGATCTATGCCTCCTATGCTACGGCGGCGATTCCACCGGGGAACTCGGTCGGTCAGGGCTCGGACGATATTTCGCTTGGCGCTGACCGGAGCGGCAATATCGGGTCGGTTTTGAAGCCGGAGCGTGACAGGACCATCGAAGTCGGTTCGAAGTGGCAGTTCCTGCGTAACCGAATTCTGGTAACAGGCGCATTGTTCCAGATTGATAGCACGAATTTCAAGATCACGACGGCGTCCGGCGGTATTGCGAACGGTGGCTCGAAGAGGACCCGTGGGTTTGAAGTGGGCGTCAACGGGCAGTTGACGGATCGCTGGAACATGACCGGGGGCTACAGCTATCTTGATGCGCGTCTGATGGAAGCGGGCGGTTCCGGGACGGCCTCTGGCCTGATGAACGGCCGTCGCGCACCCAACACGCCGGCCAACAGCCTGTCGCTGTGGAATACATACGCCATTCTGCCCCAGTTGAAAGTGGGTGCAGGCGTCTATTACATGAGCAAGGTGTACGGCACCGACTCCCCCACAGTGCCCAAATTCGTGCCGAGCTACTGGCGTTTCGACATGATGGCCAACTACCGTGTCTGGAAGCACTACTCGCTGCAGTTAAATATCCAGAATATCGCCAACAAGAGATATTTCAGTCAGGCCTATACGACCCACTATGCAACGCAGGCGGCCGGCCGCACGGCCTTCGTGACACTGAATGCAAAATTCTGATACAAACGAAAGAGCATTTTCCATCGCCATGTCCCATGCCCGGGCTGGCGATCCGGAGGCTCAGCTTGCCGTGGGGCAGATGCTGCTCAACGGCATCGGCGTTGCCCGCAGCGAAACCGGCGCGCTGCACTGGTTTCTTGCCGCCGCGGCGGTGAATGTTCCGATGGCCTGCAATATGGTCGGCCGTTGCTGCGAACTGGGCTGGGGAACGCCACGCAACACGTCCGATGCGATGATCTGGTATAAGCGCGCTGCGACACTCGGGTTGGACTGGGGTATGTATAACTACGCCACCGGCCTGAGTCTGGGCTGGGGGGGCGCCCGGGATCTGGACAACGCGTTGTCGTGGTTTCGCCGCGCGGCGGCCCTTGGACATTGCAAGTCGTTCAACATGATTGGTACATTTTACGAGGACGGCTGGGCCGTGGGTCGTAACCGCGCGCGCGCGCGGGCGTACTACGCTCGCGGTGCGCGTTGTGGCGATTTTCGCGCCCATTTCAATTTCGGCCGCTTCCTGCGCGACGAAGGACGTGGCGTGGAGGCCGAACATCATTTTTCCGTCGCCCGGGACAAAGGAACCGTGGCGTTCGTCGCGAAAATGGACGATTTTTTCCATCAGGAGGCGTCGGCCGAGCGCAACGTCTCCCATAGCCGAGAGCCTTCTGCCCGGAGCGACGTCTTACCATGCTGATCCATATTCCCGCCGTTCTGTCCGCCGAAGAGGTCCGCCACTGCCGTGAGCGGCTGGAGCACGCGGTCTGGACCGACGGGCGTGTCACGGCGGGTGAGCAGTCGGCCAAGGCGAAGAACAATCTGCAGGTGCCGCAGGATTCGCCGGAGTGTCGCGAACTGGGCGAGATGGTCCTGCGCGCGCTCGGGCGCAATCCGACGTTCAACAGCGCCGCCCTGCCGTTGCGGGTCTATCCGCCGCTTTTCAACCGTTATGACGAAGGCATGCATTTTCACGCCCATGTCGATAACGCCGTGCGGCCGATCCCCGGCACCGGGTTTCGTATCCGCACCGATGTGTCCTCGACGCTGTTTCTCAGCGATCCGTCCGACTATGACGGGGGCGAACTGGTGATTCAGGACACGTATGGCACGCGCGAGGTCAAGCTGCCTGCGGGCGATATGGTCGTCTATCCGTCCACCAGTCTGCACAGCGTCAACCTGATCACCCGTGGCAGCCGGTGGGCGTCGTTTTTCTGGAGCCAGTCGATGGTGCGCGACGATACACGGCGCGCGCTGCTGTACGATTTCGACTGCGCGATCATCGAGACGCGCCGCGCTCTGCCCGACGACAGCCCGGCGGTTCTGGGTCTGACCTCCACCTACCACAATCTGCTGCGCCAATGGGCAGAACTGTAACGTCCCTGAACCGCGCCTAGAGCGACGGCTCCAGAAGGCCGCGCACCGCCGACCACCCCACACGATCGGGCGCACAGAGAAGACCCGGCCCGGCGGCGCGCGCGCCATACGGTGTCGCATCCAGACAGGCGGCGTAGCCGCCGGCCTCTGCGTGGATGAGGGTGCCGGCCAGATGATCCCATGGCTGCGTGCGGCCGAACAGCGCCAGATGACTCACCCCGCGCACCAGCGTCAGATAGGCATGGGCCGCGCACCGGTAATCCCACGCTCCGGCCATCGTGCGGATCAGCCCGGGCGCCGCGTCGCGCCACGGCTCGGGCAGGTAACGCCACGCGATCATGCCGGTCATGGCCGGGGGAGCAGCGGCGGACGCGGC
>NZ_JABXXR010000044.1 GCF_013376175.1 Ameyamaea chiangmaiensis
CCCGCGCCGCTGGCGCTGCTGCGCGGACGTCACCGACGGCGTCTGCTGTTGCGCGCGCGCCGCACGATCGCCGTGCAGCCGATCGTGCGGCGGTGGCTGTCGATGGTGAAGACCGGCGGCAGCACACGGGTCGATGTCGATATCGACCCGGTGTCCTTTTTGTAAGGTTCAACTGCAGCTTATTTCGAGGCAGGTCCGTAGGCGGTCGCAGTGGCCGCGTCCGTCAGGGGAACCCGGATCAAATCGTAAGGCTCGACACGCATGTCCTTACCACCATTGAATGTGGCAAGGCGGTTCCACTGACCCAGCGTGCAATACACATAGCGTCCATCGACGAAGATTCCGTCCGGGGACAGGATTCGGGGGTCGCGCACGATCGTGGTGAAGGTGCCGTCCAATTCGCGGCGGAAGATCGCATCGTGTTCGAAATTGGTCGTGTAGAGGCGTCCCTGGTCGTCGGTTGCCAGCCCGTCCGCCACGCCCTTTTCGCCCTCGTCACGCACGGCTTTGGCCAGCACCCCGTCGTCGAGTGCAAAATTCGCGAGCGTTTCGGTTGGCAGGCTGTAGAGACGACGGCTGGTCAGCGCCGAATAATAGACCGTCCGGCTGTCCGGGCTGAGGGTGATGCCGTCGGCTCCACCCACGATAAAGGTCGGATGTTTGGGATCGTAGACCAGCGGGCGTCCCTCCACCACGGCCATGAACCCTGGCTCGGCATGGGTGGAGGGATGGTCGGCCAGAACCCGGCGCTGCCGCCCCGTCGCCAGATCGACCACGACCAGCGCGGGCGACGTGCCGAACGATGAGTCCGTCACGAACGCCGTTCCTTCCGCGCCATGGGTCAGGTCGATGCGCAGATCGTTCATGTGGCTGTCGGGCAGCAGCACGGGCGCCTTCAGGACCACCGTCTTGAAAATCGCGTTGGTCGCCGGATCGATGCCGACGACCTTGGCCGCCCCCTCCGGGATCGGGTGTCCGGCCCGTTTCCCGTCATCGATAAGCCAGAGGCGACCGCGCCGGTCCATCGTCATGCCATGGACCGAGATCAGCCGCTGCGCCGGCGCGCGGTCGGACGGCAGGCTCCACGCCGCATCGGGATACGGCACGATCCGACCGTCTTTCAGTTCCCCCAGCGTGGCGCCATCGTGATCGTTGGCATGGCGCGGAAAGCCGACGAACATCCGCTGGTCGGGCAGAACCACGATCCCGGACGGCCCCGGACCGGTGAAACGCGCCACGACCTCGAAATCGCCGATCGGGCCATAACCGCGATCGATGGTGACACCTTGCGAGGGCGGAAGCTCCGTCGCCGGGTCGGCGTGCGTGGCGGCCTTCGCGCGTGCCGCGGCGGCGATCGTGCCGCCCAGTCCCAGTCCCATCAGCAAGCGGCGCTTCATCGACGCACTCCCCCAGTTTCGGATCGATCCGACGATCATCAGGATCTAGACGGTCGATGCCACCATTCGTTTCAAACTATGTCTCATTTTGCTGCCGGGGGTGTCAGAGGGTGGCCTCCACACCGCACAGCGCCGTCGTCACCGCCTCGGCCATGCGGATGCCGTCGATACCGGCCGATAGGATCCCGCCCGCGTATCCGGCGCCCTCCCCGGCCGGATACAGGCCGGCCGTGTTCACGCTTTGCCCGTCCGGTCCACGCGGAATGCGCACGGGTGACGAGGTACGCGTCTCTACGGCGGTCATCACGGCGTCCTCCATCGCAAAGCCGTTCAGGCTGCGGGCGAAATGCGGAAGTGCTTCGCGAATCGCCTCGACCGCGAAATCCGGCAGACAGGTCGACAGGTCGGTGGGCGTCACACCCGGACGATAGGACGGCTCCACGGTGCCGAGCGCGGTGGACGCACGTCCGGCCAGAAAATCGCCGACCCTTTGCGCCGGCGCGTGATACGACCCGCCCCCCGCGACGAAGGCCTGGCGTTCCCAGTGCCGCTGGAAGGCAAGGCCGGCCAGCGGACCGTCGGGATAATCCCGCTCCGGCGTGACCTCGACCACGATCCCGGCGTTCGCATTGCGCTCGGCGCGCGAATACTGGCTCATGCCATTGGTGACGACCTGCCCCACCTCCGATGTGGCGGCGACAACCGTGCCGCCCGGACACATGCAGAAGGAATAGACGCCGCGACCATTGCTGGCCTTGTGGACCAGCTTGTAGTCCGCGGCCCCTAGTGCCGGGTGGCCGGCCTGCGGTCCGAACCGCGCCGCGTCGATGATCGACTGGGGATGCTCGATCCGCACGCCGATCGAGAACGGCTTGGCCTGCATCGCCACGCCCCGCGCGTGCAGCACCTCGAACGTGTCGCGCGCCGAATGGCCGACCGCCATGATCGCGTGCGTGGCCGCGAGGGTGGTTCCGTCCGACAGCACAAGCCCGGTCAGGCGACGCGCACCGGACACGTCCTGATCAATGACGAAATCCTCCACCCGCGTGCCGAACCGGTATTCGCCGCCCAATGCCTCGATCGACGCGCGAATGTGTTCGACCATGGAGACCAGCCTGAACGTGCCGATATGCGGCTTGGAGACGGTCAGGATTTCCTCCGGCGCACCGGCGCGGACGAATTCATCCATCAGCTTGCGCCCGTAATGGCGGGGATCGCTGACGCCGCTATAGAGCTTGCCGTCCGAGAACGTGCCCGCGCCCCCCTCGCCGAACTGCACGTTGCTCTCCGGCGTCAGTTCGCCGCGGCGCCACAGCGCGAACGTGTCCACCGTGCGTTCGCGCACCGGCTTGCCGCGCTCCAGCACGATGGGGCGCAGACCCATCTGGGCAAGGATGAGCGCGGCCATAAAGCCGCACGGGCCCGTCCCGATCACCACCGGCCGCACGAAACCCGGAGCGCCCGCGACCTCGCTGCCCCGGCTGGACACGGGTCGATACGTGGTATCGGGTGTGGGGCCGATTTTCGCGTTGCCAGCGAGGCGGGTCAGAACTTCGCCCTCGTCGGGAAGCCGGCAGTCGAGCGTATAGACAAACTCGATCGCGCCCCGCCGCCGCGCGTCGTAGCCCCGGCGGAACACCTGCACGGCCTGCACGTCGCCCTCGGCCACGCCCAGCCGCGCGCAGACGGCGGCACGAAGCGCCTCGGGGGCATGGTCGAGCGGCAGGCGGATTTCGGTCAGTCTGATCATGTCGTCGTGCAAGCGCGTCCCGGCACGCGCTGTCAAGCGTCATGACCACGCCAGGCGGTGTTTGGACGGTCGCGCAAGGCGAGCGGGATTTGGTAGGATAGGGTGTTCACGCCCGGCCCACTTCCCATTCACGCACGTTTTCGACACAAGGTGCCCGATGCACGACGCACATCATTCCCACGACGGGCACGACCATGCGCATCATCATGGCCACGACCATGGGCATGGCCATGCGCACGGGGGCCATGTTCACGCCCTCCCGTCCAGTTCGACGGCGTTCGCCATCGGCATCGCCCTCAACACCGCCTATCTTGCGGCGGAAACACTGTGGGGACTGTGGGGACATTCGCTCGCCCTGCTGGCTGACGCCGGGCACAACCTGTCCGATGTCCTGGCGCTCGCAGCGGCCTGGGGCGCCCAGACGCTGGGGCGGCGCGCGCCCAGCGCGCGTTTCACCTACGGTCTGCGCAAGTCGTCCATTCTCGTGGCGCTGGGCAACGCCATCGTCCTGATGCTGCTGACGGGCGGGATCGTGCTGGAGTCCATCGATCACCTGCTGCACCCCGTCGCCACGGGCGGCACAGTCGTGATGATCGTCGCGGCACTCGGAATCGTGGTGAACGGTGGCACGGCACTGCTGTTCGCGGCCGGCGCGAAAGAGGATCTGAACGTGGCCGGCGCCTTCGCCCACATGATGTCCGACGCCGTAATGTCGCTGGTCGTCGTCGCCGCGGGCGGCCTGATCTGGGCCACGGGATGGACATGGCTCGACCCGGCGGCGAGCATCGTCGTCTCGGTCGCGATCGTGGTGGCGACATGGTCGCTGCTCCGCCGTTCGCTCGATCTGGCCCTGGACGGAGTGCCGAAAGGCGTCGATCCGGCGGCCGTCGCCGACAGCCTGCGCGCCCTCCCCGGTGTCGCGGATCTGCACGACCTTCATATCTGGCCCCTGAGCACGACCGAGACCGCCCTGACCGCCCATCTGGTCCGCACCGGCGCGGGCGATGACGACGCGGTGCTGGCAGCCGCCAGCGGCATGCTCGCCCAGCGTTTTCGCATCGGGCACGCCACCTTGCAGGTCGAAAGCGTGGCCTGCGCGGCGGCCTGCGCGCTATCGCCCCCGGATGCCGTCTGACCATGCCCACCAGCCGCTTTCTCGACGGTCTCGACAAGAACGCGATCGCCTGGGGTAGCCTGGTCGCCAGTCTTCTGGTGCTCGGCCTGAAATACCTCGCCTGGCGTGTCACGGGGTCCATCGCCTTGCTGTCGGACGCGATCGAGACGATCATGAACGTGGTCGCGGCGATCACCGGTCTCTGGGCCCTGACCGTCGCCAGCCGGCCACCGGATGAAAACCACACCTATGGCCATCACAAAGCCGAATACCTGTCGGCGGTGGCCGAAGGCGTCATGGTGATCATCACCGCGCTGGTCATCGGGCGCGAGGCCTTCGAGGCGTGGCGCGCGCCGCGCCTGCCCGATGCCCCATGGCACGGTATCGCCTTCAACCTCGCCGGCGGCGTGATCAACCTGCTCTGGGCCGTGATCGTCATCCGCGCCGGACGGCGTCAGCGCTCCCCCGCCCTGAGCGCCGCTGGCGCGCACATCCTGTCGGACGTGTGGACGTCCCTTGCCCTGCTGGCCGGTGTCGCGCTGATGCCCATCACGCACTGGGCGCGTCTTGACGCCGTGCTGTCGTCGGTCGTGGCGCTGAATGTGCTGCGTGTCGGGTATGGGATGGTCAAGGCCTCGGTCTCCGGACTGATGGACGCAGCACCCGACGTCGCGACCCAGAGCGAAATCCGGTCGATCATCGCCACCAGCGCACGCGGCGCGATCGAGGCGCACGACCTGCGCGTGCGGATCGTCGGCGCCATGGCCTTCATCGAGTTCCACCTCGTGGTGCCGGGCACCATGAGTGTGGAGGAAAGCCACGGGATCTGCGACCGGATCGAGGCCGCCCTGCGTCGCGATATCGGCAACGCCCTGATCCACATCCATGTCGAACCCGACCGCAAGGCCAAGCACCGCGGCGTCATCGTCCTTGCCTGACCTCGGAGCGGGGCGCAGGGCAGGCTTACCCACCGCCGAGGGCTCGGGGCATAACAGGGATGGAACATTGGGCCCCACCCACGCTAGATGAAGATGAAACCCCGCGAAGCTCGAGCATGCGACCCGACATCAGCACCCTGAAGACTCCGCACCGTATTCGACACCTGCGCCGCTCAGCCCGTGTGAAGACGACGCACTGGCGCCGTACGCTGACGTACTGGGCGGCCGCCGTCATCGTCGGCGTGGTGTCGGTGTGCTTCGCACTGGCCGCCGACAAGGCGATGGAACTGCGCCACCGGCTGGTGGACTGGGATCCGTGGGTGATGCTCGCGCTGACGCCGGCGGGCCTCGCCCTGATCACCTGGGTAACCCGCACCTGGTTTCGCGGCGCGCAGGGCAGCGGCATCCCCCAGGCGATCGCCTGCCTTCATTTCGAACGTATCGAGACGATCAACCGTGTGCTGTCCCTGCGGATCGCCGCTGCCAAGTTCATGCTGACCCTGCTCGGCCTGTTCTGCGGCGCTTCCATCGGCCGCGAAGGGCCGTCGGTACAGGTCGGCGCCGCCATCATGCATGCCTTCGGGCGCCGCGTGCTCAAGCTCGGCGACCTGCGCGCCCACCGCAGCCTGATCCTCGCCGGCGGGGCGGCCGGTGTGTCGGCCGCGTTCAACACGCCGCTCGGCGGCATCGTCTTCGCGATCGAGGAACTCGCCCATTCGTTTGAGCAACGCACGTCGGGCACGGTTCTGACCGGCGTCATTCTGTCGGGTGTCACCGCCATCGCGCTGGTCGGCAACTACACCTACTTCGGCCACACCGATGTCGATGTGCCGATCGGCATCAGCTGGATGGCCGTGTTGACCTGCGGGCTGATCGGCGGCGTGGCGGGCGGGTGCTTCTCGTCCCTGCTGATCCGGGTCTCGGCCGGCCTGCCTGGGCGCGTGGGCAAGTTCGTCATGGATCATCCTGTCGGCTTCGCGGCCCTCTGCGGTCTTGCCTTGGCCATTCTCGGCCTTGCCTCGGGCGGCATGACCTATGGCACGGGCTATATCGAGGCGCGGGAGATCATCTCGGGCGAAGTGCATTATTCGGCGACGTTCTTCGTGCTGAAGTTCGTGGCGACCGTCATTTCTTACTGCTCCGGCATTCCCGGCGGCATCTTCGCGCCGTCCTTGGCCGTGGGGGCGGGGATCGGAGGCTGGATCGAGCATTTCCTGCCGCACACCGTTCCCGGCGCGGTAGTGCTTTTGGGCACCGTGGCCTATTTCTCGGCCGTGGTGCAGGCGCCGCTGACCGCCACGGTCATCGTAATGGAAATGTGCGACAACCAGCAGGTAACGCTGGCGCTTCTGGCCACGTCCTTTCTGGCCTTCGGCGTGTCGCGCACCATTTGCCCGCACCCGCTCTACGGTTCGCTGGCCGACCGCTTCCTGTCGGCCGCCGAACCGCCGCGACCCATTCCCCCCGCGCCCCCCCTGCCCGAGCCGGACAGCAAGGCGGCCTGAGACCGGCGTCGATCTCAGCGCGCGCTGAGGTCGACCACCGCCGCCGTCCCGCCTTCGGTGCCGAAGGCCAGCCATCCGCCGTCGAGGCTGAAACACAGCGACGTCACGGCCCCGCGCCCGGGCTCGCAAATCGGCAACACCCGTTGAGAGCCGATTTCGGCCAGCACCACCATGCCATTGTCATAACCCGCTGCCACCAGATCATGCTGCGGATGGCACGCCACGCGCGTGCAGAACACACCATCCACCCGCGCGAGCTCCGTCGGAGCCTTGCCCATCGGACCGCCGCCGGTAAACGGCCACAGCACCACGGCATCGGCGCCCGACGTCACGAGCCATTTGCCACCGCGCGAGAACGCCATGGAGCGCACTTTCTGCGGATAACCACTCATGCGCATGTTGTGGCCGTCCGACAGACGCCAGCCGTGCAGGTCGTTCTCCTGCATCGACGAGACAAGCGCCTCGCCCTCCGGATGAAGGACGACGCCGATATGACTGCCCTTCCACACCAGCTCACGCGGGGTGTCGACCTTCGCGTTGACGAACCACAGCGACGCACCGTTGTAGTGCGACGCCGCGATCCGCTTGCCCTTGGCGTCGAAGACAACGCCACTGACCGTGGACGGGTGCTCCAGCACCTTCAGGACACGCTCGCCGGAACCATCGCGCAGTTCGACCTGCTTGCCCGACGCGGACAGGATAAGGCCCGACTTCGCCTCGCCCTTCGCGTTGACCCAGGCCTGCACATGTTCGACCCAGCGACGACCACGCGCGATCTGCGTCACCGTGCCGTCTGCCGCCACCCGGCGCAGGGCATTGTCGTCACCGCCGGTCAGAAAGCCCGTCGGTGCCGCGTCGGCCGCGATCGACAGAACCGCGCCGTCATGGACCGGCACAGTCGTCCAGTCAGCGTCGTTGCCAGCCGTCCGGGCCACGAGCGTCACGTCGCCGGCCGCGGTGGCAAAGGCCGCCATGCGCCCGTCGCGCGCGATCGCACAGCCGATCACATGCTCGCCCAACTGCCGCTCGGCACCCCGTTCGGCGAGGATGCCACTCTCCATCGTCATGTCGCTCATCCGGCGCGGCAGCTCTCGAAGCCACGACGCAGGCGCGGGCGGTTGAGCTTGCGCCCGATCAGCACCAGCCGCGATTCCCGCGGCTCGCCTTCTTTCCACGGCCCGATAAAGTCGCCGTCAGCCATCATGTGAACCGCCTGAAACGCAAAGCGGCGGTCCTCGCCCGCGTAGTTCAGGATGCCCTTGGCACGCAGGATATCCGCCCCCTGCTCCTGCAGCAGCGCGCCGATCCAGGCCTGAAAACGCGCGGCGTCGAGCGGTTCCGACACGGTGAACGACACACTGCTGACGTCGTCGTCATGCTCATGGCTGCTGTCCTCGAGGAAATCGGGCACGCGGGCCAGGGCACGCTCCAGATCGAAACCGCCCTGGTCGAGAATATCGGTCAGTTGCACATTGCCCCGCTGCGCTCGATGAACCGGCGCGTTTGCGTTGATGCGCCGGATCCGGGCCTCGATCGCCTCAAGTCCGGCCTCATCGACCAGATCGGTCTTGTTGAGGATGATCACGTCAGCAAAGGCGATCTGGTTCGTCGCCTCGGGGCTTTCGGCCAGGGTGGTCAGGACGTTGCATGCGTCGACGACGGTGACCACGGCATCGAGGCGGGTCTTCGCACGCACGTCCTCATCGACGAAAAACGTCTGCGCGACGGGGGCCGGGTCGGCCAGGCCGGTCGTCTCGACGATGATGCCGTCGAAACGGCCGCGCCGCTTCATCAGGCTGCCCAGAATACGGATCAGGTCGCCCCGCACGGTGCAGCAGATGCACCCGTTGTTCATCTCGAACACTTCCTCGTCCGCATCGACGACCAAGTCGTTGTCCACGCCAAGCTCGCCGAACTCGTTGATCACGACGGCGTAGGTACGGCCGTGTTCGGCGGTCAGGATATGATTGAGCAGCGTCGTCTTGCCCGCCCCCAGAAAGCCGGTCAGCACCGTCACCGGAACCAGAGCGCCTGCCCCCCGGGCTTGCGTTTCAGCGATGGTCTCGGACATGTTCTCTTCCCTCCGTCTGCTCGGCCTGCGCAGCCATATAGGCATTATACTCGCCCAGTCCCAGCCCCAGCAGCATGAACGCCCATCCACCCAGCGGCATGTTGGTGAACGCGGAGGACGAGGCCAGCGGCCACTCCTGGATCAGAACCGCGACGAACAGTCCGACCCGCCATGCGCGCGTTGTCGCCGCCTGCCGTCCGTCCCCCAGACCGCGCGCCAGCGTCGTAAGCCAGGCGGCCACCATCGCCGCGAACAGGATCAGGCCCGGTACGCCGGAATCGCTTAACGCCTGCAGGTAGTGATTATGGGCATGCTGCACGCAGATCCCGGCGCCGCCCCCGTCCGGCCGTGTGCCGAACGGGCCCGGCGCGAAGAACCTCGGGTCGGCGCAGAAGTAGCGGAACGCATCGAAGCCAAGGCCGGTCAGCGGATTTGCCCCCGCCATGACCAGCACCCGATCGTAAATCAGGCCGTAATGCGATGCCGCGAAGTCGGACATCTGCGCACGAAACTTCATCACCAGATGGAAAAAGGCGGCTGGCCGCGCAACCGACAGGGCACCGACCAGCAACGGCACGCAGGCCAGCACCCCCAGTGCCGGACCACGCAATTCGCGCAGGATCAAGGCGCCGGCCAGCAACCCCATCCCGGTCAGCAGCAACGGCATGCGTTGTCCCGCCAGTACCATGACGCCGCATCCGGCAAGAAGCACGGCCGCCGTGGCCATCCAGCGGGGCGCCGCGCGATGCACGCGCGCGCGGATCAGGGCACAGGCCAGAAACGCCACGGGGGGCAACAGCCGCGAGAGGGGGGCGGCCGCCCGGGGCTCGCGATAGGGGCCGGTCAGGGTGCCGTCCGGCGGCGGCACGTCGCCGAACATGTTGAACCCGGCAACCGCCTGAAACACGATCTGTAGTGCGATATACACCGCGCATCCCGACACGATCACGGCCATCCACCGCCGCATGCGCGCATCACGCAAGGTCCAGCACGACAGGGCGGCGACCATCACCGGAAACCGTACCAGCATCACGGCCTGCAGGAACGACTCTCCGCCGGTACCCATCCCCGCGAACGGCAGGCTGCACAGCACGGTCCAGACCCACCAGAGCACGGACGCCGCGAACCACGGCGACCGGCTCCACCACCAGTCGCCCAGCATCGCCGATCGCAGCAGAAAAACGACCGCCAGGCCGTCGATCAGGCCTTCCGCAACACCGCGCCAATGCGTCAGGAACAGCGGCAGACACAGGGTGGCCCATTGCCCCACTCGGTCGAGCAAAGGCGCCGCTCGCCAATCGGACGCGGTGCCACCCCGCATGGCGCTCAGCCTCAACGGCCCCGACGTTGAAGCGACGTCAGCAGATCATGCCAGGCGTCATAGTGCGGCGGCAGCAGCAGCGCCAGGGCGTCGAGCGCAAGAAGGGCGAACAGCACGCTCAGAACGAGCGTCAGCGATTGCCAACCCCCCAGACCAAGGCCCGTTCTGGCAACGAACCAGCGTAGCCAGAATTCATAGGTCTTGGACGCGATGATAATGCCGATCACCAATGCCGGGGCCATCAGGCTCGACAAAAGCGCCAGACACAGCATCAACGCCACCACGAACACGAACAGCGTCAGCCAGTCACACCACAGAGACGCGGTGGCATAGCGCAGCCACCGGTCCTCGCGCCCCCACAGAACCGCAAGCCGGTGGGTGACGACAGGCGGCAGAAGCACGCCACACAGCAGCAGCAGCGCCTTCGTCAGGTTCATCGCGCCTGGCGACTGCGCCAGCATCAGAACGGAAATGACGATCTGCCACGCCAGCTGCGGCGCCAGCGCATTGAGGAAGGCGTCGACCGTCCCGCCGAAAAACCCCATGCCGGAGGCACTGCCACGGCCCAGCAGCATCATGCCGCGCACGATATCGCCTACCCCGCCGCGCGGGCCACCGGAGCGCCCGGAATTCCTGCCCGCCATCACGCCATGAGCCTTTCGAGAAAATCGTCGTAGATCGCGGTCAACGCAACCAGATCCTCAATGGCGACGTGTTCGTCCGCCTTGTGCATGCTTGCACCCACCAGACCGAATTCCGCCACCGCGCAGTATTGCGCAACAAAGCGCGCGTCCGACGTACCCCCGCCGGTGTCCAGTGCGGGACGGCGCCCGGTCACACGCTCGACCGCGTCGGCAAGAAGGCCGACCTCCGCGCCCGCCTCAGTCCGAAACGCCTCGCCGCTGATGCGGCTCTCGACGCGCGCGCGGGGCGCGTACTGGCGGCATACCGTCTCGACCCATCCGGCGAGCGACGCGCCGGTGTGCAGGTCGTTGAAGCGGATGTTGACCGCCGCGCTGGCGCAGGAGGGGATGACGTTGGTGGCTGTGTTCCCGACATCAACGCTGGTCACCTGCAGCGAGGACGGCTGGAACCACGGTGTGCCGTCGTCCAATGGACGCGCGGTCAGCGCGCCGAGGATGGCCAGCAGCCGGTGCACCGGGTTGTCGGCCCGGTCCGGATAGGCCACGTGCCCCTGAACACCCTCGACCTCGATCCGCAGATTGATGCTGCCCCGCCGGCCGACCTTGATCATGTCCCCCATGCACGTGGGGTTGGTGGGCTCGCCCACTACGCAAAAATCGGGGATGTGGCCGTGCGCGGCCATCCATTCCAGCACCTTGACGGTGCCAAAACGCGCCGGCCCTTCCTCGTCCCCGGTCAGCAGCAGACTGATGGAACCGCGCGGTGTCCCATGGCGGGACAGATAGGCCTCGGCGGCGGCGACAAAGGCCGCGATGCCGCCTTTCATGTCACACGCACCCCGGCCGTACACACGTCCGTCGCGCACCGTGCCGTCGAATGGACCGGTGCTCCAAGCCGCATCGCCGGGGGGCACGACATCCGTGTGACCGGCAAAGCACAGATGGGGCGCGCCGCGACCCAGACGCGCAAACAGGTTAGGCGTCAAAGCCTCGCCCTCGCCGAATGGCAGGGCGAACACCTCGAACCCCGACGCCGCCAGTCGATCGGCCAGCAGCCCCTGTGCACCGGAACGATCCGGCGTCACCGACGCGTTGCGGATCAGCGCACGCGCCAGTTCGACCGCGACGGACAACGAGGACATGGCGTCTGCCATTCCTCAGTCGCGCAGCAGTTCGTTGATGGACGTCTTCGAACGCGTGCGCTCGTCCACGCGCTTGACGATCACCGCACACGCGAGGGACGGCGCCGGGGACCCGTCCGGCAGCGTGCGCGTCGACGGCAGCGTGCCGGGGATGACCACGGAATAGGCCGGCACACGGCCGACAAACACTTCGCCCGTCTCCCGGTCGATGATCTTGGTCGAGGCACCGAGGAACACGCCCATCGACAGCACCGATCCGCGCTCGACGACCACACCTTCGGCAACCTCGGATCGCGCGCCGATGAAGCAGTCGTCCTCGATGATGACGGGTGCGGCCTGCAAAGGCTCCAGCACCCCGCCGATGCCGACGCCGCCGCTGATGTGACAGTTGCGGCCGATCTGTGCGCATGACCCGACCGTGGACCACGTGTCGATCATCGTTCCCGACGCGACATACGCGCCCAGGTTGACGAAGCTGGGCATCAGCACCACGCCCGGCTCGATGTGCGCGGAATAGCGGACGACGGCGCCGGGCACGACGCGGCTGCCGGCGGCCTCGAACTGCGACTGGCCCCAGTCGGCGAACTTCAGCGGCACCTTGTCGTAGGCCGGCGCACCGGCCGCCGCGCCTGCGATCGGCGCGCTGTCAGACAGACGGAACGACATCAGCACCGCCTTCTTCAGCCATTCGTTGACCACCCACCCCGCCTCGGTCGGCGATGCCACGCGCAGTCGCCCCGAATCGAGCGCCGCCAGCGCCGCATCCACGGCGGCACGATCGTCGCCTTTCGTGGCGGGTGACAGTTCCGCGCGGCGCTCCCACACAGCATTGATCCGGGCGCGGAGAATATCGTCGGTCATGAAAGTGCGAAGTCCTTGGACGGAGGGAGACGCGGCAGCGCGGGCTCACGGCGTAAAATGACAGGTGATCCACGACACGCGCGGACACTGCCGGACCATGGGCACGGCGGCCCCGCATGTCAACGCAGAGCTCCATGCGGAAATACGCGCGATCGTCCCGCTGATTAATCGTTCGGCAACCAATTGGGCCTAACCCCATCACATGACCGGCCCTTCACCGACAACCGCGTTCTCCCCCGCCCCCGTGGCCCCGACAACCGGCGATGGCTGGCATCGGCTTGCCGTCGGTATCGCCGATCTCGTGTTCGAGACCGATCGCGGTGGCCGGCTGTCGCGGATCGAGCCGGACGGTGCGCTCGGCCACCGGCAGCAGGCGGTACAGGGGCTGTCCGCCGCGCAGATCCTGCTGGCACCCGATCAGCCTGTCGCCGCGGCCATGATGCAGACACGGCGCCCGGCACCACGCCAGCTTGTTCGCTGCCGGGACGCGGACGGACACACCTGCCGTGCCATGCTGAGCGTCACACCGTTCAGGGACGCCGCCGGTGTGCAGCAGGGTAATCGTGGCATCATGGTCCTTCTTCCGGACGCCCCCGCAGCACAGTCCGCAAGCCTGACACACGCGCGCATGCTGACGCAGATCGGCGGTTGCATGCGCGGCGCGCTTCTGCCGCGTCGCGGTATCGAACCCGCGCTGCGCACGCTGGCAACAACGCTGGGGGCAACCTTCGCCAGCCTGCGTAACGAACCCGATTTCACAGAATCGCCGGAGCCAAATGGCGCGGAAGCCCCGCTCCACCACCCGAACACGATCCTGGAACAGACGGGCGAGGCGGGACAGGCCACCCCGCGCATCACCTCGGAGAGTACGCGGTTTCGAAACGAACACGCCGTTCTGGCCGAGGACCCGCACGGCAGCCTTATCATCGTGCGCCTGCGCGTGCGGTGCGCGGGAACACTCGAACTCCGGCTGCAACGCCCCGAGCGGGGCGTTTGGGACGAAACCGTGGCGTTGGTCGCCTTTTCGGCCCTGTCCGTAATCGCGACCGTGCTGGAACTCGATCTCGTCGTGACCGAGTTACTCAACGACGCGCGCTTTGACGTCCTGACCGGTGCGCTGAACGAACGAGGCTTCATTGAATATGTCAGCCGCACCCTGCCGCGCCTTGACCAGCGCCATCTCCCCGCCACCCTTATGCTGGTCGCGGTGGACGGGTTAGGTGCGTTCAACGAGGCCAACGGTCTCGATGCCGGAGACCTTGCCCTTCGGGAACTGATCCGCATCCTGCGCGAGATCGTACGTCCGGCCGATGTGCTGGGACGCGTCGGGGGTGACACCGTCGCCATCTGGCTGGAGACGGCCGACCAGTTCACCGTCTCCGAACGGGCCGATCAGATCTGCCGTCACGGTCTGCCGATGATGCTCGACACCGCGCACAGGCTGAACCTGTCGATCGGCTTTTCGACACGCGCGCCGGACAGCCACGAGCCACTGGAGTCCATGTTTGAACGCGCGCGCCTCGCCCTGCGGGCCACGAAAGCGGCGGGCGGCAATCGCTGGAAACACGGCCTGGAGGGACACTGATCCGGGGCATCCGAACACTCGTCCCTCCCGTGCACGCCGAGTATGCGAACGCACAGAGGTTGTGCTGCCGGACCTCGGCCACCGAGACCCTAAGCCACACCGCCGCGGGTTGACAGGCCCACTGCATTGTCGCCTTCCTCCTGCACCGTTTTCCTGTCTAGGTGCTGCGCATGCCCTTTTCGTCCCGCTCCAGCACATCGACCGCACGTCTGGCGGTTCTTACCGGTGCGTCCGGCGGGATCGGCCGCGCCCTGATACCGCATCTGAAAGCCGCCGGGTTCGAGATCGCGGCCTTCGTGCGGCCCGAAACGCCGTTCGACGAGGCCGGTGTCCTCCGCGTCGACGCAGACCTGTCGGCAGTGGCCAGCATCGATGCCGCCTGCGCCATCATCAGGGCATGGGAGCGGCCGGTGCATCTGCTGGTTCACTGCGCCGGGGTGATTCATCCCTCCACCGTGGCCGCGCTCAAGGCAGAGCAGGTCGAGCACGAAATCGCCATCAACCTGACCGCGCCCGCCGTGCTGACCACCGGGCTGCTGCCGCTCATGCCGGCCGGCGCGCACATCGTGTTCGTCAACTCGATGGCTGGCGCACTCGCCCTACCCGGCGCCGGACTCTACAGCGCGACGAAATTCGGCCTGCGCGCGCTCGCCCTGTCTCTGGGCGCCGAACTCCGGCCGCGCGCCATTCGCGTCTCCTCGATCTTTCCCGGCGCGGTCGAAACGCCCATGTTCGCGCGCGAAATGTCCGAGGGCGGCTCGATACTGAATTTCGTCAGCCCACCCGTCAGCGCAGATGCCATGGCGCGCCGCATTGCCCGCCTGTGCACCCATCCCCGAACCGAGACGTTCCCCAGCCGCAGCGACGGCGTGTTTGCCAATCTGTGCCTTGCGATGCCGTGCCTGCTGCGCGCCGCGATGCCGATCCTGCTCTGGGTTGGGCGCCGGGGGCAGACGCGCTATCGGTCGCGCGCTCCGTCCCCGGGCGTGGACGTGTCGTAACGCTGACGTTTGACGTCGTAGCCATCCGTCAGCGTGCCGAGAAAGGCCACGATATCATCGATGTCGCGGTCGTTCGCCACCGGGCGGGCACCCGGTTTCTGGTTCGTGAACGGCATGTCGGCGTGATCGACATTGGTGCGCAACGCCGGCGGCAGATCGTTATAGCGCGGCGCCTTTGCGTACCAGCGACGCGGCGTGATATCGCGCGTGAAGTAAAACGCCACCGCATCCCGTAGCCGGGTAAAGCGTCCATTGTGAAAAAACACGTGTCGGCTTGCCACGTTCCGTAGCGTCGGCGTGATGAACAGGCCGCAAAACTGTGCGTTTCCCGCTGCCCGTGCCGGGGTCAGATCAGTGCGCAGCGGACCGCACAACCCCATGTCGTAGCCACCATAGGGCCGATAATCGATCGTGTCGTTACGGGGCACGCCAAGGGCACGGAAGAAGAAATCGGTAAACTGGCCCGACGACATGCTGCCCCCCGCGCCCGGCCCGACCCCGGCGGTGTGACAGGCGGCGCAATTCGCGCGCTCGGGGTCATTGAACAGGGCCATGCCGCGTGCCTGCGCCGGCGTCAACGTCGCAAGGCCGCGCGTGTAGTAATCATACTGGCTGGTATAAGCATGGAAACTCGCATCCTCATGCTGATATGCCTGAAGCGCCAGACCAATCGCACCGAACGCCCTGTCCGTACGGCCAAAAATATCGGCACCGAAAACCGCCGTGAAACGATCCCGATAGCGTGGTATCCCCCGGACACGGTCGACGAGTTCCGCGGCATCCTTGTTCGCCATTTCAAACGATTGCAGAAGCGGGACCAGGGACTGCGCGGCGATATCAGGTTTGCGACCGTCCCAGTCATGGCCCCCACCGGGGGCGCTTTGCGATCCATCAGGATTTTCCAGAGCAATGTCAAAATCCGGGACCTCGTCCTTGTAGGTCAGGGTCGGAACCGCCCGGACACCCGACAGATGGCCGTCTAGCCCCCCGCGCTGCACTGCGAAATCGTTGCTGGGCGCATAGTGATTGGCGGGGTCATGACACGACGCGCACGACATGCGCCCCGATGCCGACAGGACTGGATCGCGGAACAACGCCTTCCCCAGTTCCGCCCGAGGCGACAGGGCCACTGCGGCAGCCCGGGCACGGCCATCGATCGCAACGCCTGTCACCAGCAGCAGCGCGACCGCTGCCGCCTCAGGAGCCCCGATACGTCGAAAAACCATAAGGCGAAACCAGCAAGGGAACGTGGTAATGGGCACGCCCACCCTCGGCAATACCGAAACAGATCGGCACGATCTCAAGAAACGGCGGATCGTCAAGCACAACGCCGCGCGCCTGGAAATAGGGCGCGACGGCGAACTCCAGCCGATACCGACCCGCCGCGAGAGAGGCAATCCGTGCAAGCTCCGGACAACGCCCATCGGCATTCGTCTCACCGTCAAACAACTGTCCGCCGTCGCCGTGAAGCCAGAGCCGCACGCCCCGGGCCGGAACGCCCGCGACAAGATCGAGCACATGCGTCGACAACGTCGCCATCACACCCCCACCGTTGAGAGATGATCCTTCAGACGCAGCCCGGCGATATGGCCAATCTGCTCAAGCGCTGTATGCAGTTCCTGCACCGGCGACAGGGTCAGGCGATGCTCCATGGCCACGAGGATACCCGCCTTGTCGGTCAGACGCACGCAGATCACGAACGGCATGTCGAATTTTTCGCGATAAGCGGCGTTGAGCGCCGAAAAACGCGCGAATTCCTCGGGCAACAAACGATCCAGACCCGCCGATCGCTGCTCCTCGCGGGAGGCCTGCGTAAGATCGGGGTCCACACCCACCCGGCGCGCCAGTTCCGGATGCGCACGCACCAGCGCGCGTTGTGCCGCCTCCCCCGCCTGTGCCACCACATCGTTCATCGCGGCGATCATCGCCTCGGCATCGGAAAACGGTCTTGCGGACGCAGCCCCCTCGGCCACCCACGGCGAGTGCTCATACAAGGTGCCGAACGCGTCAATGAAGGCCTCCGGGCCGAGCGCGTTGACTTTGTCCATCGCCGTCATGGGGGATGCTCCGCCAGCCAGTGGCGCGCGATGTCGATGCGACGCGCGACCCAGACGCGATCGTGGCCGCGAATATGATCGAGGAAGCGCGCGACCGCCCGCGCCCTTCCCGGACGTCCGGCCACACGGCAATGAAGCCCGACCGACATCATTTTGGGTGCCGACGCACCCTCTTCGTACAAAGCGTCGAACGTATCGCGCAGATAGCGGAAAAACTGCTCGCCTTCGGTAAAACCGTTGATCGCGACGAACCGCATGTCATTGGCGTCGAGCGTGTAGGGCACGACCAACTGCGCGCGACCATGCCGGCGATCGTAATACGGCAAGTCGTCGGCATAGGAGTCCGCGTCGTAGACGAAGCCGCCCTCCTGCGCCACGAGGCGCGCGGTGTTGGGGCTGGTCCGCCCCTGATACCAGCCCAGGGGACGCGCGCCCGTCAGACGTGTGTGCAGGGCGATCGCGTCGCGGATGTGGGCGACCTCGACGGCTTCAGGCACGTCCTGATAATCGATCCAGCGCAGACCGTGCGAGGCGATTTCCCACCCCGCCCCCTGCATGGCCGCAACGGCGTCGGGGTTGCGGGCCATCGCCTGCGCGACACCGAAGACCGTCAGCGGCAGGCCGCGTTCGACAAACAGCCGATGGAGCCGCCAGAAACCGGACCGCGCGCCATATTCGTACAGACTTTCCATCGCCATGGCCCGCGCGCCCGACACAGACCGCGCGCCAATCATCTCCGACAGAAACGCCTCCGACCCTGCATCTCCGTGCAGGACCGCGTTCTCGGCACCTTCTTCGTAATTCAGGACGAACTGGACGGCGACCCGTGCCGCGCCCGGCCAGCGCGGATCGGGCGGATGCGCGCCATAGCCCACCATGTCCCGTGGATAGGTGCCCTCTACCATGCCGCCACACTCCCGTCACTGCGCGGGTCGGTCGCACCTTCCAGAACGCCGCTGGCATGCCGCACGACCGCACCCGCATGGCCCATCAGGGATGTGAACGGCGCCACGCGCTCCATCGCGTGTCCCGCGGCCTGCAATTGCGTGATGACGTCCGGCGCGAAACGATCCTCATACTTCAAGGAAATGCTGTCCTGCCCCCATGTGCGGCCAAGCAGCCAGCGCGGCGCGGTGACCGCATCCTGCAAGCCCATGCCATGCCAGACATAACGGGAGAACAGCGCCGCCTGCGTCTGCGGCTGCCCCTCCCCGCCCATGGTGCCATAGACCATCACGCGCCCGTCCTTCAGCCGGGCCCCGGCGGGATTGAGCGTGTGAAACGGCTGGCGCCCCGGCCGCAGGGCGTTCCAACCCTCATCCACCAGACGAAAACTCGCGCCCCGGTTCTGCCACACGATACCGGTCCGGGGCAGAACGACCCCCGACCCGAATTCGAAATACGTGCTCTGGATCATCGACACCGCGAGACCGTCACTGTCGATCGCGCCCAGCCAGACCGTGTCGCCGGGATGATCACGCTGCGGCCACGGCGCGGCGCGGGCCATGTCGATGTTGGCCGCCATGCCGTCGATCACCGCGGGGTCGTTCAGAATGGCCTGCGCCGGCGTCTGCATGAACGCTGGGTCACCAACGTCGGCGTCCCGGACCGCAAACGCCTGCTTGGTCGCTTCGACCAGGGCATGAATATGGGTGAAGTCCTCGCCCTGCCCTTTGGCCAGTCGGTCCGCGATGCCCAGAATCAGCAGCGACGCGAGGCCCTGCGTGGGCGGCGGCGCGTTGAACAGCCGCGCACCACTGATCGCCAGTTCGAGCGCCGGGACGACCCGCGCGCCATGGGTGGTGAAATCACCCTCGACCAGCGGGCTGCCCACGGCGGCCAGATCAGCCACGACATCGGCCAGAACGGCACCGTCATAAAAATCGGCTAGCCCATCCCGCGCCAGTCGCTCGAGGGTCCGTGCAAGCATCGGATTGCGGAACACATCCCCCTCACGCAGGGGATGTCCATCCGGCATGAACAGGGCGGCATAACCGGGCACATGCGCAAGTTCGGAAGCCTTGTCCCGTGCCAGCCGCGCGTGGCCGGCGGTCACGACGCTGCCTGCCCGCGCATGATGGATGGCGTCGCGTAACAGGCGCGCCAGCGGCAGCGCGGGACGCACGCTTTCACTCAAGCGCAGCGCCGCGTCCCAGCCCGACAGCGTCCCGGCCACCG
>NZ_JABXXR010000045.1 GCF_013376175.1 Ameyamaea chiangmaiensis
CAGGCTTCGGTGGCGACCGCGCGCACGCGGCCGGGATTGCGGCGGCGGATCCGCGCCACGCAGTCGTGCAACACGTCGAGCGTTCGCTCCATGGCGACATCGGACAGGCGACCGCTCTCCTGAAGCCCTTCTCCAAGGCGAACGGAGCGATTGAGACTGTCGACGACGCGAAATCCCGTCTCCGACCGGGCAGCGATCATCAAACGGCAATTGTTGGTGCCGAGATCAAGCGCCGCGAACAGAGGCGGCTGCGTGTCGCGTCGGGCCGCCCCGCGCGACGGGGCGCCATGGGGCGGGCGGCGTTTTTGCCAGCCAAGACTGGTCGTCATGAGTGAGACCCCTTTTGTCTCGGAGTGTCAGGGACGGTGCGTTGCGGAGCAAGCAAATTCTCTTGTCATTGGTGAACGCATAAAATGCGGCTTTGGCACCGATTCTGTCTGTCAGACGCTTGCACGCCCTCTGATCGGGTGCTATCAGCCCCCTCGTTCCCGGGGCATCTCTGATGCTCCACCGCTTGGGGGATAGTTTAGCGGTAGAACTACCGGCTCTGACCCGGTCAGCCCTGGTTCGAATCCAGGTCCCCCAGCCAGAACACTTACCCTACAGTGTCAAAAAAAATGCGGGCGCGGCGCCGTACGTCCGTCCGGCGTGCGAAGCCGCAGGTATGAAATTTCGTCGGGGCCGCCTTGCCTTCGTTGCGCTTTCGCGTCAAAATGCGTAACGATTCAGGCCAAGGAATACGTCTGTTATGCTGGTTTTCCGACGTTCGCGTCGCGCTGTCGGCTTTGTTATGCGCGCTGCGCGCTGCGCCGTTCTGCCCGCCCTGACATGTGTCTCCGTTGCCCATGCCGGACCGGCCTCTGCGTCGGATCCGATTCTTCAGACCGAAGAGAACGATATCGCGACGCTTCCCGCGATCGGGCCGCATGTGGTCTTCATCGAAGACCCTGTCTATCGTCACGCCAAGGACGGTCGTGTCCTGATCGTCGACGCGGATCAGGGGCGGCTGCTGGGCATGGTGCAGGCCGCGTATAACGCCAATTTCGTGGCGGAGCGGGCGACCGGTGCGATCCATGTGGCGGAGACCACGTGGGCACACGGAAACCGCGGCAAACGCTATGACCTGCTGGCGGGATACGATCCGAAGGCATTGACCGTCACCACGGATATCGAACTGCCCGGACGCGCGCTCGTCACGCCTAAGAAGCCGAACATGGCGCTGTCGGCCAATGATTCGCGCATCTATATCGGCGACATGAGCCCCACCAACGGCGTTCATGTGCTGGAGGCCAAGACGGGCAAGCTGCTGGGGACGATCGATACCCCGGGCTGCGCGCTGGTTTATCCATGGGGGGGCACCGGATTTTCGTCGGTCTGCGCTGACGGGTCTCTGGTCAATGTCGATTCGGCCGACGTGGCCAAACCGGCCGTGACCCACACGCCGTCGTTCTTTGCGCCCGATCGGGATCCGGTGTTCGAGCACAGCCCCGAAGTCGCCGCGGACGGCCATGTGCCGTTCATTAGTTTCAGTGGGCTGGTCTACGACGCGGCACTGGGTGGCACGCCGACGATCGCCGCGCCGTGGTCGATCGAACAGGCGGCCGGCATGAAGCCGGCCAGCGATTCGCGCGCGCCGTTCGAGGTGACGTGGCGGCCGGGTGGCTGGCAGCTTGCGGCCCTCCATCGTGCGGACAACACGCTCTACGTGCTGATGCACAAGGGTACCTTCTGGACGCACAAGGACTCCGGGACCGAAATCTGGGTGTTCGATCTGCACGCGCACAAATTGTTGCGTCGTCTTCACCTTGCCCGCCCCAGCGCTATGGTTGGGGTGACGCAGGACAGCAAGCCGCTGTTGTTCACCACCGATGACGACGGGGATCTGTTCATCGCCGATGCCCAGACCGGCCAGGTCAAGCGCACCATGAAGCATCTCGGTGACTCGCTGGTCTTCACCGTCGCCGGCGGGGAGTGAGCGGTCGTGGCGCTTGTGCCTTCCATTGACGCCCTAGCGGCCCGTGGCGTGGTCGTGGCCGCCGGCGCCATCGGTGCCATGCTCCTTGCGTCCGGCGTGGACAAACTCCGTCGTCATGACGATTTCCTTGGAACGCTCGCGGCCTATCGGATCGTGCCCGATGCGATGATCGAGCCTGCCGCATGGACGCTGGGAGCGGTCGAAGTGCTTCTCGGCGCCGGATACGTGATCGGCATGCCGTCGCGGCTCCTTGGTGCCGCAGGACTCGCTCTGTTCAGTGTTTTTGCGTTGGCGATGGCCTTCAACATCCTCCGCGGGCGGACAAACCTGTCCTGCGGCTGTGTTCCCGGACTGGACGGCGAACGGTTGACGTGGGCTGGTGTGGGCCGTGCCGCACTGTGCGCCGTACTGTCGCTGGCCCTGCCGCTGGGCGATCGGGTGCACGGCATCGCACGTGTCGAGGATGTCATGGGCGGTGCTTGCCTGTTCGTTCTGATTGTGGCCACGGCGCTGCTGTCGCCCCGTCCTGCGGGGACGGCAGCATGATGGCCTTCCTGATGGGTTTACAGGTCATCAGCCTCCTTGTGATCGGGGCGCTGGCACTGATCGTCTTCGCGCTGGCCCGCCAGATCGGTATCCTGCACGAGCGTCTGGCGCCGATCGGTGCCACGCAGACGCAGCCTGGGCTCGACATCGGCAGTGCGCTGCCCCGCATCGTCATGCGTACGCTCGAGGGTGGTTCGTTCCCGGTGGGCGAACATCTGGGTGCGGGGCGCCGGCAGATGTTGCTGTTCATCACGTCGGACTGCCCGATCTGCCGCCGCGTGACGCCGATTGCAGTCGCCATGGCGCGCGATGGGTTGATGGATCTGGTGCTGATCGGCGATGGCACGCCACCCGAACTGCACGCGCTGCGCGAGGCTTATGCGACCGGCGACACCCCGCTGGTGACCGGCCCGGAACTCGGTCTCGTGCTGCAGGTCAGCCGACTGCCGTTCGCGGCCGTGGTCGACGATCATGGCACGTTGCGCGCCAAGGGCCTGGTGAACACACGGGCCCATCTTGAAAACATGCTGGCGAGTGCCGGCAGCATGCCCGGAAAAACCGCCGCACGGGCGGAGGAGAGCCTTCATGCCGCGATCTGAGTTCCAGTCCCTGTCGTTTGACGGACTGACCGAACGCCTCGCACGCGGTGTCGCGCGTTCGGCGTCGCGCCGCGGCGTTCTGGCGTGGGTAGGGCTCGTGGCTGGTGCCATCCCGGCGTTCCCGCTGCTGCCCGTCCGGCGCGCGGAGGCGGCATCGGCCAAGCCGCAAAGCCCTTTCGCCGCGTCGGCCCAAACCAAGGACCAGAATGCCTGTGATTACTGGCGTTACTGCGCCATCGATGGCAATCTGTGCTCCACCTGTGGCGGCGGCGTGCATACATGCCCGCCGGGTACCGCGCCTTCGCCCACGTCGTGGATCGGAACCTGCTTCAACCCGCAGGACACGAAGTCCTATCTGATCGCCTATCGCGACTGTTGTGGTCAGGATGCATGCGACGCCGGCGCGACGTGTCTGAACACGGACGGCGACCTGCCGTCCTATCGCCCGCAGGCCAATAACGACATCATCTGGTGCTTCGGCACCACATCGGCGATGTACAACTGTTCAACCGCCGTTATCGTAGGAACCGCTGAATGAAATCGATCGCTCTCGCTGCTGCCGTTACCTTTGCCACTGTTCCGGCAGCGATGGCAGCCCCGGACGGCGCCGCTTTGTACGGCAGCAACTGCGGTATCTGCCATCAGGGCGGCGCTGTGGGCGTACCGGGACAATTTCCGCCCCTGAAAGGCCGTCTGGACAAGATCGCCGCCAGCCCGGCCGGCAAGACCTACATTACGCACGTTCTGGTCAATGGCCTGTCCGGCTCGATCCAGGCGAGCGGGACCACTTATGTCGGTTACATGCCGTCCTTCAAGGCATTGCCGGACGACCAGATCGCCGCGATCCTGACCTATGTCGCAAGCCTGGGCGATACGAAGCCCGCGCCGACCTTCGAGGCATCGGACATCGCGGCGGCCCGTGCCACCCCCATGGCGGGATCCGCTGTTGCCGCGGAACGGAAGGGTCTCGGTGCGCTCATCCCTTAAGTCTGGCGCCTTCCTGCGTCTGGGTGCCGGGCTTCTGACCGTCCTGTCGGTATTGGCAGGGGCGGATGAGGCCCGGGCACTCGATCGCGTGCGTGCGACATACCTTATGCGCTGTGGCGGCTGCCATGGCGTGGAGGGGGTGTCCGGTCCGACCTTTGTGCCGGAACTGCGCGACCATGTCGGCACCTATCTGTGCTCGCCGGAGGGTCGCGCCTATATCGTGCAGGTTCCGAACGTATCGATGTCGCTCATACGCGACGACGCGCTGCTCGCTCAGGTCATGAACTTCGTCGTTTTCGATCTCGGCGGCGCCAGCACACCAGCCGGGGCCAAGCCTTACACGGCCCAGGAGGTGCACGAACTGCGTCAGCACCCGCTGCATCCGACGGAGTTCGAAAGAGCGCGCGCCGGGGTTCTGGAGCGCACTCTGGCCGCATGCGCGGCAAAAAACGCGGGCCATTGAGACCATACGCCTGAGACCGGCGTCGGCACCTCCAGAACGCGGAGTGTTCAGGCACGCTGCATCTGCGCAGCACCCCGGTTGCGGCCTCAGATGGTGTCGAGACGCCGGGCGAGGCGTTCGGCCGCAACCGCGAAAGACTCCTCCAACGTCGGTGCGACAGCGACATCACCACCAGAGAGGCGGATAAAGCCCTCCGTCATGCCGTTCTGCAGCATGCCTTCGGAATGCGCGAGCACGCCATCGCCGTCTTCCAGCGCGCCAGAGCCGATATCCCCGGTATCCTGCCGAGAGCGAAGCTGGACCCGCCATGCCGTCTGCCAGTAGGCGGCCACCTTGTCCGGATAGGACCGACCGTCCGTCGTGTATCCCTCCAGCGGCCGGCCATGTGCGAACATGTAGCCGATTTCCACAGCCGTACCGGGGTCCATGTCAGCGCTGCGCCGGAATGGGTCGAGACAGAACAGACCGGCATCACACTGGTCCATCAGGGCCCGGTCGGCCTTCACGATCGTCATGATCGTGTCGAAACCCGGCGCGAGCCCTTTCACGTCCGCCTGTCCGTCGAACGGCGCCACGCCGTCGAGGCCGAACCGTGCCGCGATCGTCTTCAGTCGCGCGAAGACCGCTTCGGCCTGCGGCCGGAAGACAAGGTCCCCGGCCAGATAAATGCGCGGTCGTGGCATCGTGCCTCCTCTGGCCGTTGCTCCATGAAGATCGCGGGACAACGGCGTGTTTTGCTTGCCTTCCCCGGTGGCACCGCCTATGGGGAAACGCCATCGGTCGGGTGCCCTTGGCAAGGGGAGCCCTAATCTCTTTCGTGAAGAGGTCCCCTCATGGCTGGCACGTCAACCCCCCATTCCTACGCCGCATCGAACTCCAGCCGTATCCGCGAAGCCCTGGCGTTCGACGACGTCCTGGTCGTGCCGGCGGAGTCCAATGTACTTCCGGCCCAGACGTCCACGCGCTCGCGCCTGACACGCCGGATCGAGCTCAATATCCCGCTGGTCTCGTCCGCCATGGACACGGTGACCGAGGAAGCCATGGCGATCGCGATGGCCCAGCAGGGTGGTCTGGGCGTCATTCACAAGAACCTCTCGATCGAGGAGCAGTCCGAACAGGTTCGACGCGTCAAGCGTTTCGAATCCGGCATGGTGGTCAACCCCGTGACGGTCGGACCGGACCAGACCCTGGCCGAAGTGAACGCCATCATGGCACGCCACGGTATCAGCGGTCTGCCGGTCGTCGAAGGCGGGTCGCAGCGCCTGATCGGCATTCTCACCAACCGCGACGTCCGCTTCGCGACCGATCCGGAACAGCCGGTGCGCGACCTGATGACGCGCGAAAATCTGGTGACGGTCCGTCACAGCGCGGACCCGGACCATGCGCGGGCCTTGCTTCACCGCCACCGGATCGAAAAACTGCTGGTCGTCGATGATGCCGAACGTTGCGTGGGCATCATCACCGTGAAGGACATGGACAAGGCGGTCGCCCATCCGCTGGCGATCAAGGACGAAATGGGGCGCCTGCGCTGCGCCGCCGCCGTCGGTGTGGGCGAGGACGGCTTCGCGCGCGCCCAGGCGCTGATCGCCGCCGGCGTCGACGTCGTGGTCGTCGACACGGCACACGGTCATTCGCGCGGCGTCCTGGGCGCCGTGGGACGGATCAAGGACGCGCATCCCGACGTCCAGATCATCGCGGGCAATGTCGCGACACCCGAAGCGGCCGTGGCGCTGATCGGGGCCGGTGCGGACTGCATCAAGATCGGTATCGGCCCGGGCTCCATCTGCACGACCCGTATCGTGGCCGGTGTGGGCGTTCCGCAGTTCTCCGCCGTCATGGAGACCTCCGAGGCGTGCCACGAACACGACATCCCCGCGATCGCCGACGGCGGCATCCGCACATCGGGCGATATCGTCAAGGCAATCGGCGCGGGTGCGGACGTCGTCATGATCGGCTCGCTTCTCGCCGGCGCGGAAGAGGCCCCGGGCGAGGTGTTCCTCTATCAGGGGCGTTCGTACAAGTCCTATCGCGGCATGGGCAGCCTGGGCGCGATGGCGCGGGGGTCCGCTGATCGCTATTTTCAGCAGGAAATCAAGGACACGCTCAAGATGGTTCCCGAGGGCATCGAGGGTCGCGTGGCTTTCAAGGGCGCGATGGGCGCCGTCGTGCATCAGCTTGTGGGTGGTCTGCGCGCCGGCATGGGCTATACCGGCTCGGCCACCATTGCCGACATGCAGGCACGCACCCAGTTCCGCCGTATCACCGGCGCGGGACTGAGGGAAAGCCATGTGCATGACGTCTCGATCACGCGCGAAGCGCCGAACTATCGCCAGGACTGATACTCCGTGACACCTGCAGCGCGGCTCGCGGCCGCGATCGAGATGCTTGCCCAGATGCAGGCCGAGCCCCGACGTCCCGCCGACGCCCTGGCCAACAGCTTCTTTCGGGAGCGGCGCTATATCGGCGGTGGTGACCGGCGTTTCATCTCGGCGATCGTTTGGGACGTGCTGCGTCGCTGGCGGCGCCTGGAATGGCATCTGCAGCGCGCTGGCAGTCCGGAGGCCACGCCGCGGCTTCTGGCCGGTGCGCTGCTGCTGTATGCGGGCGACGGCGACGTGCTGCGGGATGTGGAGGGTCTGTTCACAGGCGAGCACTACGCCCCGGAGCGCCTTACACGGGCCGAACACGCGATTCTGGCGACATTGGCAGGAACGACTCTTGACGACCCGTCCATGCCGGATCCGGTGCGGCTCGAGGTGCCCGACTGGCTGATGCCGTCCCTGGTGGCCACCTTCGGTGATCGCCTGTCCGACGAACTGGCGGCCATGGGAGAACCCGCGCCGCTCGACCTGAGGGTTAATCTCCTGATGGGGACGCGCGAACAGGCGGCGGCCTCTCTGGCGCGCGCGGGGATCGAGACGACGCCATGCCACCTGTCGCCATGGGGCCTGCGCGCGGCCGCGCGGCAGTCGGTCACGACGACGCAGGCGTTTCAATCGGGTCTGGTCGAAATCCAGGACGAGGGCAGTCAGCTGGTGGTCGCCGCGGTGGGCGCGCGTCCGGAGATGCGTGTGCTGGATTACTGCGCCGGTGCGGGCGGCAAGACGCTGGGCATGGCCATGACGATGCACAACCGCGGTCATATCGTGGCCTGCGACGTGTCCGAGCCGCGTCTGGAAGGCGCGGTGCGCCGGCTCCGCCGGGCCGGTGTTCATAATGTGGAGCGCCATCTGATCGTTGCCGGCGACAAATGGGCGAAACGGCGTGCGGCAAGTTTCGACCGAGTGCTGGTCGACGCGCCGTGTACGGGCACGGGCACGTGGCGCCGGAACCCCGATGCGCGTCTCAGGCTTCGGGCGTCTGACCTGAGCGAACTGCAGGCCAAGCAGGCGGAGATCCTCGACCGTGCGGCCTCCCTTGTCCGACCGGGTGGCCGGTTGATCTACGCCACGTGCTCGATCCTTGATGACGAGAATATATCGCAGATACATGCGTTTATAGGTCGACACTCGGAATTCAGGCTGGTGCCGTCCGACAGCGCCGACATGCCGGCCGCGTTTGCAGCGTGCGCGACGCTCAGCCTGTCTCCGGCGCTGAACGGCACCGACGGATTCTTTGCCGCGATTCTGGAGCGCAGCCCAGGTTCCTGACGTCAGAAGACTCGTGAGATGTTTTCTGCAGTAGTCTGTTTTTATAGTATTTAAACGGAAGCGATCATGGCTGTCAGTCTGGCAATCGGCATTCTGTGCGTTCTTGGCGCCGGTGTGGCGGCGCAATGGTGCGCATGGCGCTTTCGTCTGCCGGCGATCGTGCTGCTGTTCGCGCTCGGACTCGTGTTCGGACCCGGGCTAGGGATTCTCCATCCGTCGGCTGCGATTGGTCCTTTGTTCCGTCCCGCCGTGTCGCTGGCGGTCGCCATCATCGTCTTCGAAGGTGGGCTGGCGCTGGATTTCCGACAGTGGCGCGCGGCGGGCGAGGGCGTGCTTCGTCTGACGGTCGTGGCGCTGCCGATCAATTGGGGACTGGGGGCCTGTGCCGCGCACTATGTCGGCCATCTCGACTGGGGTACGGCGCTCCTGTTCGGGTCGATCATCGTCGTCACCGGACCCACGGTCGTCCTGCCGCTGCTGCGCCATACCAAGCTCCACCCGAAAGCTGCGGCCTTCCTGCGCTGGGAAGCCATCCTGAACGACCCCGTCGGGGCCATTCTGGCAACGCTGGTGCTGGAAGTCCTTCTCGCCCATTCGAACTACGGCCCTGAGCGTTTCTTTGCCGAAACCGCGCCCCATATGATTGTCGCCACCCTGCTGGCGATCGTGATCGGCATGGCCCCGGCCTATCTCGTGCGCTTTCTGTTCGAGCGCGATCTGATGTCCGAACTGCTCAAGACGCCGATGCTGATCGCGATGGCGCTGGTGGTGTTTACCGGGTGCAACCTTATCATGGACGGTGCCGGCCTGATGGCCGCGACCGTGTTCGGCATGGCCCTGGCCAACCTGCGCGTGCCGGGTATGGCCGAATTGCGCCGGATCAAGGAATCCCTCGTCGTTCTGGTGGTGTCGGCCCTGTTCATTCTGCTGACGGCCGATCTGCAGCGCGGGGTGCTGGAGCGGCTGTCCCTGCCTATTATCGGGCTTACACTCGCGGTGCTGTTCGTCGTGCGGCCGTTGTGCATCTTTCTGGCGACCCTCGGCTCCAGCCTCACATGGCAGGAGCGGGTGTTTCTCGGCTGGATCGCGCCACGCGGCATCGTGGCGGCGGCCGTGGCCGGCGTCGCCGGCCTCAGGCTCAAGGAGGCCGGGTTCGGCAGTGCCGACCTTATTACCCCGGCGATCTTTGCCGTGATCGCGGCGACCATGATTTTGCATGGTTTCTCGCTTCGCCCGCTGGCGCGGAAGCTCAAACTCACTTTGTCGGACGAACGTGCGCTGGCGATCGTGGGTGCCAGTCCGTGGTCGATGGATCTGGCGCGCTGTCTGCATGAGGCCGAGGTGCCGGTCCTGCTGGTGGACACCTATTCGGGTGCGCTGGCCGGAGCGGCGCGCGCCGGCATCCCGACCTTGCGCGCCGAGGTCCTGTCGCAGGAGGGGGAGGAAAGCCTGGAGGAGCGGCCTGCCGACTACCTGATCGCCGCGACGCCGGATGCGATTTACAATGGCATGGTGTGCGCGCACCTCACACCGTATTTCGGCCGGCAACGCGTCTTTCAGGTCAGCCCCGGCGTATCGCGTCTGGATCTGTATCGCGGGCTGAGCCGCGATGCGCGCGGCAAGGTGCTGGGCGATCCGGCCTGGAATTTCGGCCTGATCGAGCGATTGTTCGGTCAGGGGTGGCGCTTTGTCGCGCTGACCGTGACCGAAGCCGACGCCCCAGGCTTCGAGCACGAACAGGGTAATCGACTGATCTTCCTGTCCGTGCGCCGCGGAACCGCGATCTGGATCCGCTCTGCAGAGGACGCGGCACCCGCCGGCATCGCGCCGGGCGACATCGTCGTGGCACTGCTGCCGCCGCTGCCGACCGAAGCGTCCGATCACGACGACCCGACCACCGCCGTAACCTGATCAGGCGGGGGGCAGGACCTCGATCTCGGTCAGGCCGTCGCGCAGCAGATCGCGCAATACGGCTTCCGGCACGGCGATGCATCCTTCGGTCGGCCGCCCGTCGGCGGGTGGCAGGTGCAGGAATATGGCCGAGCCGCGACCCGGAACCGGCGGCGCATCGTTGTGCCCCAACACCACGACCAGATCATAGACATGATCGTCGCGCCATAACCGCTCGTGTCCGGCCGGGTAGGGAAGTGCTACGAAACGGTTGTAGTTGGCGTCGGATTGGTCGTCGCACCAGCCGTCGGTCGGCGACAGGGGTTCGAGGGGCAGGGTGGTTATAGGACGTGCCGTGCGATCGGCGCGATAGAACACCTGCCGGAGCGGCAGGACGCCGACCGGCGTGCCATGGTCGCCCTCGACCTTTACGGGACGGATGCCCGATGCGCCGATGACGGCCGGTCGCGCCTGTCCCATGAAGTGCAGGGTGGCGGACGGGGACCCGTCGCCGTGCAGTACGGCGCGGGTCATGAGCGGCTCCGCGAGACGCGAGAATTGCACTGGGCACACATGTGGGCCTTACTTTCACGGGATTGTGTGGATTGGCCATACGGCGAAGCGAGGTGTAAGCTCACTGCGTCTTACGGATCGACTCTGGCGTTGACGCGGTGCCTCTGCCCGGTATCAGCCCGGGCCGGTCGCCGGACTAATATTACTAATGCCGGCCAGACCGGCAATGATGGGGTGAAGGTTTGATGGCAGGTGCGCGACCAGTTCTTATAGTCGACGACGACCAGACGTTGCGCCAGATGCTCGTCGAGCAGCTCCAGGTCGAAGGGGAGTTTCAGGCGATCGAAGCGGCTTCGGTCGCGGAGGCCAGCAAGAAGCTCGACGATTCAAGCGCCCGTTTCGACGCCGTGATCCTCGACGTAACTCTTCCGGACGGTGATGGACGCGACTTCTGCGCCGAGCTACGCCGTCAGGGCAAGCGGGTGCCAGTCATCATGCTGACCGGCTCGGACGATGAAAAGGACGTGGTAAAGGGTCTCGACGCCGGCGCCAATGACTACGTCGCCAAGCCGTTTCGAATCGCGGAGCTTCTGGCACGCCTGCGCGCGCAGATGCGGATTTTCGAGAACAGCGAAGACGCCGTCTTCAACATCGGGCCCTATGTGTTCCGTCCCTCCGCCAAGCTCCTGCAGGAACCGGCGCGCAATCGCCGTATCCGCCTGACGGAGAAGGAAGCGGCGATCCTCAAGTTCCTGTACCGGGCCGGGACACGTCCCGTGCCGCGTCAGGTTCTGTTAAACGAGGTGTGGGGCTACAATGCCGCCGTCACCACGCACACGCTCGAGACTCATATCTATCGTCTGCGTCAGAAGATCGAGCCCGATCCGACAAGCACCTGCCTGCTCGTGACGGAGGGCGGCGGCTACCGCCTCAACCCACAGGGCGGCGTCGCCGCCTGAGACTGCAAATAAAAAGGGTAGCCTTCGTCGGCTGCCCTTTTTGCGTCAGAGGTCGATATCCATGACCACGGGGACATGATCTGACGGGCTTGGCCAGTCGCGGACCTCGTTCAGCACGGTCATTTTCCGCAATTGCGGCACGACCGGCTGCGTGACCCAGACATGATCGAGTCGACGCCCGCGATTCGAGGCTTTCCAGTCCCGGTTACGATACGACCACCACGTGTACAGCTTCTCGTTCGACGGCACGAAATGTCGCATGGCATCGACGAAGCCGGTCTGAAGCCATGCGTTCATGCGCGACGTCTCCGGCGGCGTGTGGCTGACGACATCCAGCAGCTGCTTGTGGCTCCACACATCCTGTTCGAGGGGCGCGATGTTCAGGTCGCCGACCAGAATCGCGGGTGTCTGCGTGTGGCCGGTGAACCAGCCGGTTGCCTCGTCAACGAAGGCCAGTTTGTGGGCATATTTCGGGTTCGCCTCGGGGTCCGGAATGTCGCCCCCCGCCGGAACGTAAAAATTGTGCAGATCCAGCGGTCCGATCGCGCTGTCCAGCGTGACCGCGACGTGACGGCAGTCGCCTTTTCCACACCAGTCCGGCGCGCGGTCGTTGGCGCGCATCGGCAGGCGGGAGAGGATGGCCACTCCGTTGTAGCTTTTCATGCCGCGGAAGTGGACGTGACGGTAGCCCAGTGCCTGAACGGCGGCGGAGGGAAACAGGTCGTCGGACACCTTGGTTTCCTGCAGGCAGACGATATCGGGCGCGATCTCGTCGGTCAGACGCGAGAGCAGGGGCAGCCGGAGCCGCAGGGAATTAATGTTCCAGGTCATGAGGCGCATGACACCCGGCATCGCGGATGGCGCGACGAATGGCAAGCCCGAACCCGACCCATAATGCGCGTACACTCTTGCTTCGACGCAGGGGAAGCGCGATTTGTTCGGTATGACCCGCGCGCTTGATCTCCACGCATCGCTCCTGACCCTCGACAGCCACATCGATATTCCGTGGCCCGACCGCGAGGACGCGTTCGACGACACGACCCGACGACGGGTCGATTTCCCCAAGATGGCGCGCGGGGGCCTCTCGGCCGGGTGCTTTGCCGCCTACATCCCGCAGGGACCGCTGACCGCGCTGGGCCATGCCGAGGCCGAACAGCGGACCGAAGCCATGCTGGATGCGATCGGTGGTATGGCGGGCACCCGCAACGGCCTGACGGCGGTGATCTGCCAGAGCGCCGATGAGATCGAGCGTGCCCATGCCCGGGGGGATCTGGCCGTTATTCCGGCCATCGAAAACGGCTACGGTATCGGCGAGGATCCGGGGCGTCTGGCGCTCTATCGCGCGCAGGGCGCGCGCTATATGACGCTGACGCACAACGGCCATAACGCCCTGGCCGATGCGGCGATTCCACGCCGCGATCTGGGCGATGCCCCGACCCTTCATGGTGGCCTGTCCACGCTGGGGCGGCAGGCGATCGCTGCGATGAACCGGCTGGGCCTGCTGGTGGATGTGTCGCATGCCGCGCGCACGACAATGATGCAGGCGGTCGAGCACTCGGCCACGCCCATCGTCGCCACGCATTCCTGCGTGCGCACCTTGTGCGACCATCCCCGCAATCTGGACGATGCCCAGATCGACGCGCTGGCGGCCAGCGGCGGCCTGATCCAGATCACCGCCATGCCGGGCTTCCTGCGTCCGCGTCCTACCGACGGCGAGCGTACGGTGGGTGTCGCGGATTTCGTCGACCATATCGATTACGTGGTGCGTCGCGTCGGCGTCGCGCATGTCGGCATTTCGTCCGATTTCGATGGCGGCGGTGCGATCATGGGCTGGAGGGATGCGGGCGAATCCGCGTCCTTGACCGAGGAACTGGTCCGCCGGGGCTACGACGACAGCGAGATCGCGGCATTCTGGGGGGGCAATTTCCTACGCCTTCTGCGGCAGGCCGAACACGTGGCGTCGGGGGCGCACTCGGCGTCCTGACGCCGGATGACAAATCGGACATGATTTGTTCCCGTGGTGGAGTCGCGAAAAAAAATCGCAATTTGTCCACCTCTCGGGATTGACTTGCTGAATTCGCCTCAAAAAGCATGGCCTGATCCTGATCTGAGACAAATTTGGACCGTAAATTATTTAAAATCAGATGGTTATGCTGCTTTGCCCAAATCGAGGGCAGACCGAGAGAAACCCCGGGAATCCAACGGTGTCATGAATCCGTCACCGATTGCCCCACAGAGTTATCCACATGTTCGGTGGATTACTGGAGCCCGGCCGGATGGCTGATGTGAACGACCCGACTTTTGCACCGGCAGCGGACATCGCGGCCCCGCCGGGATCCGCGCGCCCCATGGGGGTCGAGGCGATCCGCGCCGCGCTGCGGACGATGCCGCTGTCACCGGGTGTCTACCGGATGCTCGATGACAAGGGGGAGGTGCTGTATGTCGGCAAGGCGTCGAGCCTGCGCAAGCGGGTCACATCGTATACCCATGTCGCGCGTCTGCCCGAGCGCCTGCGGCGCATGGTGTCGCGAACCGCTGCGATGGAGATCGTCACAACGCACACCGAGGCCGAAGCCCTGCTGCTGGAGGCCAACTACATCAAGCGGATGCGTCCGTACTACAACATCCTGCTGCGGGACGACAAAAGCTACCCGTGGGTGATGATCACGGACGGCCATGCCTACCCGCAGATCGCCAAGCATCGCGGCAAGCCTGTGAAGGGCGCGTCGTACTGGGGGCCGTTCGCGTCTGCCTGGTCGGTCAACCAGACGCTGAACCTTATGCAGCGGCTGTTTCTGCTGCGCTCGTGCTCGGACACGGTGTTCGCGTCCCGCACGCGGCCGTGCCTTCTGTTCCAGATCAAGCGGTGCAGCGCACCCTGCGTCGATCGCATCTCGCGCGACGACTATGCCCACCTGATCGAACAGGCCAAGGCGTTCCTGTCCGGCAAGACGACGACCATCCATGCGCAGCTTGCCCAGGACATGGAGGCCGCCGCCGAGGCGCTTGAGTTCGAGCGCGCAGCAGCTATTCGTGACCGCCTGCGCGCCTTCGCGGGCCTGCAGGATTCCAGCGTGATCAATCCCGCCTCGATCGGGGACGCGGACGTCATCGCGATCTGGCAGATCGGGGGGCATAGTTGTCTGCAGGTGTTCTTCATTCGTGGCGGCCGTAACAACGGCAACCGCGCCTTTTTCCCGACCCATGCGGCGGACGAATCCGCGTCGGACGTTCTGGCCGCGTTCCTGGCCCAGTTCTATGACGACAAGCCACCGCCGCCGCGCGTTCTTCTGAACTGCGACCTGCCGGAAACCGCGTTGTTCGAGGAGGCGCTGAGCCTGAAGCGTGGCAAGCGCGTAGAGGTGCAGGTGCCGCAGAGGGGGGAGCGTCGCGCCGTGATGGATCACGCCGCGACCAACGCGCGCGAGGCGCTGGAGCGCCGGCTGGCGGAAAGCGAGGGGCAGGCGCGTCTGCTTGAGGGTGTTGCCGACCTGTTCGGGCTGGAGACACCGCCACGCCGGATCGAGGTGTATGACAACAGTCACATCATGGGTGCCCACGCCTATGGCGTGATGATCGTGGGTGGGCCCGAAGGGTTCGTCAAACGCGCCTATCGCAAATACGCGATCCGCGGTGTGCTCACCCCGGGGGACGACTTCGCCATGATGCGCGAGGTGATGGAGCGCCGCTTTGGACGCGCCTTGCGCGCGCGCGCTGAGGCGGGCGCGACGGGAAGCGGGGACGACAATGCCGCGACGCCCGACGGCGAGGACTGGCCCGATATTGTCCTGATCGACGGAGGCGCGGGGCAGTACAGTGCCGTGCGAGGGATCCTTGACGATCTCGGCGTAACGGATGTGACCCTGGTCGCGATCGCGAAGGGGCCGGACCGGGATGCCGGGCGCGAATGGTTCCATATGGCGGACCGGCCGCCGTTCCAGCTGCCGCCGCGCGACCCGGTCCTGTATTATCTGCAGCGGCTGCGCGACGAGGCCCACAGGTTCGCCATCACCACGCACCGTGCCGGTCGTTCCAAGACGCTCGTCATGTCCGAGCTGGATGACATTCCGGGCATCGGTGCCGCGCGCAAGCGCGCATTGCTGAACCATTTTGGCTCAGCCCGAGGCGTGCGTCAGGCGGGCCTGAACGACCTGGAGGCGGTCTCGGGCATCAGCCGCGAGACGGCGCGGTCCATCTACGGTCATTTTCATCCCGACTGGGCGGCCAGCGTCGCCGAAACATAAGCTTGAGCGACGAGGTCGGCGCGTGGCGCATGCGCAAACCGGAGTGCGGTCATGCGTAAAACAAACCGCATCAAGTTGATGTCAGCCCATAGGTCCGGGGTGCGCCGTGGTATAGAGTGACGGCATGCTGAGCGATCTTCCCAATGTCCTGACGCTGTCGCGCGTCGTCGCCGTCCCGGTGCTCGTCGCACTTGTCGCGTGGCGCACGCCCGTGGGCGACGCGTTGGCCTGCCTGTTATTCATTGCGGCCGGGATCACGGACTATTTCGACGGGAAGCTCGCCCGGTCGCGCCACCAGCTGTCGGAACTGGGCCGGATGCTCGATCCGATTGCCGACAAGCTGCTGGTCGGGGCGTCGCTGATGGTGCTGGCCGCTTTTGCGCGACTGCCTTACGCCACGCTCTATCCGGCGATCATCATCCTGTGCCGCGAGATTCTGGTCAGTGGATTGCGGGAATATCTTGCCTCGTTTCGCGCCAAGCTTCCGGTCACCCGACTGGCGAAGTGGAAAACCGGCTTTCAGATGACCGCGATCGGTTTCCTGCTCGCTGGCGACAGCACGGCGGTTCTGCTGCGGATCGACTGGCTGCCGGTGGGGGCGCTGGGCGCGGTCATGATGTGGGTCGCGGCGTTGCTGACCCTGATCACAGGCTGGGACTATGTGATCACCGGCCTCCAGCATATCGAGTCTCAGGCGCCGAAGCCGATGGACGGCCGTATCGTTCACTGACGGCGGATGAAGGCTCTGTAGCCCCTTGAGAAAGCCTGATGTCGTAGGCACACTGTGCACAAGGATGCACCCCGGCGGTCGGGCCGCGCCTGGCTGGAGTTCATCATGAAGCGTGTGATCCTGATGTCGGCCTCGCTCTCGCTCGTCGGCTGCTCAGGTTTTGGTAAATTCGTGTCCGACACGGCGACCTTGCCGGGGGCGAACCCGAATGCGCCGCAGGGCGGCTCGGAAAACATGCTTCGCGCGCGGGGCTACGCTGCCGCATCATCGAAGCTTCAAAGCGAACCCGGCAATATCTGGCCCGACGCACCCCAGCCTTTGCCCACCCTTGAAGACGTGTCGCGCAATCCGGCGTCTCTGGACGCTTTGCTGCGTGCGAACGGTGCCGTTGCGCCGTCGGGCCCGCAGATGCCCGATGACGGCAGCATGACGCTGGGCGAAAGCACGAAAATCCATAATGGCGTTCAGTCCACGGACTTCAACGGCCCGGGTCTGAACGTCCCGTCGCAGGACACGACCGCTGCGCGCTTTGGTGCGCAACCGTCGAACGCCTCCATCGTCATTCCCAACGGCGACGGCAGCAGCACCATCATCGCGCCCGATGGCTCGGTCCGTACCGTCAGGAACGGTGCGACCTCGGTTCACTGAACGTCGCCCTTGTCATGAAAGACGTGTCGATCACGGTCCTTTATTTTGCGTCTCTCCGCGACCGCCTCGGACTTGATCGGGAGAGGTATGCGCTGACGTCACCGGACGCGACGGTTGCAACAGTCCTCGACGCATTGGCCGAACGTCACGACGCCTTGCGCGAGGCGATCGGGGCCGGGGCGGTCATCCGCGCCGCGGTCAACCAGCAGTTCGCAACCCCTGCGACACCCGTGGCCGCAGGAGACGAAGTCGCCTTCTTCCCCCCGGTCACAGGCGGCTGATTCATGCGCGTGGTTCTGCAGGACGAAGCGTTCGATGTTGCGGCGGAGGTGGATGCCGTTGCGCGCGAGGCAGGCGTCGAGGCGGGCGCGGTTGCCATGTTTCTGGGCCTTGTGCGCGGTGGCGACGGCCTTCGGGCACTGACGCTCGAACATTATCCCAGGATGACCCTGGCACGCCTTAGCGCGATCGCCGAGGAAGTGTCCGCTCGCTACGACCTGCTGGGGTGCACGATCATCCACCGCGTCGGCACGCTGGGGGTCGGGGCACCCATTGTGCTGGTGCTCGCGGCGGCGCGCCATCGCGGTGCGTCGCTTGAGGCGGTCGAGACGATGATCGACTGGCTCAAGACCCGGTCACCGTTCTGGAAGCGCGAGGATTACGACGACGGGCGGCAGGTCTGGGTCGAGGCCCGCGCGGCCGACGACGCGGCCGCCGCACGCTGGGACCTTTGACGGTCGACACGCGCGACAGGCCATTGGCCGTCGTTCCATGCGGGGCTGGCCGGTCAGTCGTTCATCGGATAGGACGCCAGAAGCCGCCGTTGCAGTCTCCAGTACCGCAGCATGGTGAAGGCACCGCTGGTGCGCCAGCCGGCCTTGCGGTTTTTCGCGCCGATGACGAAGGCCGCGTGGTAATGCCGGAACTGGGCCATGTAGGCTTCGCGTAACGTGGTCTCGCGGTCCCAGATATGCGTGGCTTCCGATCCGATGCCATTCACCTCGATGATCGTGAAACCGATGCCGCGCCGCAGAGCCGCCACGGACGAGAATTTCACGTCGACACGCCCGAAATGAAAATCGGGGATGTCGCGCATGACCTCATCTAGCTGGGCTTCGAGATCCGGGGTCGCATCGGCGGTACCGTTGAGGAAGATGGACCCCTTGCAGTGATTGCCCGCGAAGACCAGCGGCACCGGCTCGCCGGTGGACGGCACGTCGTCTGCCCGTTCCCGCAGGCGCGGCAGATAAAGGTGCGGGACGAGACGCGTGCGTGGATCGGCCTCGATCAGCTCGCGAATCGTCGAACGGCCGTCGCCGGTCAGGACCGGCACCTTCTTGTAGGTGATCGAGGTGATGCGTCCGCGTCCGGTCTGCGGGTCGCGGATGTAGAACAGACCCGCTTCTTCGGGCTCGTCGACCAGGGCCTGGAGCATCAGGCGCACGCCGCGCGGATAGGTCGGTAACGCGGCCAGCAGCGCGGTTTCGTCCCGCACCAGTTTCACCCCGGTACCGTTGCAGCCGATATCGGGCTTGACGACCAGCGGAAACGCAAGGTCGGCCGATGCCATGGCCGCACGCGCCGCCGAGGCATCGTCACGGCCGGTTACGAACGACGCATAGGGCGCGATCCAGCGTCGCGCGACCTCGCCCGCCTGATCAAGGATCGAGACCTTGCTTTCGCCGCACAGGCCGCCGGTGGTGACACGGGGGTTGGCGGCCGTGGGGATGCTGAAGTCGCGGTAGCGCAGCCCCATGGCGATCCAGTAGAGGACGATCGGGGTGTAGAACAGCCAGCCGGGCCAGAACTCGAACATCGACAGTGCGGGGGGCGCTTTTCTGGCCAGCGTGGACGGCTCGCGCAGGGTGGTGGCCTGGGTCATGGCGTCTCCTTCTGGAGATGGGCCGCGATCCGGCCGACAACGACGATGGTGATGACGAAACCTGCGGCGCCGACCCAGCGCCAGACCCCGAGATAGGTCATCAGGACCTGTCCGATACGCACCGATACGCCAAACAGGGCCGAAGTCCAGAGCAGCGTCGCGGCCGCGGTCGCAACCGTGAAGCGTACGAGCCCCGCGTGGAAGAAACCACACGCGGTGTAGATCGGCAGTCGGGCGCCGGGGATGAAACGGCAGACGAAGACCGTGCGCAGAACGTGGGCGCGCAGCCATTCCGCGCGCGCGTCGTTCACCGGCGCCCGGGCCCAG
>NZ_JABXXR010000046.1 GCF_013376175.1 Ameyamaea chiangmaiensis
CGCACCGCATGGGGCTGCGGCGGGGGCGGCTGATTCGACTTGGGCACGAACCAACCAGCATTGCCACCGGACGACTGCGCCAGCGCGGGCACGGCCCCCAGCGCAAGGACGGCGGCAAGAGCGGCGGAGGCGCCGGCGAAACGAGACATCTTCACGTCGGATAAAACCCTTAGAACTGTTGGCCGAACCCGAAGCGCAGCACCTGCGTCCGGTCGTTGCGATAGCGGTGAAGCGGGATCGCCGCGTCGATGTTGATCAGGCCGAACGGGCTCTTCCACGAAAAGCCGACACCCGTGCTGACGCGCGGGGTGACGCTGTCGCCCGAGATCGGCGTGTAGTTCGCGCCGTCATTCTTGTAATTGGTGTATCGGTTGCGCACACGAACGCCCGCCAGACCGCCGGCATCCACGAAGTAGCGCCCCGTGATGCCCATGTCCTTGGCCAACGGCATCGGGAAATTGACCTGCGCGGAGCCGGTGTAGATGAACCGCCCGCCGATCAGATCTTCCTGTCCTGCGGCAGGCACCAGAACACCATTGATCATCTGGTGAGCCGACCGAGGTCCCGCACCACCATCGAGGAAGCCACGCAGGTTGTTGCCGCCCAGATAGAAGTTGTCGATCACGTCCTGACGACCGTTACCCCAGTCGACGAGATAGCCGGTGCCGGCCTTGAAGCTCAGCGTCCAGTCATGGCTGCCGGTAATCGAGTCGAGGGGAACATAGTACGCGGCGTCAAACTTCGCGCGGACGTACTTTTCGTCGCCCCCCGCGCCGGCAAAATCAACGCCACTATGCAGCACATAACCCGAATGCGGACGCATGCGGTTGTCGCGCGTGTCATACGTCAGTTCCGTGCCGATCTGGGACAGGAGCGACCAGCCCGTCTGCTGACGAATGTAGACCGATGGCTGATACTCGTAACCGTACCCGTATTGCAGCGCGTAGCCGAGATCGAAGCTGTTATTGACGTGACGATCGACGAGCGAATAGTTCCACGACTGCGACAGATGGCGGTTATAGGCGTATCCCATCCGCAGCGTGATGCCGTACCGCCCTTCGGAATAGCTCTGATACGTCTGGTAGCTGTTCTGGATCATGTAAATATCGACGCCAGCGACCAGATTCCGGTTCATGAAGTACGGATCGGACACGGAAAGGTCCGCCTGCTTCTGATAGTAGCCGACCGTTCCGGAAATACCCGCGTCCACACCCGAGCCCAGCAGGTTGTGCTGCTTGAGCGACGCGTTGCCGAGGATACCGATATCAGTCGAGTAGCCGCCACCCAGCGAGAATTCGCCGGTCGGCTTTTCCACCACATTGGCGGCCACGTTAACACGGTCCGGCGCGGACCCTTGGCTCTGGTCTACGGAGGCCGAGCTGAAGTAGCCCATATCCTCTAGGATTTCCTTCGTATACTTCTTGTCGTTGGACGTATACGGGTCGCCTTCAGCCATCGGCATCTGACGACGGATCACCTTGTCCTGCGTGATCGTGTTGCCGTTAATGTCGATGCGCTCGACATACATCCGCGGCCCCTCACCCACATCGAACAGCAGGTTCACGATACGCTTTTCGGGATTGCGGGCGATCTCGGGGCGCACCACGGCGAACGGATTGCCCTTCGCCTGCAGGATCTCCTGCATGTCGTCCGCATTGTGCTGAATCGCCGTGCCGTCGTACCACTGGTGCGGGAAAAGCTCGACATATTTGTAGAGCGACTTCGCGTCGACATGGCGCAATGCCGAACGGATTTCCACCTTGCCGAGGCGATAACGCTCGCCCTCATGCAAGGTGAAGGTCACATAGAAAGACTTGTGATCAGGCGACAGTTCGCCGGTCGCGTCGATCATATTGAAGTCGACATAGCCGTTGCGAAGGTAGAAACGGCGCAGAAGCTCCGCATCATACTTCAGGCGTTCCGGATTGTACTCGTCGGACGACGAAAAGAAACGGTACCAGACATGCTCTTTCGACGAGATCACCTGCGCGAGGCGGGCCTCGCTGAAGGCCTTGTTGCCGACGAAGCTCACCTTGTTGACCAGCGTCTGGCGTGCCTCGTTAATCTGGAAGACCACGTCGACGCGGTTATGCGACAGCTTGATGATCTGCGGCGTCACCGTCGCGGCGTAGCGCGCCTTTTCAGCATAAACCTGCAGGATTTTCTGCCGGTCGGACGCGACCGTCTGCGTGGAGAAGACCGCGCGGGACCGCAGATCGATCACCTTGCGCAGGTCCTCGTCCTTGGCCGCGCTGTTGCCTTCGAACGAAATACGGTTGACGACCGGATTTTCGACTACATGCACCTGCAACGTGGCACCGGCGCGGTGCAGCGTCACATCCTTGAACAGGCCGGACGCGTACAGCGTCTTCAGCGAGCGATCGAGTTCGTCCTGATTGAACGGGTCGCCGACCTGCACCACCATGTACGACAGGATGGTGCTGGTCTCGATGCGGTCGTTACCACTGACCTCGATCGCCTGAATGACACCACCCGTTTGCGGACGGGGCGCAGGCGCCTTGCGGCGGGTCTGCGCGTGACTGATGGTCTGGGCTTGGGTGGTGACAGGCACCACCGCCGCCATTACCAACGGCAGGAGACAGACCGACGCCATCAGCGCAGAATGTTTACTCGGCAAGACGCGCTACCCCCAACACCCGGCCACGCGGACCGACGCTCTCATGACATACCTGCGTTGATCACCACCACGCCGTGGCGAAACACGCAAGCCCCACGGCGGAGGTATCCGAAGTCAGGGGCGCTGCGCAAGCACCGGCTCTAGCCGCCCTTGTGCGAAAGCCAGTGAAACACGCCAAAACTGGCGAGATCGTTGAACGTCGAAAAAAGAAACAACCCCGCGATCACGGCGAATCCGGCCTGAAAACTGATTTCCTGAACCCGGCGCGGAACGGGTCGACGCAGGATCGCCTCCAGCGCGTAGAACACCAGACGGCCGCCATCGAGGATGGGGATCGGGAACAGGTTGATCAGCCCCAGATTCACCGACAGCAGCGCCATGAAGGAAATCAGCGATGCCACCCCATATTGCGCTGCCTGGCCCGACATCTGCGCGATTCGCAGCGTGCCACCCAGATCACGGGCGCTGTGCTGGCCCGTCAGCATCTGCCACACGCCAGCCAGCGTCTGAACCGTCACGTGCCAGGTCATCGCCGCGCCCGCGACCACGGCCTTGCCGAACGGCAACGGCGCGCCGACCGTCACGGCAAAATTCGCGCCAAGCTGGCCGACGGCATGGCCACCGGACTGCACCTGACCAAACGTAACAGGCAGAGACAATTCGTGACCGTCGCGCCGCACCAGAAGCGTGGTCTGCGCCCCGGGCTGACGCGCGATCAGCGGCTGCAGGTCATCGAACGAGTGCACGCTGACGGCGCCGACCTGTTCGATCTCGTCGCCCGCGCGCAAACCCGCCGTGGCGGCCGCGCTTGAGGCCACGACACCGGCGACGCGGCGACCTGCCGCCTGCTGGCCGGCAAAATAGAACAGGCCCGTGAACAGGATGATCGCCAGCAGGAAATTGAACACGGGACCGGCAAGGATCACAATCGCACGCGACCCGACGGGCTTGTCGTGAAAGGTCTTTCCCGGGATCCACGCGGCCTTCTGTTCGGGCGTCGCGTCCTCCGGCCCCTCGAAGCCATGCGGCTTGACGTAACCCCCGATCGGAATCCAGCACACGCGCCACTCGGTCCCCACCCGGTCATGCCAACGCAGCAGAGGACGGCCGAACCCGATAGAGAACGCGTCGACGTGGACACCACGCCAGCGCGCCGCGAGGTAGTGTCCCAGCTCGTGCACGAAGACGAGAACACCAAGCACGAGGCCGGTTGCCAGAAGGGTGCGGATCAACTCATGCATCGGCGTCGTGTCGTCTCCGGAGAAAAGGTCGAAAGCAGCCGTCTCAGGCTGCGCGGGAATTCAGTCCTGCCATGGCGACCCGACGTGCCTCGGCGTCCCAGTGCAGAACCTCGTCCAGCGTGTCGGCCCGTGGCGCGCCGAGCGACTGCATTACGCGCTCCACCGTGCGGGCGATGCCGAGGAAACCGATCTCGCGACGCAGGAAGGCCTCGACGGCGATCTCGTTGGCCGCCGACAGGATAGTGGGGGCGGCCCCGCCGCTGCGCAAGGATTCGCGCGCCAGCCGTAGTGCCGGGAACCGGACGGGGTCCGGCGCCTCGAAGTCCAGCCGCGCGATCTGTGCAAGGTCGAGGCGCGGCGCGTTTGTGGCCATGCGCTGCGGCCACGCAAGCGTATGCGCGATCGGGATACGCATGTCCGCGGAGCCGAGCTGCGCCACCACGCTGCCGTCCGTGTACTGCACGTAGCCATGCACGATGGACTGCGGGTGCACGACGACGCCGATCCGATCCTCCGGCAGCGCGAACAGCCGCGCCGCCTCGATCAGCTCCAGTCCCTTGTTGAACATGGAGGCCGAATCGATGGTGATCTTGGCACCCATGGACCAGGTCGGATGTTTAAGGGCGGCCTCGACCGGTGCCGCTTCCATCTCTTCCAGCGTCGCGGTGCGAAACGGGCCGCCGGACGCGGTCAGGACGATCTGTTCGATCTGCGACGTCTGCCGGTCCGCCATGGACTGGAAGATCGCGTTATGTTCGGAATCACAGGGCAGCAGGGTGGCACCGGCCGTCTCGACGGCCTGCAGCATCACGTCGCCGGCACAGACCAGCGCTTCCTTGTTCGCCAGCGCGATCGCGCCGCCGTTGCGCACTGCTGCCAGCGTCGGCTCCAGTCCGGCGGCTCCCGTGATGGCCGCCATCGTCCAGTCGGCCTTGCGTCCCGCCGCCTCGATTACCGCCGCACGGCCGCCGGCGACCTCGATCCCGCGTCCGTCCAGACGGGCACGCAGCTCGGGCAACAGTGCCTCATCGGCGATCACGGCGATCTCCGCCCGCAGCGCGAGAGCCTGCTGGGCCAGCACGTCCACGTTACGGCCCCCGACAAGGGCCCGCACCCGAACGGTCTCACCGGCCTGATGCAACAGATCGACCGTCGAGCACCCGATGCTGCCCGTGCTGCCCAGAACCGTGACTGTTTTCATTCGACCTGCCACTCCGCCCTTCGATCGCGCCTGGTTTTTCGGCACATTATCGGGTCAGCGCCGACCACGCGCCCGCGGCCCCCGCATACCAGAAGGCCGAAGCGGGGGCCAGAAGCGACAGGGCTGCGGCCAGCGGCGCGGCCACCAGCAGCCCGTCAAAACGGTCCAGAAGCCCTCCATGCCCCGGGATCAGGGCGCTCGAGTCCTTCACGCCGCAACGCCGCTTGATCGCGCTCTCCGCCAGGTCGCCGGACTGGGCGCCGATACCCAGGAGCCCACCCACCCCCGCACCGTGCAACACGGCGGACACGACCTCGTCGCCCCCGCCACGCGTCGACCACGCCACCAGCGCACCGGCCACGGCGGCACACACCAGCCCCCCCGCCGAACCCGACCACGTCTTGGCCGGTGAAATCCGCGGCGCAAGTTTCGGGCCGCCAAACAGGCGTCCCGCCAGATAGGCCCCGGAGTCGCTGGCAATCACGGCCACGATGACGAACACGACGGATGCGATCGCGGGCTGCGTCTGAAGCCGCAACCACAGCAGCGCCACGCTCGCCCACACGATCCAGACCATCGCCATCCACAGCCACGGGCCGAAAATAAACGCCGCGCACGCAAGACCAAGTGCCGCCGTCCATTCGCCACGCCAGGCGGCCAGCACGGCCACGGCGGGCCAGGCGAGATAGAGCCACCCACGCCAGCTGCGCGGTGCGAGCCCGAACATACGGCCGGCTTCCCACGCCATGCCGACGGCGGCGAGCGTCACCATAGCGCCATAGACCGGACCGCCGAGCCAGATGCACACCCCCGCAAGAGGGACAAGCACCGCCGCCGACAGCAGACGCGCGCGCAGATCGCGCCAGTTGCGGCCAGACTGCGCGGCAGTGCGGGGTTCAGGCAGGTCGGACACCAAAGCGCCTTTCACGGCGCGCGAACAGCGCCATCACGGCCGCGAATTCGGCTTCGTCGAAATCGGGCCACAGGACGTCGCGAAAGACGAGCTCAGCGTACGCGGACTGCCACAACAGGAAGTTGGACAGCCGGTATTCGCCACTGGTCCGCACGATCAGGTCGGGATCGGGCGTATCGGCCGTCAGCAGAAAACGCGAGAAGTCACGCTCGGTCAGACGCGCGGGATCGACGTCCCGGTCCGCTATGGCCTGCGCCAGACGCGACGCGGCCTGCATGATGTCGGACCGGCCACCATACGACAGGGCGAGCGTGAGGGTCAGGCGGCTATTCCCCCGGGTCAGGATTTCGGCCCCAACAAGATCCCCGCGCAGTTCCTCGTCAAAACGGGAAAAGTCGCCGATGAACCGGATGCGCACGCCCTCGTCGTGCAATTCCGCAACCTTGTGGCGCAGGTAATAGCGCAGCAGCCCGGTCAGGTCCGAGACCTCCTGGGGCGCGCGGTGCCAGTTCTCCGATGAAAACGCGAATAGCGTCAGATACGGCACCCCATGGCTGATCGCCGCCCGCACCGTACGACGCACCGCCTCGATCCCCGCGCGATGCCCGGCAAGTCTGGGCAGGCCGCGCGCCTGGGCCCAGCGCCCGTTTCCGTCCATGATGACGGCGACATGCGCCGGAGCGGTGCGCCCGGACGGCAGCACCGCTTCAGGCACATCGGCCGGACGGGTAAGAGGGGTGGCGACCACGGCGTTGATCAGACCTGTTTGATCTCGCGTTCCTTGTCGGCCAGTTGCTCGTCGATGCGCTTGACGTACTGGTCGGTCAGCTTCTGGATCGAGTCCGACCACGCCTTGACATCGTCCTGGCTGATCTCGCTCTTTTTCTCCATCGCCTTGGCTTTGTCGTTGCCGTCACGCCGCACGCCGCGCACCGCGATTTTCGCCCCCTCGGCATACCGGGCGGCGGCACGGGCCAGCTCGTTGCGGCGCTCTTCGGTCAGCTGCGGAATGGGCACGCGCACCGTCTGGCCGTCCGCCGCCGGATTCAGCCCCAGGCCGGCGTCACGGATCGCCCGCTCCACCGCGCCGACCAGCGAGCGGTCCCAGACCTGCACCGTAAGCATGCGCGCCTCGGGAACCGCGACCGAACCGCACTGGCTCAGCGGAACTTCGCCGCCGTAGGCTTCGACGCGCACGGGCTCGAGCAGCGCGGGGTTGGCGCGCCCCGACCGCAGGCCCGCAAAATCACGACGCAGGCTCTCGAGGGCCCCGTCCATGCGACGGGTCAGATCCTCCATGAGGGTATTCAGTTCTGCAGCCACCTTGGCCCTCCGTAAAACGTGCTGCCCGCGCGGGCAGCGCTCAGTCGCTCTCGACGATACGCGTAAATGGCCCCTCGCCACGCAACGCGCGGGCGAACGCACCATCGCCGTGAATATTGAACACGATGATCGGCAGGCGATTTTCGCGCGCCAGACTGATCGCCGCGGCGTCCATCACGCTCAGGTCCCGCGACAGGACCTCCATATAGGACAGGGAATCATACCGTTTCGCATCCGCCACCTTGCGGGGGTCCGCGTCATAGACGCCGTCCACCTGCGTTCCCTTGAACAGGGCGTCGCATTCCATCTCGGCCGCACGCAGGGCCGCGGCCGTGTCGGTCGTGAAGAAGGGGTTGCCCGTGCCGGCGGCGAATATCACCACACGACCCTTCTCCATGTGACGCACCGCGCGGCGACGAATGTACGGCTCGGCGATCGAGGACATCGCGATCGCCGACATCACGCGGGTCACGATCCCCTCGCGCTCCAGAGCGTTCTGCACCATCAACGCGTTGATGACGGTCGCCAGCATGCCGGCATAGTCGCCCTGGGCGCGATCCATGCCCTTGGCCGCCGCCGCCAGGCCACGGAAAATATTGCCGCCGCCGATCACGACACACACCTCGACACCCGTCCCGGCAACCGCGGCGATGTCGCGGGCGATCATCTCAACGGTCTGGGGATCGACGCCGTACGCCCCCTGCCCCATCAAGGCCTCGCCCGAGACTTTCAGCAGGACGCGACGATAACCGAGCGTGGTTCCGGGTGCAGATGTCATGGGTCCTCGGACGGTGAAAGGGTCAGGATGGGTCGGCGGCCCGGCACACAGACGACCGGCATCGGCTGGTTCGGACGAGCGCACCGTATCATGCGCGCCTGTCATATCGCCCCGTCCGCTTCGTCACAAGCAGTCTCGTCGCATGGCCGGACGGGGCGCCTTACGTCAGCCCTCGTCCAGACCGATCGCGCGCAGGCGCGCGCGCTCCTCATCCCAGCCGGCACGTTCCTTCACATTGAGAAACAGATGGCAGGGACGCTCGAGAAGCCGCGTCAGTTCCGTACGGGCGCGCTCGCCGATCGAGCGTACCCGACTGCCTTTTTCACCGATCAAAATCGCCTTGTGGCCGGGACGGGACACGTAGATCGTGACCTCGATCCTTACGGAGCCGTCCGGGCGCTCGACAAAACTTTCCGTCTCGGCGGTGGCGGCATAGGGCACCTCCTCATGCGTCTGCATGAAGATCTGCTCGCGCACCAGTTCGGCCGCCAGAAGCCGGTCGGGCAAATCGGTCAGATCGTCTTCGGGGTAGAGGTACGGCCCCTCCGGAATGGCCGCAGCGAGATGGTCCAGCAGGTCTTCGACGCCGTCTCCCTTGCGGGCCGACACCATGAACACGTGCTCGAGCGTCAGCAGCTTCGACACCTCGTCGATCAATGGCAACAAGGCCGGCCCGGCGATCAGGTCGGTCTTGTTCAGCGCCAGCCAGATCCGGCGCTTGCCCTGCGCCAGCGTCTCGGCGATGGCCCGGACCTCGTCGGTCAGCCCTGCGCGCGCGTCCACCACGAGAACGGCGAGGTCCGCGTCCTGCGCGCCGGTCCACGCCGCCGCGACCATGGCCCGGTCCAGCTTGCGGCGCGGTCGGAAGATACCCGGCGTGTCGACCAGGAGAATCTGGGACGCCCCGCGCATCAGAATGCCCAGAACGCGAAACCGGGTGGTCTGCGCCTTGGGACTGACGATCGACAGCTTGGCGCCGGTCATCTTGTTCAGCAGCGTCGACTTACCCGCGTTGGGCGCACCGACGATCGCCACGAATCCACAACGTGTCGTCATGCACCCTCTCCTTCATCTAATTGCGACAGCAGGTTTGCCGCCGCTCCGCTTTCCGCCGCGCGCTTGCTGCCGGCCTGCCCCTCGCCGGTCCGTCCGGCGGACGAGACGCGAATAACAAACAGCGGCGCGTGCGAGGGGCCTTCCATCGAGACCGTCTCATAACTCGGCAACGGTAGTCCCCGCCCCAGAAGCCACTCCTGCAGGGCCGTCTTCGGATCCTTGGGCGGCCGCGCCTGCCCTGTCATGACCGGCGTCCAGGCGCGCCGCACGAACTGTCGCGCCGGCTCCAGACCTGCGTCGAGATAAAGCGCGCCCAACACCGCCTCCAGCGCGTCAGCCAGAACATTGGCGACCTGCCGTATGCCCGCCCGTTCTTCGTGCGGCGCCACGGCAATGACGTCGGGCAGACCGATCTTGGCGGCGATGTCGGCCAGCACCGGTCGCGACACCAGATTGGCATGCCGCGGGCCAAGGGCGCCCTCCTGCTCGGCGGGGAACCGCTCCAGCAACCATTCCGCCATCAGAAGGCCCAGAACGCGATCCCCGATGAATTCGAGCCTCTCGTTGGAACCGGCGCCACGCGACTGCACCGGCAGCCGGCCGCGCCGACCATGGCCCGTTCGCCCGGCGACACGATCGTGCAGCGCGGAACGATGGGTCAGGGCCTCGCGAAGCAGGGCAGGCTTTGCGAACCGATGCCCGATCGCGGCCTCCAGCACCGCAACCGGTGACCGATCGTCAGACGGGACGACGTCGCCGCTCATCGGATTCCATGGAACAGGCGCGACCAGCGGATTTCCAACGGCCACTCCCATACCTGCCAGAACGGGTGCGCGGCATCGATGGAAAAGAAGATCCACTTCGCCTGGCCGACCAGATTTTCCATCGGCACGAACCCGAGATCCTCGGGATCGCTGCCCATGAAGCGACTGTCCGCGCTGTCGTCGCGGTTATCACCCATCGCAAAGAAATACCCCGCCGGCACCACATAATCCGGCGTGTCGTTCTGCATCCCCTCGTCGGTCAGCTTGAGGATGTCGTGCTTGACCACGCCTCGGCCGCCACTGCCCGGCAGATCCTCGGCGAAGCGCTCGCCCTCCATCTGGGTGCGATGCTCGTCCACCGCGACATAGTCGCCAAGCGACGTACGGGGCACCAGCGTCCCGTTCAGATAGAGCTGCCCCGCCCGCACCTGCACGTGGTCGCCCGGCAGACCGACGATCCGCTTTATGTAGTCGATCGACGTGTCCTTGGTGAACCGGAACACCGCGACATCGCCACGGTGAGGCTCACGCCCCAACACCCGCCCGCTGAACAGGTCGGGCGAGAACGGCAGCGCGAAATGCGAGTAGCCGTAGCTGTATTTGGCAACGAACAGGTAGTCTCCGACCTGAAGCGTCGGAATCATCGATCCGGAAGGGATGGAAAACGGCTCGAACAACACCGTACGCACGCCAACAGCGAAAATCAGCGCCACACCAACCGTTCGCAGCCACTCCCACGCGGCATGCAGGCTCAGACCACCGGACGGCGCGGTGGCGGAGGGCGAACGATCGGACTTGGCCATAACGAAAATTTCCTGAGGACGATCGGCCCGACAGTGGGGCGGCGTGGGCGAAAAGACTCTCGCCAGGCGGAGCGAAGTCCGGCGGATCAAGCCGTTCGCGGCCGTTCCTGTCAAGCGCCGCATGGCATCGGCTCGGCCGGCCCACCTTCAGACGACCGGCGGCAAAGCCTCGATCATCACGTGCGCCAGCGCATAAGGCGGCTCATCCGTCAGGCTGACATGGACGGCGGACACCCACCCTTGCGGCACCAGCGCCGCCAGCCGCGCCGCGGCACCGCCGGTCAGCACCATGGTCGGCGCGCCGCCACGACGGTTGACGACGCCCAGCATGCTGTGCGCGACGCCTTGCGCGAAACCGGTGCCCAGCGCCTTTGCACAGGCCTCCTTGGCCGCCCAGCGCTTGGCATAGGTCGCGATGCGTGCCTCGCCGTTCCGGCGCTCGGCGTGGGCGCGCTCGGCCTCGGTAAAGACGCGTTGCAGAAAGCGATCGCCGTGCCGTTCCAGCACCTGCGCGATGCGCCGGATATCGCACAAATCCGTGCCGGCCCCGACAATCATGCGTCAGCCTTTCGCCCGCTCAACCTGCGACACGCCACTCGCGCCGCGCAAGCCAGCGATGACCGACGACAAGTGGCGCAGATCCCGCACCTCAAGATCAACCAGCACCTCCATGAAGTCGAGCTGCCGGTTAATGATCTTCAGGTTGACCACCGAGCCGTCATACTTGGCCGCCGCGTTCGTCAACGTCGCCAGCACCGAGGGTTCATTCGCCGCCACGACGCTGACGCGACCGATCAGCGGTTCGCCCCGCGCTCCGCGCTCGATCACCTCATAATCCCAGTCGACATCCATGAACCGCTCGGGTGTCGCCGCGAAACTGCCCAGCGTCTGGCAGGTCGCGGTGTGGATCGTGATGCCCTTGCCCGTCGAGACGATGCCCACGATGCGGTCGCCCGGCAGCGGGTGGCAGCATCCGGCGAAATGCACCGCAATACCCGAACCGATGCCCACCAGAGGCAGCGACGACCCCGTCGTCTTCGCCGGCGACGGCGCGCGCGGGGTAAGGCCGGGCACCATGCGCGGCGCCCGAGGCGTCTGCCGCAATTCGGCATAGGCCGCGTGCACGACGTCCTTCGGGCCGACATTGCCGTTGCCGACAGCGACATACAGGTCTTCGACGCTTGCCATCTTGAGATCCTTCAGGATCCCTTCCAGCACACGTTCCGAGCCGTCCACGCCCTCCTGACGAAAGGCCTTGGTCAGGCTGGCGCGCCCATTGTCCACATAGGTCTGGCGCTGCTGTGCCGCGACATAACGACGAATACGCGCCCGGGCCTTGCCGGTAACGGCAAACCGCTCCCACGACGGCGACGGCGTGCCGCCGCGCGCGGTCATGATCTCGACCTGATCGCCATTCTGCAGTTCATGCCGCAGCGGCATCAGCCGCCCGTTGATCTTCGCGCCCACGCAGGCATCGCCGACCTGGCTGTGCACGGCATAGGCGAAGTCGATCGGCGTCGCGCCCCGGGGCAGCGAGATCAGCTGTCCCTTGGGGGTGAAGCAGAACACCTGGTCCTGATAGAGTTCGAGCTTCGTGTTCTCCAGAAACTCGTCTGGCGCCGCGGAATCCTCAAGGATCTCAAGCAGGTCCTGCACCCAGCGGGGCTTGCGCAGCCCCAGCGCGGGGCCATCCGGCCGCGCGTCAGGAACCTGTTTGTAGGCCCAGTGGGAGGCCACGCCATTCTCGGCCACGTCGTGCATTTCCGCGGTGCGGATCTGGACCTCGATCTTCTGGTTACGCGGGTGCCGCAGCGTGACGCCGGTGTGCAGGCTCTGGTAGCCGTTGGATTTGGGCGTGGAAATATAGTCCTTGAAGCGCCCGGCGATCACCGGATAGGCGGCATGCACCGCCCCCAACGCGACGTAACAGTCCTCGCGGCTGGGCACGATCAGCCGAAACGCCATGATGTCGGACAGTTGCTCGAACGCCACGTTGCGGCTCTGCATCTTCTCCCAGATCGAGAAGGGCGACTTCTCGCGCCCGGTAACCTCGATCTCCGCGATGCCGGCCTCGTGGCACAGGCGCGTCAGTTCCTTGCGGACCTCCTCAATGATGTCCGCGCCCTGCCCCCGCAGATAATTCAGACGCGCCCGGATCGTCGCGTTCGCTTCCGGGTCGAGCTGCGCGAACGACAGATTCTGAAGCTCGGTCTTGACCCGATCCATGCCGATGCGCTCGGCCAGCGGCGCATAGATGTCCATGGTTTCGCGCGCGATGCGCTGGCGGCGGTCGGTGCGCTGCACATAATGCAGCGTCCGCATGTTGTGCAGGCGATCGGCCAGCTTGACGATGAGCACGCGGATATCGCGCGACATGGCCAGCACGAGCTTGCGGAAATTCTCGGCCTGCTTGGTCCGGTCGGACTGCAGTTCCAGTCGCGTCAGCTTGGTGACACCGTCGACCAGCTCCGCGATCGTCTTGCCGAAGTCCGCGACGAGCCTGTCCTGCGTGACCCCGGTGTCCTCCACCGTGTCGTGCAGCAGGCCGGTTGCGATCGAGGCGGCATCCATCTGGAAGCTGGCCAGAATGTTCGCAACCGCGATGGGGTGGGTGATGTAAGGCTCGCCGTTGTCGCGCTTCTGCTCGGCATGAGCCTCGGACGCAACGGTAAACGCGCGCTCAATAAGCGCGCGGTCGACATCGGGGTTGTAGGCAGCGATGCGCCGGATCAGACCGGCGCACCCGACAGGCCGCGTGACGTCGCTCGCTGGGGCCGGGACGATTGCTTCCGCGCTACCGTCGCTCGATCCCATTCCCCCTCCTGTCGGGGTGAGGGCCGGGGCCGTCACCCGCCATGCAATGGATCAGCGGCGCCCGCGCCCGCTAAGCTCGGCCTCGATCGCCGCCTCGAATTCCTCGGGCGACATGTCCGCCGCCATCGCCGCGTGTTCTTCCTCGGCGGACACGTCCTGAAGACCGAAGATGTTCTGATCGGTCGGAATCAGATCGAGAACCTCCTCGTCCACCGGCTCCGGCTCCGGCGCGCGGGCCAGCGAGCGGACCAGATCGCTGCGCAGGCCGTCGAGCGCCACGGTCTCGTCCGCGATCTCGCGTAGGGCAACGACGGGGTTCTTGTCATTGTCGCGCGGAACCGTCAGTTCCTCGCCCCGCGACAGGTTGCGCCCACGCTGCGCTGCGAGCAAAACCAGCTCGAAACGGTTGGGCACCTTCTGGATGCAATCCTCGACTGTAACGCGCGCCATGCCGTCAGCCCCCAGCTCTGGTAAAACGGTTCATAAACGATCGTGTTACCACAGCGGCGCCCCGCGATCAAATACTCGATCAGCGCGAACTGGCCGTGCGTTCCTCCAGCGACTCGATGTCCTGGGGGGGCAGGTCCGCGATCAGGTCGTCGATCGAACGGCCGGAGAGCGGGTGGCGCCAGGACGGGGACACATCGCGCAGCGGCAGCAGGACGAACGCCCGCTCATGCGCACGGGGGTGCGGCAGCACGAGGTCGGCCACGACGCCCTCCCCTGTCCGATCTCCGGGCACGCGTCGCAGGTCCCCATAGGCGATCAGATCCAGGTCGAGCGGACGCGGAGCGTTGGGCACCGTCCGGACGCGCCCGGCATCGACCTCCATTCCCTGCATGATCCGCACGAGTGCGTCGGGCGCGAGATCGGTCGCAAGCGCCACGACCCCATTGACGAAATCCGGCTGATCCAGTGTTCGAGGAACAGGAGCCGAGCGATACCACCGCGAAACATTCATCACATTTATGGAGTCATGTACTGAAAAAAGTGAGATCGCTTTTTGACACATTTCGAGAGATGTTTCGCCATGTAGTCCGCAAATATTTGACCCGATCGCCACCAAGATCATCCGGCGTGTCTTTCATTTCTTAACAAGTTCTTCCGATTTGAATCAACGCAGTCGACCCATTCCGGGTAACCAAATTTTAACTTTTTCGCGATTACCTCACGTAACCCCAAAGGCCACTTCAATGTATTTCCTGTCCCAGGACCGAACATGTGTCTTCATCGACGGATCGTCCCTTTATCTTACAGCGCGCAATCTCGGCTCGGATGTTGATTATCGCAACCTGCTGGCCTTTTTCCGTCGCCGGTGCGTTCTGACCCGCGCCTACTACTACGCCTCGCTGCTCGACAGCGACGAATATTCACCCGTCCGTCCCCTGACCGACTGGCTTGCCTATAACGGTTATGCCCTCGTGACCAAACCGGCGCGGGAATACAACGATGGCAACGGCCGCAAGCGCATCAAGGGTAATATGGAGGTGGAGATCGCGGTCGACATGCTCGAGATGGCACCACGCGCGGATCATATGGTGCTGTTCTCGGGTGACGGCGATCTGCGGCGTGCCGTCGAAGCCGTGCAGGCGCGCGGCGTGCGGGTCAGCATCATCTCGTCCCTGAGCACGAGCCCGGGGGTCATCGCCGACGAACTGCGGCGGCAAGCCGACCAGTTCATCGATCTGGCCGACATCCTGCCCGACATCGCCCGCCGCCCGCCCGATCAGCGCACCCGCAATCACAGTCCCGTCCGTCATCCGGCCGACGACGGGCGAGACCGAACAGAAGACCGCTGAATGACCTTCCCACAACACGCACACTCGTCATCGCGGGCGGCCGCACGCCATCCCTCCGAGATCTCCGCGGGCAGTTACGGAGCGGCCCTGCGCGCAGAGGCTCCGCCGGACGATTGCTGCCTCTGTCCCCGTCTCGCGGAGTTCCGCGCCCAACTCACGACCGACACGCCCGGGATGCCCACAGTGGCCGAAACACGACCGGCGGCCGCCATGGGTGATCTGAATTCGGACGTTCTCGTCGTCGCACTCGCCCCTTCGCCGCGTCCCCTGCCCCCGCCACAGGGTTTCGAGGGCGGATCGCCTTCACGTGTACCCGCCGACCCGAGGCTCGTTGACGGTCTGCTTCGCCACCATCTGCCCTCTGGGCCGTCGGGCGCCGCCGGGCACCGGGCACAGAGGACGTATTCCTGCCGTATCACATTCGCCGTGCATTGTCCCGCTCCCGCAGGACTGCCTCAGCCCGCCGAGGTCAGTCAGTGCAGCCGGTTTCTCCGCGAGGAGTTGCAGGCGATGCAGCACCTGCGCGTCGTTGTGGCACTCGGTGTGCTCGCTCATAACGCCGTGGTGACGGCCTGCGGCATCCCGGCCGCTCGTGTGCGGTTTCAGCCCGGATTCATCCATACATTGCCCGACGGGCTTCTCCTGGCCGACGCCCACCATATCCATGCGGGTACGTCGGCGACCCACGCGGGTGCATCGACCGGGCTGGCGGACGTGCTTCCCGATGTGATCGCCCGACTGGCGCGGGGCGCGGCGTAGGGCAGATCCCGTTTGACTGGACAGGGGCGAAGGAGTGAACACGATCGATAGTCCAATGCGTCGTAGGCATTCCACCGCGCAAGACGTCAACAAGGCTCGCTGTACCGGGACCGGGGATGGACTGTCCGCAGTCTCATCCGGTCGTCTTTGGCCGCCGCATCGGTTCGTTCGCCGCCGACATCCGCCTACGGCCGTTGTGCCGCACGCGTCGCACCACCCCAGCCGCACCCAGCACGAACAGGGCAGCGGCATAGCCGACGCTCGTCACGGTATAGGTCTTGAACGCCATCAGGAAGTGCACGCCTGCCAGGGCAGCCACCACATAGACCCCGCGATGCAGCGTGCCCCACAGGCGGCCCAGCGTTCGTATCGACCAGCGGTTGGAGGTCGCGGCCAGCGGGCACAGCAGCACGAACGCCGCAAGCCCGACCATCAGGAAGGGTTTCGTCGTGACCTCCCCGAACACGGCTCTCAGGTCGAGATGCTGGTCCAGCACGCCATAGGTCGCGACATGCATCACCGCATACCAGAAGACCAGCAGCCCGAACGTGCGCCGGTACCGCACCAGATTGATCACGCCCAGATCACGCAGTGGCGCAATCGCCAGCGTTACGACCAGGAACCGCACGCCCCAGAGCCCCAGCCAGCGTTCGAAGACATTCACCGGGTCCGCGCCAAGCTGGTTATGCGCTCCGTACCAAAAGTACAGACCAGCCGGCACCAGTCCGATCAGCGTGATCAGCCAGAGCTCCAACCGGGACGGGAATACGACGGGCGCGCGTCGGGACGGCATTTCAGTACCATCTCCGCAGGTCCATGCCCGCGTACAAGGACGCCACCTGTTCGCCATAGCCGTTGAACATTTCGGTCGTGCGACGGCCCGCGCCGAAAAAGCCGGAACTGCCGATCACCCGTTCGGAACCCTGGCTCCAGCGCGGATGATCCACGGTCGGGTTGACGTTGGCGTAAAAGCCATATTCCTCCGGCGCCATGGAGTGCCACGTCGTGCGTGGCATGTCCGCGACCAGACGGATGCGGACGATCGACTTCGCACCCTTGAACCCGTATTTCCACGGCACGACCAGACGCAACGGCGCCCCGTTCTGGTTGGGCAACCGGTCGCCATACAGCCCGACTGCCATGAAGGTCAGCGGGTTCATCGCTTCGTCCAGACGCAACCCCTCGACATAGGGCCAGTCGAGCGATGCCAGACCGCCCCTCTGCCCGGGCATCTCATCGGGACGCAGGACAGACTCGAACGCCACGTATTTGGCATCCCCCAACGGCTCGACCACGCCCAGAAGCGCCGCCAAGGCAAAACCATCCCACGGAATGACCATCGACCATGCCTCGACACAACGCATGCGATAGATACGTTCCTCCACCGGCATCAGCGCGGCCAGATCGTCCATGGAAAAGGTCCGCGGCTGACGCACCAGCCCGTCGACCCGCACGGTCCACGGCTCCGGATGAAAACCGCCGCTGTTTTGCACGGGGTCGCCCTTGTCGAGACCGAATTCGTAAAAGTTGTTGTACGTCGTGACGTCGACGCGCGGGGTCGGCGGATCCTTGACGGTGTAGCTCGTCGCACGTGCCTTCAGCGTCCCGGCAGCCCGCGCCGATCCGATGCCCAGACCCGTTGCCGCGCCGCTCACCAGGAACGAGCGACGGTTCAGCCACGCCTCCCGGGACGTGATATCGCTGCCCGACACAGCCGGCAGTCTCAAGCGCGCCATGTTGTCCTCCTGTCCTGCGCTGATCAGCCAACGACCACATGCGCATCGGCGATCGCCCGTACAACGCGGTCGACACAACAAGGTGTGCGATGGCGGACGTTCAACCGGCACGATCCCGCTCGCAACCGTTTTGGGTGCGCATGACGCGATCGTAACACGCCCGTCATGGACGCCTTGGCAGATCGGCGCTGCGACCATCCAGTCGCTACGACGTTATCGCACAGACAGGTCGCCACACGGGCAAAAAGGGGACGCGTATGACACTGGGCAAAATAGGCTTTATCGGTTTCGGCGCTATGGCCAGCCGGATGGGCGAAAACCTGCGGAGAGCGGGCGCGGAGATCGCCGCCTACACGCCGTCGGGCAAGGGCGGCGACGGGGCGCTGCGTTTTCTGGCCACCGCGCGGGACATCGCGGCATGGTCGGACACCGTCATTGTGTGCGTGCCGGACGACGCCGCGCTCGCCACGGCGACGCAGGGGCCGGACGGCCTGATCGCGGGTCTGTCCGCCGATACGCTGGTCATCAACACGAGTTCCGTCTCGCCCGAGGCGGCGGTGGCCCTCCACGACGCCGCCTCGGCACGAGGGACCTGCGCGGTGGACGCGCCCGTCTCGGGCTCCACTCCGGAGGCAGAGGCCGGACAACTCGTGGTGCTGGCCGGAGGCGAGACGGACGCTCTCGAACGCGCCGCACCCGTGTTCGCGGTGATCGGCAAGGCGACGATCCATGCCGGACCCGCTGGCAGCGGCGCGAAGCTGAAGCTGGTCGTCAACGGAATCATGGGAACCGGGCTGTCCGCGCTCGCGGAATGCGTGGCCTATGGACTGGCGAGCGGTCTCAACCGTTCGACGCTGTTCGATGCGCTCGATCAGGTCGCCGTGCTGTCACCGCATCACAAACGCAAGCTCAAGGCCGCCAAGGTCGGCGATTTCGCCCCCCAGTTCCCCACGCGCTTGATGCTCAAGGACATGGGGCTGCTGCTGCGGGGCGCGGAGGGAGTGCGGGTGCCGGTGCCGACCGTGGCCGCCTCGACCCAGATGCTGGCGCTTTCGGCGCGGCGTCATGAACAGGACGACTACGCGGCGCTGATCGGCGTGATGGAACATCTCGTGGCCAACGCGCCGTAAAAAGCGCGCGCGGCCGACCCGCATCACAGGCGCCC
>NZ_JABXXR010000047.1 GCF_013376175.1 Ameyamaea chiangmaiensis
GGTCGCGCGCTGACAGGCGACGGCGCCTTGCGGCGCGAGGCTCTGGCGCGATTCGGCCACAGCCTGACCGGCGCGCAGACGCGGGCCCTGCGGGAAATCGACGCCGATCTGGCCGCCCCGCACCGCATGGTCCGGCTGTTGCAGGGCGACGTGGGCGCCGGAAAGACCATCGTTGCCCTGTTGACCATGCTGCGCGCGGTCGAGGCCGGGTTTCAGGCCGCGATCATGGCGCCCACGGAGATCCTGGCACGGCAGCATCTGGCGGGTTTCGAACGGCTTGCCCCGGTGCCGGTCGCGTTTCTCAGTGGCGCGGTCAAGGGCCGCGCGCGGCGGGAGACGCTCGCCCGTATCGCCTCGGGGGACGCGAAGCTGATCGTGGGCACGCACGCCCTGTTCCAGAAAGGTGTCACCTTCGCGAACCTGGCGCTCGTCGTGATCGACGAGCAGCACCGTTTCGGCGTGGAGCAGCGGCTGATGCTGGGCGAAAAAGGGGAACACGCCGATCTTCTGGTGATGACGGCGACCCCGATCCCGCGCACCCTGCAACTGACGCAGTGGGGCGAGATGCAGGTCAGCCGGCTCGACGAGAAGCCGCCGGGGCGCAAGCCAGTGCGCACCTCGCTTCACCCTCTGGGCACGATGCCCGACCTGCTGGACGGCATCGCCCGGATGCTGTCCGCCGGAGCACAGGTGTTCTGGGTCTGTCCCCTTGTGTCCGAAAGCGAGGCCCTGGACATTTCGGCGGCCGTGGACCGGCATGCGGGCCTCGTCGCCCGCTTCGGTGCCGAACGCGTCGGTCTGGCCCACGGACAACAGGACATCGCGATTCGTGAAAGCGCGATCGCTGACTTCGCCGACGGGCGCACCCGCCTGCTCGTGGCGACAACGGTCATTGAAGTGGGCGTCGATATCCCCCGCGCCACGATTATGGTGATCGAACATGCCGAGCGGTTCGGCCTGGCTCAACTCCACCAGTTGCGTGGCCGGGTGGGGCGTGGGGCAGACGAATCCTACTGCCTTTTGCTGCACGAGGACGGCCCCGGCCAGACGGCCCGCGCCCGGCTGTCGCTCCTGCGCGAGACCGAGGACGGGTTCCTGATCGCCGACGAAGATTTTCGCCTGCGTGGCGGCGGGGACGCGGCCGGGCGCAAGCAGTCCGGCCTGCCGGACTTTCGCCTCGCCCGCAACGGCCTGCTGGACACGCTGTTGCCTCTGGCATGGCAGGACACCCAACGCATCCTGCGTGCCGATCCGGCGCTGACCGGTCGGCGCGGGCCCGCTCTGCGGGTTCTGCTGACGCTGTTCGGACGCGCTGATTCGACGCGGACACTCGCATCAGGCTGACCCGCGGGCGGTTTTTCCGCGTGCCCGACGCCACGCGGTGCGCGCAGCCTGTTGCATCGCGCCCGCGCTGTCGGCATGTTCCCGGCCTGCCCTTGGCGTCGAGGGCTATGGACCACGCGCGCGGATCGACCGTGCCGGCCGCAGGGAGCGTCTTTCTTCGCCATGATGTATTACAGCCGGCTTCGGATGCTGTCCGTGTTGGGGGTCTGCCTGCTCGGGCTCGTCCTGTGCCTTCCCAACGTGATGCGCGCGCCCGCCGCCCATCTGCCATGGCGGCAGATCCATCTTGGTCTCGACCTGCGGGGCGGGTCCTATCTGCTGATGCAGGTCGACCTTCAGGCGCTCGAGCACGACCGGTTGCAGTCGCTGTCCGATCAGGCCCGGCAGGCGCTTTTGCATGACAACCTCGGCTACCGCGACATCGTCCTCGACGACACCGCCCGTCGCGTGACGCTGTATCCGCGCGATGTGTCCGAGCACGATCGCGCCCTGCAGACCCTTGGCGCGATCCCGGCCAGCGTGCCCGACGAATTCGCCGCCTCCAGCCTGCCCGACGGCCGGCTTGCCCTGACCCTGTCGGAGGCAGCCCTGCAGGTCCGCGCCCGCGAAGCCGTTACCCAGTCGATCGAGATCGTCCGCCGTCGCATCGATGCGACCGGGGCGATCGACCCGGAAATCACGCGGCAAGGCAATGACCGGATCGTCGTGCAACTGCCCGGCATTTCCGACCCCGAGCGCATCAAGGCGCTGTTGGGCACGACGGCCCGCATGACGTTTCACCTGCTCGACGAATCCGCGACTGGCGCCAGTGTGGCGGCGCCCGGCGTGACGCTGATGCCGACCACCGACGGGTCGAACCAGACCCTGCCGATCCGCGATCACGTGGAGGTCGATGGCGCCGACCTGACCAATGCCGGGGCGATGATCGACCAGCAGAACGGCCAGTGGGCGGTCAACTTCACGTTCAACCGCGTCGGCGCAGCCGCCTTTGCGGCCGTCACGCGCGCCAATGTCGGCCACCGCTTCGCCATCGTGCTCGACAACAAAGTTATCGAGGCACCTGTCATCCAGACGCCCATCACCGCGGGCAACGGTCAGATCACGGGCAACTTCACCGCGCAGAAGGCCACCGACCTGGCCCTGCTGCTGCGCGCGGGTGCCCTGCCCGTCCCGCTCTCGGTCATCGAGCAGCGGTCGATCGGTCCCTCGCTTGGCGCGGACTCGATCCGCGCCGGGGCCATGAGCCTGGGCGTCGGGTTCGTGCTGGTGATCGTGTTCATGGCGCTGTTTTATGGCCGCTTCGGCTGGTACGCCAACGTCGCGCTGCTGGCGAACCTGGTCCTGATGATGGCGATCCTGTCGCTGTTCGAGGCGACCCTGACGCTGCCGGGCATGGCTGGCCTTCTGTTGACCCTCGGCATGGCCGTGGACGCGAATATCCTGATCAATGAGCGTATCCGCGAGGAAGTCGCTCGAGGCCGGACGGCGCTCGCCGCCCTTCAGGCGGGCTTCGAGCGCGCGACGTCGACCATCGTGGACAGCAACGCCACCGCGCTTCTGGCACACGTGATGCTGTTCGTGTTCGGCACCGGCCCGGTGCGCGGCTTCGCCCTGACCATCACGATCGGCATCGCCACCACCCTGTTCACCACGCTGCTTCTGTCACGGCTGCTGATGGTGCGCTGGTATGCCCTCACCCGTCCCGCGACACTGCCGGTCTGAGCCACGACATCATGTTCAATCGTCCCCTTCTGCGTTTCGTCCGGCCCGGCACCCGCATCGCGTTCATGCGCGGCCGCTTTGCCGGCCTTCTGACCTCCGCCGTGCTGTCGCTCGCGTCGATCGGCCTGTTTTTCTACCCCGGCCTGACGCTCGGCCTGGACTTTCGCGGCGGCATCGTCGTGGAAGCGAGAACGCAGGGACCGGCCGATTTCGGCAAGCTGCGCGCCGCCTTGGCGCAGGAGGGCGTCACGGCGGCCGGCCTGCAATCGTTCGGCGGCCCCGATGACGTGCTGATCCGTCTGGACACCCCGACCGGCGACGGTGCCGAGGCCCGGACGCAGGCCCTGGTCGACCATGTCCGCCACGCGGTCTCGGCCGCCCAGCCAGGCGCGCAGGTGCTGCGGGCCGACGCCGTCGGCGCGTCGGTCTCGGGCGAACTGTTTCGCGACGGCATGCTGGCGCTCGGCCTCAGCCTGCTGATGATCCTGGGCTATATCTGGATCCGCTTCGAGTGGGAGTTCGCGGTCAGCGCGGTGCTGACGCTGGTGCTCGACCTTACGAAGACCGTGGGGTTTCTGGTGCTTACCCATTTCGAGTTCGATCTGGTGATGGTCGCGGCGATCCTGACCATTCTGGGCTATTCGACCAACGACAAGGTGGTGGTCTACGACCGGGTTCGCGAGAACCTGCGCAAATACCGGACCATGCCCCTGCGCGAGCTGATCGACCTGTCGATCAACGAGACCCTGAACCGGACCCTCGGCACCTCGTCCACAGTGTTTCTCGCCGCGCTGCCGCTGGCACTGTTTGGCGGCGCAAGTCTGTCCGGGTTCGCCTGGGTGATGCTGTTCGGTATAGTGGTCGGAACGTCGTCGTCCATCTTCATCGCAGCGCCGCTTCTGCTGTTGATGGGCGAAAAGCGCCTGCGACGCGACGCCAGTCGCTGATCGAAACGCCGGGGTCGCACACCCCGTATTCGCGGCGTGCGAAATGTCTACTTCTTGCCTGCGCCTAGCGTCACCGTACCGGCCGGTGACGTCCCGACCAGATCCAGAAGCCTGACAACCGCCGCACTGGCCACTTTCAGATTGCGACTGGACGGTGTGCCGGTCTCGGTGGCGACCGCCAACAACGCACTGCGGTCGACCGCGACCAGATGGGCAAGTTCGTCGCGACTCAGTGGCTCGGACATCACGTAACCACGTGCCATGCCGTGCACCATCAGATAGGTGTAGATGATGGTGTGCTGATCAGGCTCACCGAGCCTGATCCCTGGCGCTGTCGCACAGCCGGACAGACCCAGCGCGAATAGCGACGCGAGGGCCCCACGCAGGAGCCATTGGGTGCCGCGACGCCGACCATCATTCAGGTGTCCGCTCATCAGGCCCTCCCTCCCGCGTATTCCGTCAGGCTGGTTTATAGGGGCGGGAAATTGCATGCCAAGCCCCGCCCTTCCGCCTGCCTGAACCTCAGGGACGCGTCTCAGTGCGCGTTGCCATGATGTCGCGGATTTCCGTTAGCAGCACCTCGGTCTTGGTCGGAGCCGGCGGCGCGGCGGGCTTTTGGTCATCGCGGACATGCATGCGGGTCAGAAGCTTGACCACCCAGAAGATCACGAACGCGATGATCAGGAACTGGATCACGGCGTTGAGGAACAGGCCGAGGTTAAGGGTGACCGCACCGGCCTTCTGCGCCTCGGCGAGCGTCGCGTAGTGATCGCCCTTCAGCGTGACGAACAGATTGGTGAAATCGATGCCGCCGATCAGAAGCCCGATGGCCGGCGTGAACACGTCCTTGACCAGGCTGTTGACGATGCCGGTGAAGGCCGCGCCGATGATGACACCGACGGCGAGGTCGACGACGTTGCCGCGCATGATGAACGCGCGAAATTCCGACACCCAGCCGGGCGCGTGAAGCTTGGGGGCTTTTTCGGCCATGAAATCCTCTCGTGTGACACTGATCTCTGAACGGAGACGCCGGACAGGCGCCTCCTTCCGCAGCGTATATAGCACGCGGCAGCCCGGCCGGTTGCGGCTTTGGCGACGCGCAGCCTTGGAATCAGTGGTTTTTGCGCGAAACAGCGCCTTTTGCGTGTCGCGCGCGCCATGTTGGGGGCAAATGCGTTGATCCCCAGGGCGAACTCCGTTATACGCCCCCGGTTATCGGCAATAAAAGCGCCCGGTCGGCATCGGGACGCCCAGCAGAATCAAGGTTAGTTGCGCATGAAGCCCGGCATCCACCCCGACTACCACAACGTCACGATCATCATGACGGACGGCACCGAATTCGTGACCCGTTCGTGCATGGGCACCGAGGGCACGACCCTGCGTCTGGACATCGATCCGAAGTCGCATCCGGCGTGGACCGGCGTTCAGCGCATGATCGACACCGGGGGCCAGGTGGCCAAGTTCAACAAGCGCTTCGCCGGCATTGGCGCCCGCGGCGCCAAGAGCTGACTCCCGCGCGCGACTCACGTCGCGCTTTTTTGGGACTCTCCTGCGGAAAGCCCGTCCCTTGCACCAAGGGGCGGGCTTTCCCACATCTGGGGTGTCCGGACGCCGAAAGGGTCCGGGCTCTTCAGAACGGCCGGCCCATCGCGGCGGCCACGACCTTGCTGGCAGGAGGTTTCCTTGACATACGATTTCGCACCCCTTTTTCGCACCGCCATCGGTTTCGACCGTCTCGCCCGACTGGTGGACAACGCGGTTCAGACGCCCGGCAATGCCGCGTCCTACCCCCCTTACAATATCGAGAAGACCGGCGAGTCGACCTACGCGCTGACGATGGCCGTGGCGGGCTTCGCCCCGGACGACATCGAACTGACCGTCTCGGACAGCACGCTGACGGTCGTCGGCCGCGCCACCGAACGCGAGCCGCGCGGCGAGATGCTGCATCGCGGGATCGCCTCGCGCACCTTCGAGCGGCGCTTCATGCTCGCCGATCATATCGTGATCGATGCCGCCGCGCTCAATAACGGCCTGCTGCGCGTCGACGTTCGGCATATCGTGCCCGAAGCCTCCCGCCCCCGTCGGATCGACATCACGGTGGGTGGCGCGTCCGTCGTGAAACAGCACGGACAGCCGTCTACGCCGATCACGACGGACGGACAGGCCATTGTTTCCGATGCGCAGGCGGCCTGAGGCTTTGCGCACCCTTACGGCAGGGTCGTCGCGAGGCGACCCTGCCGCTTTTTCCTACCATGCGGCGTGCGCCCTTGACCTGCGTGGGGCGAGCGTCCATATCCGGCGATGATCTTGGCGCGCCGGCAGGCACGCGAGACGCCCCTCCAAGGGAACATCACGGTGGGACGATCCGGCCTGCGTATGGCACGTCATACGCGAGAACAGGATTTGATATGACCGCCTTGCCGTTGATGCCCAAAGCCACCGCTGTCTGGTTGATCGAGAAGACGGCTCTGACCTTCACGCAGATTGCCGAGTTCTGCGGCATGCACCCGCTGGAGGTTCAGGCTATTGCCGACGGCGAAGTCGCGCAGGGCATCGTAGGCTACGACCCCGTCGCCAACCGTCAGATCGACGCCAGCGAAATCAAGCGTTGCGAGGCGGACTCAAACCTTCGCCTGCGCATGGCGCCGCAGAATAGCCCCGTCGCGCGTCGCTCCAAGGGCGCACGCTACACACCTGTGGCCAAGCGCAACGACCGTCCCGATGCGATCGCGTTCATCCTGCGGACGTACCCGCAGTTGTCCGAGCCACAGATCATCAAGCTTCTGGGGACGACCAAGGACACCATCGCCAAGGTTCGCGACCGGCAACACTGGAACAGCGCCAATATCAAGCCCCGCGATCCCGTGATCTTGGGCCTGTGCAGCCAGACCGACCTGAATGCCGCTGTCACGTCCGCGAACGAGCGCCTGACGCGCGAGGGTGCGGTAGTGCCTGCCCCGCTGCCGGACACCGACGCCGACGCTTACTGATCCACTGTCCCCGCCCGTGAGCGGGCGGGGACGTCCGGTTCAGCCCTGACCAGCGAGACGCTCGATTTCTTCCTTGAGTTTGAGCTTTTCCAGCTTGAGGCACATGAGTACGCGTTGATCGGGCAGCGGGCGGTGGTCTTCGTCGAAGATACGTTCGTCGAGGCGATGGTGACGGGCACGAAGACTGGTGATGCGGGACTGGCGCGACATGAGACCTCCTGTAACCTGATTGCCACACGGTCAGGCTAACGAGGTTCCGGTCCCGGTTTCCATGCTTTTTTTTCCGGGCAACGCAGATAATCCATGCATCTGGATCATCCCTTGCGGGCGATATAAATGCGCGGCACGGTATGCTAGAGGGGTTGGACGCATCGCGCTGTGCACCGGCTCGATCGACGACCCCGGGGCTCCACCACGTCACAGACACAGGCGCCATGCTGACAGACCGCGATACGCTGATTCGTAAACTGCATGAGCTTCGCAGCGAACACAGAGACCTCGACACCGTGATCTCACGCTTGGCCGAACATCTGAGCGACCAGTTGCAGCTGCAGCGCCTCAAAAAACGCAAGCTGCTGCTCAAGGACGAAATCATGCGGCTGGAAAGCCGTCTTATCCCCGACAGTATAGCCTGATTGCGTGATGCCATGAACGATCATCCCGACGCTCCCGCCCCCCTGCAGACCGCCCCCGCCGCCGTGCCGCAAACCAGCCGTGACGCCCCGCCCGGCGATGCGTCGCGCGTCGGCGTGATCATGGGCAGCCAGTCGGACTGGGACACGATGCGCCACGCGACCGAGATTCTGGAAGAGTTCGCTATCCCGTTCGAGGCCCGGATCGTGTCCGCCCATCGCACGCCCGATCGTCTCGCCGATTACGCACGCAGCGCCGCCGGGCGCGGCCTGAAGGTCATCATCGCGGGTGCCGGCGGGGCGGCGCACCTGCCGGGCATGTGCGCCGCCTGGACGTGCCTGCCGGTACTCGGCGTGCCGGTGCAGTCGCACGCGCTCAGCGGGATGGATAGTCTGCTGTCGATCGTGCAGATGCCCGGCGGCGTCCCCGTCGGAACGCTGGCCATTGGCAAGGCGGGGGCCAAGAACGCGGGCCTGCTCGCGGCGTCGATCCTGGCGTTGTCAGACGCGGAACTGGCCGCGCGGCTGGAGACATGGCGCGCGATGCAGACAGCGGGCGTGGCGGACGAACCGGCATGAGCCCACTGCCCCGCTTCGCCTCCAACGCGCTGGCGCCGGACGCCCGCATCGGCATTGTCGGCGGTGGCCAGCTCGGACGAATGTCCGCAATGGCCGCTGCCCGGCTTGGGTTTCAGACACACGTTCTGGCGGCCTCCCGCAGCGACCCCGCGGTGCAGGTCTGCAACGACGCGACGATCGGGCCGTTCAACGACACCGAAACGCTGAAGCATTTTGCCGACCATGTGGACGTCGTGACGTTCGAGTTCGAGAACATCAGTGCCGACGGTCTCGACTTTCTGGCCTCACAGCGGCCTGTCCGGCCCGCCGGTGCCATCTTGCGCATCAGCCAGGACCGGCTTGCGGAAAAGCGTTTCATGGCCGACGCGGGCCTGCCGGTGGCACCCTGGCATGCCGTCACCACGCGCGCCGATCTTCACACGGCGGCCGAGACGCTGGGATATCCCTTCGTCCTGAAAACCACGCGACTGGGCTATGACGGCAAGGGACAGGCACGCCCGTCCTCGGACGCCGAACGGGATGCCGCCTTCGACCGGCTGCGCCCGCACCCGCTGGTGGCCGAGGGGCTGGTCGATTTCGCCCGCGAAATCAGCGTTATGGTCGCGCGCGGCGTGGATGGTCACGTCGTGACCTTCGACCCGACCGAAAATCGCCATCGCGACGGCATCCTCGATATCAGCATAGCCCCGGCCCGGATTGAGGCGTCCCTTGCGCGGGAGGCCCGGGCCATGGCGGTCAGGATCGCCGAACGGCTTGATCTCGTGGGGCTGCTCGGGGTGGAAATGTTTGTCACGGCCGACGGCGCATTGCTGATCAACGAGATCGCGCCCCGGCCTCACAATTCCGGTCACTGGACGATGAATGCGTGTCTGGTCGACCAGTTCGAGATGCATGTGCGTGCCGTCGCCGGACTGCCGCTAGTCGATCCGGGGCGCCATTCCGACGCGGTGATGCGCAATTTGATCGGTCCGGCGGACGTGGCGCTGTGCGGCGAGATCATTGCCACGCCCGGTCTTGCCCTCCATCTGTACGGCAAGACCGACGCGCGTGACGGGCGCAAGATGGGGCATGTAAACCTGCTGTTCCCGCGTGGCGCGATGCCAGGCGAGTTCGGGATTCAGGCCGCGCTCGGTCCCTTGCGTCGCGACGATGCCCCGTCTTTTCAGACGGAACCTGAGGACGCCGAAGCCGTCGCCTGATCGATCAGGCCGCGCTCGGCAAAGCTGAGCCAGCGCCCATTGCCCATGATGATGTGGTCGGTCACACCCACGCCGATCGCCGCACACGCCGCGACGATCTGGCGCGTCATTACAAGATCGGCCTCCGACGGGGTTGGGTCGCCCGTGGGATGATTGTGAACCAGAATGACGGTCGCCGCTCCATGTTCGACCGCCCGATGGGCGACTTCGCGCGGATAGACCGGCGTGTGATTGACCGTGCCACGCGCCTGCGCCTCATCAGCGATCAGGCGGCGCTCCTGGTCGAGAAACAGCAACCGGAACTGTTCGATCCTCTCGCGTGAGAGAACCGCGGCCAGATAATCGATGACGGCGGACTGGTCCGCCAGCACATCGCGCTGGTCGATCCGGGCGCGCACCAGTCGCAGCGCGGCCTCATGCATCAGCCGGATCGCCGACAGGGCGTGCGGTCCAAGGCCCGAGAGCGTGCGCAACTCCGTCGGTGGGGCGCTCAACAACCCGGCATAGGAACCGAAGCGCGACAGGCAGACATCGGCCACTGCATCAACACTGCCATGGGCGGGCATAGCGGCCGCCAGAAGGGCGCGCACCAGGGTAGCATCATCCGGCCCCTGTCCTTTCGTGGATGCCGGCGCGGAAATGCCGGGGGAGAGGCGCTTCGGATTGAAACCCACATCCGACAGTCCGGTGGCCGTGGCAGCGGGTTGAGGCATCGTGACGTCTCGCATGCAAAACAGCATCATTGGGGCGACCAGGGCCCCAGCGTCGCATTATTCCCTGAGTGCGTCTATGATCGACCGACGCCGAGAGGAGTTTCCGGTTTTGAACGACGTGCTTTCCGACACTGGGCCATCCGCCCTTCCCCACGGCTCGGCAATCCTTCTGGATCTGGACGGGACCATCATCGATTCCCGTCACGGGATCATTTCCACCATCCATGACGTTCTGCGCGACATGGGACACGAGCCGGACCTGTCGCAGGACCTGACCTGGGTGGTCGGGCCCCCGCTGCATGACCTGATCGGCGAAATCCTGCATCGCTATGGTGACGACCGTGTCGAAGACGCTGTTCGTCGCTATCGCGCCCTGTATGAAAGCCGGGGCATGCACCATAGCCCGGTCTATGACGGCATGCGCGACGTCATCGCGGGATTTGCGGCCTCCCCCGCGCGGCTGTTTCTCGCGACGTCGAAGCCGGTCCATCTGGCGCGCGCCATCCTGGGCCTGCGCGAACTGGATGGCTATTTCACGCAGCTTCATGGTGCCAGACCGGACGATAGCGGGGCTGAGAAGCCCGAATTGATTGCCGAACTGCTGCGTCAACACCGAATCGCGCCAGAGCACGCGGTCATGGTGGGCGACCGCCGCTTTGACATCTCGGGCGCGCATGCCAATCGCGTACGCGCCATCGGCGTTCTGTGGGGCTATGGCGGGGCGGACGAACTGACCGAGGCAGGCGCGGACCAGCTGGCCGCCGCACCGGCCGATCTGCCCGGCCTCGTCGCCGAGCAACTCGCTGCCGCGCGACGCCATGATCACGCGGACAGCAGGGTCTCGTAAAACTCGGGCCGGAAACCGACGATCAGCGTTCCGTCGCCCTCGAGGACGGGACGCTTGATCATCGACGGCTGGGCAAGCATCAGAGTCACAGCCCGCTCGGGGGTCAGAGCCAACCGGTCGGCCTCTGGCAGCTTGCGAAACGTGGTCCCGGCGCGGTTGAGGATCGTCTCCCAGCCCTTGGCTGCCACCCATCGCTCAAGCGTGCGGCGATCGATACCCGCTGTTTTGTAGTCATGGAACACCACGTCGATGGCATGCGTCTCCAGCCAGACGCGCGCCTTCTTCATCGTGTCACACGCTTTAATTCCGTATAGTGTCAGTGTCATATTGCCCCCTGCCCGCCCGACCGGACGATGCGCGCGTCTCTCGCCCTATCGCGCGGCGTAGATCAGGGCAATCCCGCGAGGCGTAACGGGCTGGTCGAGGCCAAGCGGATCGGCACGGTGCGATAGGCCGCGAGTGACCGCCCTGTGCCCGCGAGCACGCCGGGTGCCATGGCATGGCCACCCAGCGGAATAACCCGTGCCTTGGGTGCAAATCCACGCGTTGGCAACGCAAATGGACGCCCGAACGGGAATGGCCGGACGATGTGCGTGCCGGGATCTTCCTGCGGCGGGGTCGCGAACAGATCCCCTTCGGTGCCGCCGTGCCACACGGCCATGACCTTGCGTGCATAGGGTGCGCCGAATTCGGGGGTCAGGGAATGGTAGGCCCCGGCCGCCGCGCTCCATGACGGGTGATCGGTAAACAACCCGCGGAGAAAGCGCGCGGCGTAGTCAGCGTTTCTGTAAGGATCGAACGCCTCCTGCAACGACGCGAAGGCGTCGGGGTGATGGTGCAGGTTGATCTGCATGCACCCGACGTCGATCGAGCGTATACCGGAGGCGATGAAACGCTGCGCCGCCGCAATGGCTGTCGCCTTGTCGGGGTAGAAATAGCCCTGCCCCTGCGCGTTGATCGTCCACGGCCACGCGCGAACGCTGTGCGACATGGTATCGTAACGGCCGCTTTCGACCCGCCCGATGGCCTCGAGCAGTCGGGCGGGCAACCCCCACGCACGTTCCGCCATCGCGGCGGCGCCTTGACAGGCCGCAGCATCCTGCGCGCGCCCGCATGCCGGACACGCAACCACGATCAACAGAAACAGCAAACACGAGAGAAGGCGACACCGAAGCATGCTTCCTGCATGACGGCATCGCCTTTACGAGTGGTAAACAGGCGGACGAAAAATACGTCCCTGCCGCCTGCGCCCGAGCGTCAGGCCACGGCCTGCTTCAGGGCGGCGGTCAGTTCGCGCGTGCCGACCGTACCGCCGAGATCACGGGTGCGGACCTTGTCGGTCTTGATAACCTTGTCGATCCCCGCCTGAAGACGCGTGTCGAGGTCCTGACGGCCGATATGCTGCAACATCATGCCCGCGGCCAGCAAAAGAGCGAGCGGATTGGCCAGATCCTGGCCCGCGATGTCCGGCGCAGAGCCATGCACGGCCTCGAAAATAGCGGCGTCGCTGCCGATGTTCGCACCCGGCGCCATGCCAAGACCGCCAACCAGACCGGCGGTCAGATCGGACAGGATGTCGCCGAACAGGTTGGTCGTGACGATCACGTCATACTGCCACGGGTTGGTCACCAGCTGCATCGCGCAGGCGTCGACGATGCGTTCGTTCACCTCGATACGGCCTTCATATTCCTTGGCGACCTTGCGGCCTTCTTCAAGGAACAGGCCGGTCAGAAGCTTCAGGATGTTGGCCTTGTGGACCAGCGTGACCTTCTTGCGGCCGTTCTTCAGCGCGTATTCGAAGGCATAGCGCACGATACGCTGACATTCCTTGCGCGTCGTGTAGCCGGAGCTGATCGCCATGCCCTGCGGGTCGCCGTCAGCCGGAACATAATGTTCCAGGGCCGCGTAATAGCCTTCGAGGTTCTCACGGAACAGAACGATATCGATATCGTCGAACCGACCGCCGGGAACGATCGTCCGTGTCGGCCGCACGTTCGCGTACAGGCCGAATTCCTGGCGCAGGGTCACGTTGATCGACTTGAAACCACCACCCACAGGCGTGGTCAGCGGCCCCTTGAGGGCCAGACCCGTGCGACGGATAGAGGTCAGCGTCTCCGCCGGCAGCGGGTTTCCGGCATGTTCCACGCCGTCCATGCCAGCCCGTTGCGGATCCCAATCGAACGGCGCGCCGATAACGTCGAGGATTTCCGTGACGGACGCCATGATTTCCGGGCCGATGCCGTCGCCGGCGATCAGCGTGGCGGGAATGGTCTTTGAAGCGGCGGACATGAGAATTCTCCTCGCATTTGGTCCCGGTTGCGTCGGGACCGTCTCCCTGCTTTGCCCCGGCGCGATCCGCCGAGAGGGCATGCCAATGGTGGTAGGCCCAGCCGCCGGGAGCGCAAAGGTGGGCACGGGTCACATTATCCGGCGCTCAACGGTGAGCACGCATCCATAATCCACTGTTTTTCCTCATCATTCAAAAACGGCAGAACGAGCTCCGCGACTGCCGCATGATAGATATTCAGCGCATGGCATTCATTCTGCGTCAGCAATGTCACGTCGATCAGCGCACGATCCCATGGCACATGCGTCAACGTTTCGAACCTGAGAAACGACCGGCCGTCCTGGCCCGCGTCGCTCGGCGTGACCAGCAGCAATGTCTCCAGCCGCATGCCGAACGCGCCGGGGCGGTAAAATCCGGGCTCGTTCGAGATGATCATCCCGGGCTCGAGCGGCACGGGACGGGGGGATGCGGAAATGTTGCACGGCCCCTCATGCACCGAGAGATAGCTTCCAATGCCATGGCCCGTGCCGTGGTCATAATCGAGGCCCGCTTCCCACAGGCTGTGACGCGCGAGCGTATCGAGCCTGTGACCGGTCGTTCCGGTCGGAAACGTGGCGGCCCCCAGCGCGAGATTTCCCTTCAGGACACGGGTATAGACCTCGCGCAGTCCCTCAGGCGGGACGCCCGGCCCCGTCCAGATCGAACGCGTAATGTCCGTCGTCCCCTCGGGATACTGCCCGCCGCTGTCGATCAGGTAGATCTCGTCAGCCGCCATGACCCGGTCGCGTCCCGCCCTGGCGCGGTAGTGAATGATCGCGCCGTTCGGCCCGGTGCCGGAAATCGCGGCGAAACTCTCGCCGCGATAGGTCGGTTCGTCGCGCCGGAACGCGTCCAGCCGATCGGCCAGCGCCGCCTCGCCCACGCCACGTCCGTGACGCGACACCCAGGCCAGAAAGCGACAGACCGCGACGGCGTCCTTGCGGTGGGCGCTGCGGGCACCGTCGATTTCCACGGCGTTCTTGCGCGCCTTGGGCAACAGGCACGGATCGGAATCGTGACGGACTCGCGCGCCATGGGCCTCCAGACGCTGGGCGAACCACACGGACGTCGCGGACGGATCCACCCGAACGGTCCGGCCCGTCTGACGCGACAGCCAGTTCGGCAGGTCCTCCGGCGCATGAAGGCGCACGTCCCCCAGCCACGCGTTCGTCTCCGCGTCCAGACGCCCGGGATCGACGAACAGATCGACACCGGCATCGGCGTCGATTGCGGCAAAGGCGAGCAGGAGCGGCGTATAGGGCACATCCGTGCCGCGAATGTTCAAAAGCCAGGCGACGGACGCGGGATCGCCCAGAATGGCGCCGTCGTCACCTGCCGCCCGCAGGGCCTGTGCGATCCGCGCGCGTTTGTCTGCGCTCGCCTCGCCCGCATGGTCGAGCGGATGGCGCAGTGCCGGTCCGTGCGGCGCAGCCGGCCGGTCGTTCCACAACGGATCGACGGGATTGGCCTTCACAGCGACGAGTTCGATCCCCCGTGCCTCGAACGGCGCCAGTGACGCCGCACTCATGAGGCGCGGGTCATACCCGATCCGACCGCCCTTCGCATGCTCGGCGATCCAGTCCGCGGGGGGCGTGCGCGTCATGTGCAATGCCTCCCACAACGAAGGGTCGAGCTGCTGCTCCAGTTGCGTAATATAACGACCGTCGGAAAACACGGCGGCACGATCGCGCAACACGACCGCAAGTCCCGCGCTGCCGGTAAACCCGGTCAGCCACGCCAGACGCTCGGAGCACGCGGGCACGTACTCGCCCAGAAACTCGTCCGCTCTGGGCAGCACGAAACCATCCAGCCCCGTGTCAGCAAGCGCGGTCCGCAAACGCGGCAGACGATGGTGCAGGTCCGACATGCGCGGATGCCTTTCGTAAGACGAGGAAGACGATCATCCTATGACCGGCACTCCGCAGGGTCGAGTCCTCGCCGCGGCGGTCCAGCCGCAGTCGACGGATCAGGCCCAGGCCGGTTTGCGCAGGATCAGGGTCGCCCAATCCCCTTCGCGCAGGCACGCTTCGAGGACCAGCCCTTGGCGGCGATGGGCCGCCAGCACCATACGCACCTGGGTCGCCAGAAGACCGGCCAGAATGACGGTGCCCCCGGGCACGACATTGCGCGACAGATCACGCGCCATCAGACACAGCGGACGCGCCAGAATGTTGGCGAACACAAGATCATAGGGTGCGCGTGCCCGGATTTCGGGCGTCTTCCAGCCATTCCCCAAACGGCATTCGACCAGAGTGCCAAGGCCGTTCGCACGCGCGTTCGACGCGGCCACGCGAACGGACCAGGGCTCGATGTCCACCGCCAGCACCCGCCGTTTGAGCAGGGCGGCAGCCCCCATCGCCAGTATCCCCGACCCGCACCCCAGATCGAGGATCCGTCGTGGTCGCCGATGCGCGATCCGTTCCAGCGCGCGCAGGCAGCCCCGGGTGGACCCATGTTCGCCGGAGCCGAAGGCGATACCGGCATCCAGCGTGATCGTCAGCCGACGCGTCGGCGGGGCGTCTTCCAGATGCGTGCCGCGCACCACGAAACGCGCCCCGATTTCCTGCGCCGGGAACGATTCGTAGGTCCGGGCCAGCCACCCTTCGGCCTCCGTCCGCGTGCGCTCCAGCGTCGCGTCGATGCCCGTGACCAGCCGCGCCAGCGTCAGCGCGGACTGCAACTCGGTCTCTCGGTGGCCGATGTCCTTCACCCCTTCGATACGCCAGCAGATCTGGGCGTCATCGGCCTCGAAAATGCCGACGGTGGCGCAGACGGTCGCCAGTGCATTCTCGAACGGCTCGACGAAGGCTTCGGGAACGGTGACGGAGAGGGTTTCGAGTTCGGTAGCGTGGCGGCGAGGGGGGGGCATCAGGAAACCTGTTCGACAAAACTTGCAATGACGCGCTTGTGCCCGGCCTTCTCGAAATTGACTTCCAGCCGGTCATGCTCGACGCCGATGACCATCCCATAGCCGAATTTCTGGTGGAACACGCGCGCGCCCAGCGGGATATCGCACCGTTCCGGCCGCGGGGAAACCGTGTGCGGGCCGCTCCGCTCCCGCCGCGCCACCATCGGTCCGGCGGCGAACAGCGATTCGGCCTGCGCGGTGCGCCGACGCTCGGCCTTGGTCTGACCGACGACCTCGATATGCTCGTCAGGCAGCTCGTCGATGAAGCGGCTGGGCATCGACGACTGCCAGTTCGCATAGATACGCCGGTTCGCGGCGTGCAGGATGATGGCACGCCTGCGCGCGCGCGTGATGCCGACATAGGCCAGACGGCGCTCTTCCTCCAGCCCCGAAAGCCCACCTTCGTCCAGCGTTCTCTGCGAGGGAAACACCCCCTCCTCCCAGCCCGGAAGAAACACCGTGTCGAATTCCAGCCCCTTCGCACCATGCAGCGTCATCAGGCTGACCTTCGCCTCGCCCGCGTCCTGGTCGTTGTCCATGACCAGCGAGACATGTTCGAGAAACGCGCCGAGCGAGTCGAAATCGGCCATCGCCCGCACCAGCTCGCGCAGGTTGTCCACCCGTCCCGGTGCTTCGATCGACGTGTCGGCCCGCCACATCGGCACGTAACCGCTGTCCTCCAGGAGGGCCTCGACCGCCACGATATGCCCCTCGCGACCCAGCATCGCCCGGCCATCGGCGAGACACTGCATCAGCGTGCGCAGGGCGTCGCCGCTCTTGCCCTTGACCGTTGCGTTTTCGAGCGCGATGCCGACGGCGGCACTGAGCGACACCGACTGGCTACGTGCGATGTCGCGAAATTTCTGCAACGCCGCAGCCCCCACGCCACGACGCGGTAGGTTGATGATCCGCTCGAACGCCAGATCGTCGGCGGGTTGGGCCAGAACGCGGAGATAGGCCATCGCGTCGCGGATTTCAGCGCGTTCGTAAAAACGCAGGCCCCCGACCACGCGATAGGGAATACCTTGGGCGATCAGTTGCTCTTCAAACGCGCGGGTCTGGAAGCCGGCACGCACCAGAACCGCCATTTCACCCAGCGAATGTCCCTCCAGCCGCAGTTCCGCGACGCGGCTGGCAACGACGCGGCCCTCCTCGTCCGAATCCCACACGCCGACGACTTGAACCTTCTCGCCGTCTGAATCGTCGCGCCCCGGCCGCAACGTCTTGCCGAGCCGCCCTTCATTATGGGCGATCAGCCCGCTGGCGGCGCCCAGGATCTGCACCGTCGACCGATAGTTCCGTTCGAGACGCACGACGTGCGCGCCGGGGAAATCCTGTTCGAAGCGCAGGATGTTTTCGACTTCCGCGCCACGCCAGGAATAAATCGACTGGTCGTCGTCACCCACGCAGCAGATGTTCGCGGCAAAGCCCTCGCGCTTGGCCAGAAGACGCAGCCACAGATACTGGATGGTGTTGGTATCCTGGTATTCGTCGACCAGGATATAGCGGAAAAAACGATGGTACTGCGCCAGAACGTCGGGACGCGTGCGCAGGATTTCGGTCACATGCAACATCAGGTCGCCGAAGTCGCAGGCGTTGAGCTGCACCAGCCGGGCCTGATAGGCGGCGTAGATTTCCTGCGCGCGGCCCTGCGCGAAATCGCTGTCCTCGGCGCCGGTGATTCGCTCCGGCGTCAGGCCGCGATCCTTCCACCGCTGGATCACGCCCAGCATGCCCTGCGCCGGCCAGCGCTTGGTATCGAGGCGGAATGGCTCCATGATCTGCTTGAGCAACCGGATCTGGTCGTCGGTGTCCAGAATGGTGAAACCGCTGGTCAGGTCGACATACTCGGCATGACGGCGCAGCATGCGCGCGCACAGGGCATGGAACGTGCCCAGCCACAGGCCGTCTGCAGGCTGGCCCAGAATGGCGCTGACGCGTTCGCGCATCTCGCGCGCAGCCTTGTTGGTGAACGTCACCGCCAGAATCTGGTTTGGCTTTGCCCGGCCCGACAGCAGGATATGCGCAAAGCGCGACGTCAGGACGCGCGTCTTGCCGGTTCCCGCACCGGCGAGCACGAGCAACGGCCCCTCGGTCGTTTCGATGGCGGCGCGCTGCTCCGGGTTGAGGCGCGTCAGGTAGTCCGGCGTGTGGTCGGGGGCGAAAAGGTCGGTCACCCTTTGTTCTATAGGACAATGTGACGCCGCGTCCAAGCCGCTCGCTGGTCATGGCGACCTGAACCGGCGCATAAACGATCACGGGGCAGCAGGACGGACAGGCATGACGCAGCACGGGGCCACACAGGCGCGACCATTCGCCGGAACAGGTCCCCAGGGCCATCGCGGCCGTATGCGCGACCGTGTTCTCGGTGCGGGGCCGGCCTCGCTCGCCGATTACGAGATTCTGGAGATGCTGCTGTTTTTCGGTATCGCGCGTCGCGATACCAAGCCGCTGGCCAAGGCGCTGATCAACCGCTTCGGCTCGCTCTCGGCGGTTTTGCTGGCGCCCGGCCCCGCCCTGATGGACGAGGGCGTGCCGGAGGGCGCGATCCGGCCGCTGCGCCTGCCCGTGTTCGCCGCCCGACGTCTTGCCGGGCCCGAGCCG
>NZ_JABXXR010000048.1 GCF_013376175.1 Ameyamaea chiangmaiensis
TCCAGCGCGTCGGCGACCAGACGCTCCTCCGTCATCCAGTCGGGACACCACGTCCCGTGCAGGGGCGGCAGGCCTATGGCGGCGAGCTTCGCATCAACCTCCGCCCGCAGTCTTTCCAGCACCTTGCCGCGTCGACGGATCGCCTCATGACGGTCCCGCGTCTGCGTGGAGCGTACCAGTTCCTGTCGAACCCCCGTCCGGGTGCCATACGCCCGTCCGACATCCGCCCAGCGCTCACGCGGGATCGACAGTCGCGCCGCGTAGGTCTTCCCGCCCGTAAGCCTCAGTCCATGCCTCTCTTCAGAGACCTGCCGTGTCATGGAAGGACTACCGACAGGCTACTACCGACACGGTTGTAGGGCACTACCGAAGGGGTCAGATAAGATGCTGATTTCATTGGGTATTATCGACTGTGGCGGAGAGGGTGGGATTCGAACCCACGGTACGCTTGCACGTACGGCGGTTTTCAAGACCGCTGCCTTAAACCACTCGGCCACCTCTCCCAGACCGGCGGCAATGTCTGGAGGCCTATGTTGTGACAAGCCTGCAAAAACCGCGACCGTACACCGGTGTGTGCCGTCTTTTGTGCCAGCATTGGTGACGGCGTCAAGGTCTGACGGCGTTGGACAAGTCCGTGCCCGTCGCAGTGGCCTACCGCTTGTCAGGCCCGACGGATCGGCCCGAAGCGCTTGGTCTCATGGCAGCGGACCTACGAGGCAAAGCCGGCAGGGCGTCGACCGACACCAAGATGCGCCGTCACGCGCATCGTGTTGCGCGGCATAATCGGGACGTTACCAGTCCTCGCTATGGCCCAACTGCATCAGGATATCCTTGCGCAGTCCCAGCAGGCGCGGGTCGTCCCGATGGCGATGGGGGGGCAGCGTGATGGGCAGATCGGCGATGACCCGCGCGGGACGGGGGCTGAAGACGATGACCCGACTTGCCAGCAGCAGGGCCTCCTCCACATCATGCGTGACCATCAGCGCGGTAAACCCGCGATCGCGCCACAGACGCGACAATTCCGTCTGCATTGTCAGGCGTGTCAGACTGTCGAGCTTGCCCAGCGGTTCGTCCAGAATGAGCAGGCGCGGGTCATTGACCAGCGCCCGGGCCAGCGCCACACGTTGTGCCATGCCACCCGAGAGCTGATGGGGCCAGGCGTTTTCGAAACCGGAAAGCCCGACAAGCGCGATCGCGTCCGAGATGACCGCATCGTTCGGGCGTCCCGCGATATCGTGCCCCAGTGCCACGTTGCGACGGACCGTGCGCCAGGGGTAGAGCGTCGGATCCTGGAACATGACGATACGATCGGGTCCCGGCCCGGTGATCGGCGTTTCATCGGCGAACATCCGGCCACTGCGCGGGGGTTCAAGACCGGCCACAAGACGCAGAAGGGTGGATTTTCCGCAGCCGGAAGGCCCCAGAAGGGCAACGAACTCGCCCGGTGCGACCGTCAGATCGATGTTCTCGAGCACGGAGGTATAGGTGCCCCCGATCATGTAGCCGTGGTTCAGGCCCTCGACCCGCAGGCCCAGCGGGACGGTCGTCGTCTTGCTCACCATTTCAGCCCGTCTTTCTGCCACTTCAAAACGTGATCCCGAACGCGGAACAACAGCGTCATCAGGCCCGTGCACATCACCGACATCACCAGAAGGGCCGCATACATGTTCGGGTAGGCGGCCCATCCCTGCGCCCATTGCATGTAGAACCCCAGCCCCGACTTGACGCCCAGCATCTCGGCCACGACCAGCATGGCGAAGGACGCGCCCAGTCCCATGAACAGACCGACGAAAATCTGCGGTGTCGCCGCTGGAAGGGCCACGCGCAGGACCAGAAAGCGCCCCCGGGCGCCCATGGTCCGGGCGACGTCGTAATAGGCGGGGTCCACTGCGGCTATGCCCGACCAGGTGAGAATGGCCACTGGAAAACCGGCGGCCAGCGACATCAGCGCCTCACTGGCAACCCGGCTTGAGGGAATCAGCACGAAGGCCAGCGGCAGAAGTGCCACGGGCGGCAGCGGGCCAATCAGGCGGATGACCGGCTGGACCCAGTACCGAAACCGCACCGAGCGACCCAGGCCCACGCCCACGGCGATCCCGACGAGCGATCCGATGGTGTAGCCGACCACAAGCAGCGCCAGACTGTGCAGAAGACTGTCGCCCAGCTTGCGCCAGTCGGTGACGAACACATCCAGAAGATCCTGCGGTGTGCCGAAAAACGGCCGAGGCAACCACAGAAGTTTGGCCTGCGCGATTTCCCACGCCGCCAAGCCCACCCCCAGGGCAATGGCCCAGGGCGCGCGTGCCGACAGGCGATGCAGCGCGGCGGCGAGCAACAGGACGAGACCACCGGCCAGGAACAATCCGGCAAGAAGGGTCGTGTCGGGAAAATCGTCCGCATCCGGCCAGCGCCAGGTGACGCATGCGGCAATGATCCACACCGGGCCGGCGGCCCAGGGCAACAGCGACCGCCACGACGGACGCGTCACCGGTGCCGACCTGCGCGCGGGGCCGTCGAAGGCTACGGACGTGGGCGCGGCGGTCATGCCTGAAACACATCCTGCGTGACGCGTTGCGCATAGCGCGCGGTGTCGAGAGACGGACGGAACACACCGATCTTTTTCAGCGCCTCCGCGTAACGCACCACCTCGTCATGAAATGAGGTGCTGAGCGTCTGATGATGATGACCCTGCATCCGGATCATCGTCGCGATATCGGCCGCACTTGCCTTGGGCGCGTAGGGCTTGAAGATCTCGCCCGCTTCGTCGGGATTGCAGGCCAGCCACGCTCCGGCATCCAGAATGGCGCGTGTGACGGCGGCGGCAACCACGGGTTCGTTGCGGATCAGACTGCCGCGCAACCCGATGACGCAGCAGCCGATATGTGCCCACTCGCCCCGCATGTTGCTGTCGATTTCCATCAGGCCGAACTGCTTTTTCTGAAGATAGGAGAAGGGATCGCCATCGGTTATGGCCTGCACGTCGCCGCGCTGGAGGGCAACCGGCAGCAGGTCGGCCGGATATTGCCGCCATTGAACGTCGGTGTCCGGGTCGATCCCGGCCTCCTTCAGACGGATCGAGAAAAAGTTCTTGTCCGGCCCACCCATATCGGTCACGCCGACGGTTTTGCCGCGCACGTCCGACAACTGACGCACGGCGCCATCGGCGGGTGCCAGCATATACATGCAGCCCGCATGGAGCCCGGCGACAAGCTTGACGTCGAATCCCTGCTGAAGCGGTTTGAGCCAGCGAAGCGCCATGCCCGGCGCGCCATCCGCCTTGCCGGTCGACATCGCTTCGAGCAACTGGTCGGTGGCGCCGGCGAAGTTCACATACTCGACGTCGACGTTATAGCGCGCGAAAAAGCCTTTTGCCTTGGCCACGGGGACCGCGGCCGTGCACACGGCGTTCTCGTTCCAGGCGATCGTCAGCTTGCGTGTCGGGCCGGGCACGGCGGCCACACGGGTCGGTCCCGCCCCCGCGCAGGCATCGTGCGTCATGCTGCCCGGGGGCATGTCATCGGCCCATGCCGGCCGCACCAGGGGGGACAGGGGTGCAAGGGCGGACAGGGAAGCACCGAACAGGGTGCGGCGGGACAGGGACGCTGGGACCGACATAATAAAGTGCCTTGGAAAAGCGTGTTTCTACGGTGAACTGTTGAACAGGACGGTGGATGCTCCGATTGCCTCGGGCAAAAGGGGCATCGTCACGCCGCATGCGAGCGCACGTTGTCGCGCAGGCTCAGGGCATTGAGGATCGTCGTCGCATCGGTGCGGTCCATCCAGTCCGGCGACACATCGACGAAACGAACGACCCGGCCGGGATCGAGCACGATGACCGTCGGCTTGGGCAGCTCCCACGCGTCGGTGCCGTTCAGCTGGTGGCTCGCGCCCCCTTTGGCCGCGGCCGCAGCGCGCGAGGCATCATCGAACGTATAGGTAATGCCCAGCGCGCGGGACAGGGCAAGCGCGGTGTCGGAGACGACCGGAAAAGGCAGCGCGTGACGGGCGACGATCTCGCCCAGCAGTTCGACCGGCTGGGGCGATAGCGCGATCAGCGGAACGCCCGCCGCCGACAGCGCGCCCGACAGCGTCTGCGCGTAATACGGCAGGGCGATGTTGCAGGCCGGACAGCCCGCGAAACGAAAGAACACCAATACCGCCGGACCGGCTGCGACCAGATCGTCGAGCGCGATCGCGCCGCCGTCGGTGCGCGGCAGGACGGCCGCCGGCAGGACGTCGCCGGGGCGCACATGGAACGTGGCGGGATGCGCGCGCAGCAGGGTTTCGCGCTGTTTGATGTTGATCGCCAGGGCATCGGGCGCCCAGGTCCGGCGTCGCTCGTCTTCCAGGGCACGGAACTGCTCGCGCAGGGTGGGAGACGTCGGGGAAGCTGAAAGACCCATCGTGGACATCCTGAAAGAGGGAAGGGACGGCTCAGTATGCGGCACGCCCGCGACCGCCTTCCACGGAGTTTCCCTCAATGAAGAGATGGCCGATCGTCATGAATGGCCCGCCGCCTGTGCCAGCAGCAGCCCGAGGTCGACGGCCGCGTCCCCCAGGCCGTCGCGCTGCACGAGGATCGTCTCGATTTCGGGCACGTCGGGCAGGATGCCGGCCGGAATGGTCGGCAGGCCCTCCGCCGTGGCGAAGCGGAAGGTGCGGCAGCTGGCCCCCAGACCGCCCCGCACCCCCGCGCGCAGGGCCGGAAGGTTGGGCGTCTCCAAAACGATGCGGTAATCGCGGTGCGTCGCGGTCAGCGCCCGCAGCGCCGCGTCGCGGAAACGGCACGGCGGTTCCAGCACCACAAGCGGCAGTTCCTCCTGCTCGGTCACCGCCGGATCGCCCAGCCACACCATGCGGTCCTGTCCCACGACACGCCACTGCGCGCCCGGCCGGTCGCCGTGCTGGCCCAGGCATAACACCAGATCAAGGCGCGACCGGTCGAACATGTCCAGCAATTCGGCCGAGCCGCCCACACGCACGATCAGCCGGGCGCGGGGATGCTCCATCCGAAAACGTGCCAGAACGTCTGGCAGGATCGTGTCGGCGAAATCCTGCACCATGCCGATGGTGATCGGTTCGGGGTCGTCGGCGAGGCCAAGATTGTGGAAGATGCGGTCGTTGAGCAGCAGGAGCTGACGCGCATAGCCGACCAGGTCCTCGCCCGCCGCCGTCAGGGTCAAACGGCGCCCGTCGCGGCGAAACAGCTTTTGCTGGAGCAGGTCTTCCAGACGCTTCATCTGCAGGCTGAGCGCGGACTGCGTCAGATAGATGACCTCGGTCGCCTGCGCCATGGAACCGGATTCGGCGATCGCGACGAACGAGCGCAGCAGTTCGGTCGGAATGTTGCGCACCGACCGTACGGGGCCTCCCCCTTCAGCGGCGTGAGACATTTGACGAACCTCCGATCGAGCAGCCGCGCACCGATGATGGATCTCAAAGGGTCATATTAACGGCCAAAAAGAGTGATATGAATATTTCTGGCTTGCTAAACGTTCAATGGCAAGCGTTAAATTGGCGATAGCACGACAAATTTCTGTTTAATGTAACGGGAGGTCATCATGGCCGTGGAGTTCATCGGCTTCGTCAACGCCCAGAACCAGTCGGAGACGATCCCGCCCACGGGGCCGGCGGTGAACGTCGAACAGATCGAGGCCAGCGCCAAGGTTCACGAGCAGGGGGGGTTCGATCGCACCCTTGTCGCCTTTCATTCCAACTCGCCCGACAGCCTTCTGATCGCGCAGCACGTCACGGCCGTCACGCGTGACCTGGGCGTCCTGATCGCGCACCGGCCGGGCTTTGTGGCGCCGACCATCGCCGCGCGGCAGCTGGCGACGCTGGACCATCTCTCGCGCGGCCGCGTGGCCGTGCATATCATTACCGGCGGCAGCGACGTGGAATTGCAGGCCGACGGCGACCACACGACCAAGGCGGAACGTTACGCCCGCACCAGCGAATATCTCGATATCGTCCGGCAGGAATGGGGCGCCACCGCGCCCTTCGACCATCAGGGACGGTTTTACGACGTGCGGGGCGCGCAGTCCCGCGTCCTGCCATCGCGTCCGGGCAGCGTCCCGATCTATTTCGGCGGATCGTCGGAGGAGGCGATCGCGGTCGCCGGCCGTCATGCCGATGTCTACGCCCTGTGGGGCGAGACCTACGCCCAGGTGCAGGAGACGGTCAGCCGCGTGCGCGCCGCCGCCGCGCCGCACGGCCGATCGCCGCGTTTCTCGCTGTCGCTGCGTCCGATTTTGGCCGACACGGAGGAAGCCGCCTGGCGCAAGGCCGATCAGATCCTCGAACGCGCCCGCGCCCTACAGGGGCAGACCGGCTACGTGCGTCCGGCGGAGACACCCAACGAGGGATCGCGGCGCCTGCTGGCCGCGGCCGAACAGGGCAGCCGTCTGGACAAGCGCCTGTGGACCGGGATGGCGGCCCTGACCGGCGCGCGCGGTAATTCCACGTCGCTGGTCGGCACGCCCGATCAGGTCGCGGACGCACTGCTCGACTACTACCGGATCGGGATTTCGACGTTCCTGATCCGTGGTTTCGACCCGCTGCTGGACGCCTACGAATACGGTCGCGATCTGATCCCGCGCGTGCGGGCGCTGGTGGCCGCCGAGGAACGCGCCCTGTCCGGCCGCGCGGCCTGAGGGGTGTGCTGTGTCCGATCCGCGCGTGCCTGTCGTCGTCAATCAGCTCGGGGCGGACGTCCGTGAGGCGCTGGGGCGCTTCGGGGCCCGGCTGCATGTGCTCGACGGGCAACGGGACGACGACACACCGTGGGACTGGACCGGAGGCGGCGACGGCCGGGCCGACATTGTTCTGACCGGCCCGTCACCGGCCTGGCGGGATGCGCCACGGGTCCTTCCGCCGTCCTGGCAGGCGGCGTCGGGCGGCGGCCCGTCGTGGGTCCACACGGTCTCGGCCGGGGTCGACGGCTTTCCGTCGTGGCTGTTGCGCGATCGCCTCGTCACCTGCGGGCGCGGTGACTCGGCGGCCCCGATCGCGGAATACGTTCTGGGCGCGATCCTGGTGCGGGCCAAACGACTGGACACACTACGCCCGGCCTGCGCCCAAAGCTGGCTAGAGGGCGCCGCATTGGTGAAGGACGGCCATCCGCTGACTTCGCCGGAGGGGCAGGTGCTGGGGCTGGCCGGATTCGGCGCCATCGGGCGCGCGGTTGCCGTCCGGGCACGGGCGTTCGGGATGCGCGTTCTGGCGTGGCGGCGCGGTCCCTGGACGCCCGGCGACGATGATGGGGTGGAGCCGGTGGCGACGCTGGGCGAACTCGCGGCGCGCTCCGATCATCTGGTGCTGGCGTTGCCGCTGACCGCCGACACCACCGGGATCGTGGGCGAGGACGTGCTGCGGCGGGCCCGACCCGGCCTTCACCTGATCAACGTCGTCCGTGGCGATCTGGTCGATCAGGCCGCCCTGCTGCGCGCGCTCGACCGGGGAGATGTGAACTTCGCAACCCTGGACGTCACAAGTCCCGAACCGCTTGCCGACGGGCATCCGTTCTACACTCATCGGTCCGTGCGCCTGACGCCGCACATCTCCTGGTCGGGCGGGGCGGCCCGCCAGAACGGCGTGCGTCGTATCGTTGATAATATCGAGCGTTTTCTCGAAGGCCGCCCACTGCGCGACGTGGTCGACGCGGCCCGCGGCTACTGATCCGGATCGAACACAGGAGATCTTCCATGACCACATCGGTTCTGAAACGCCCCGGCGCCCCGACCGCGCAGCAACCGGCACCGGCACTGCCACCCGCGCGCGCGCGGCAACTGCAACCCCGCGTTCCCGCCGCATCGTTCGCGGAGGAACGCCTGCATCGCAAGCAGCGTCTGGCCGCCACGTTCCGTCTGTTCGCCCGCTATGGCTTCGATCAGGGGCTTGCCGGGCATGTGACGGCCCGTGACCCGGAATTTCCCGATCAATACTGGATCAATCCGCTCGCCGTTCATTTTTCGCAGATCCGCGTGTCGGACCTGCAACTAGTCGACCATGACGGGACGATCCTGCACGGCGACCGGCCGATCAACACGGCCGGTTTCACGATCCACTCCGCCCTGCACAGGGCACGACCGGACGTGATCGCCGCGGCCCACACCCACTCCACCTATGGCAAGGCGTTCTCCGCTCTAGGCATCGAACTTGCGCCGATCACGCAGGATTCGTGCGCGTTCTACGAAGACCATGTCGTGTTCGACCCGTTCAGCGGCGTCGTGCTGGACGACAGCGAGGGCGACCGTCTGGCCGCGACGCTGGGCGACCGCAAGGCCCTGATCCTGCAGAATCACGGGCTGCTGACCGTCGGTCCGACAGTTGAGGCCGCCGCCTGGTGGTTCATTTCGATGGACAACGCCGCCCGGACCCAGCTTCTGGCGCAGGCGGCCGGTCCCCTGCGCCCGATCGCCCCGGACATCGCGCGCCTGACCGCCAGCCAGGTCGGCAAGCACCAGGGTGGTTATTATTCGTTCCAGCCTTTGTGGGACTGGATCGTTGCCCAAGAACCCGATCTTCTGGACTGAGACCTATGCCTTCCATCACGCCTTTGCGCACGTTCGTGACGCGCCTCACCGCCCTGTATGACCGCGACCTGCCCGAGACGGCGGTGCAGGGCGAGGCCGCGGGCCTCCTGCGCGATCTCGTCGCGCAGGACGACTGGTTGCCCGATGCCTTCGCGCAACCCGACCCCGAGCGCTACAGCCAGTATCTTCTGCACTGCGATCCGCTGGAGCGTTTTTCCGTGGTCAGCTTCGTCTGGGGCCCCGGCCAGAAGACCCCGTTGCACGATCATCGCGTCTGGGGGCTGATCGGCATGTTGCGGGGCCGGGAGAGCGAGACGCAGTTCGAACGCGACGCCGACGGCCGGTTTCGGGCCACCGAGACGACGTATCTCGACCCCGGCGAAGTCGCGACGCTCGCTCCCGGCGTGAATGATTACCATCAGGTCGCCAACGCCTTTGCCGATCGCACGTCGATTTCGATCCATGTCTACGGCGCCAATATCGGTGGCGTGTCGCGCGCGACCTACGACGCGCAGACCGGCGTGGAAAAGAGCTTCATTTCTGGATATTCGAGCCCGCTTGTGCCCAATCTCTGGGACCGATCGAAAAATGCAGGAGCAGCCTGAGACCATGACGGCGTCTGAACATACGACCGTGACGTCGGACGAGGTCCGTCGTCACCTGCGCGACGGCACGGAGATCGCGCTGATCGATCTGCGGGAGGAGGGGCCCTTCGCTGCCGCCCATCCCCTGTTCGCCGTCAACCTGCCGCTCGGCCGGATCGAGGAGCGGGTGGCCGGACTGATCCCGCGCAAGGACGCGCTGATCGTGCTGTATGACGACGGCGAAGGGCGCGTGGCCCGCGCGCGGCCCCTTCTTCGGGCCTTGGGCTATACGCATGTCGCGGCTCTGGCCGGCGGACTGGATGGCTGGCGGCGCTCGGGGGGCGAGATCTTCATCGACGTCAACGTGCCGTCGAAATCGTTCGGGGAACTCGTCGAACATGTGCGGCACACGCCCTCGATCCCGGCGCGCGAACTGCACGATCGCATCGCGCGCGGCGACGATCTGGTGATTCTCGATGCACGGCGCTTCGTCGAATACAACGTGATGTCCATTCCGGGCGGTCGTTCGGTGCCCGGCGCGGAACTGGCCCTGCGCGTGCGCGACATCGCGCCGTCGCCCGAGACGACCGTCGTGGTGAACTGCGCGGGGCGCACGCGTTCGATCATCGGCACGCAGTCGCTGATCAATGCGGGCATCCCCAACCCGGTCATGGCGCTGCGCAACGGGACGATTGGCTGGACGCTGGAAGGCCTGACGCTCGATCGTGGCGCCGCGCGCACGGCGGGCGACGTCAGTGCCGAGAACGCGGCGGTGGCGCGCGCAAAGGCCGCCGATCTGGCCGTGCGCACGGGGGTTCGCGTCCTCGATGCCGCCGGTCTTCAGGCACTGCTGGCCGACGTGGGGCGCAGTGTCTATCGCCTCGACGTGCGTGGTCCGGACGAGTATGCGCGCGACCATCTGGCCGGTTTCCGCTCGGCCCCGGGTGGGCAGCTGGTGCAGGCGACCGACGAGTGGGTCGGCGTCCGGCACGGCACGATCGTCCTGACCGACGATGACGGCGTACGGGCCCGCATGACCGCTCACTGGCTGCGGCAGCTCGGCTGGCGCGAGGTGTATGTGCTGGACGACTGGTCGACGCTGCCACGCGAGTCCGGGCCGGACCCGGTTCTGCTGGCGCGGCCCCTGCCGGAGGTCGAGACGATCGCCGCAGATGCGGTCTCGGACGCCGTCGGGTCGGGCGCGTGGCTGATCGATCTGGCGACCAGCCCGGAACACCGGAAAGGACACGTTCCGGGCGCGAGATTTGCCATCCGCTCCGATCTCGACGGTCATCCGGGGCTGGAGACGGTGCGCGACGTGATCCTGACCGCCCCGGACGGCATCGCCGCGCATCTGGCCGCGCCGGAACTGGCACGCGACGGACGGCGCGTGCGCGTTCTCGAAGGCGGCACCCGCGGCTGGCAGGAGGCGGGGCGTGCGCTGGAGACGGGGTTGGAAGCCGCAACGGCGCTCTCGGCCACCGACGATGTCTACAAACGCCCCTATGAGGGAACGGACAACGCCGCCGCCGCCATGCAGGCCTATCTGGACTGGGAATTCGGGCTGGTCGCGCAGCTCGAGCGCGATGGAACCCACGGCTTCACGGTCCTGACCTGAGCGCACGCCGCACGGGCGCCCGTCATCACGGCGTGAAGGGCGTCCACCCGCGCGAAGAACTCGAAGCCGGCGTCAGCCGTCGTCGCGCAGCAACGCCCAGCGTTCATGATCGTGCCATACGCCCTCGATCCGAAGGTAGCGGGGCGAGAAGCCCTCTTTCCGAAAACCAATCCGCCGCACGAGGGCGATCGATGTCACATTGCCGGGTTGGATGTTCGCCTCCAGCCGATGAAGGCCGATGTCGGTGAACGCCGCCGCCGCCGTCAGCCGCAGCATGTCCGTCATCAGGCCGCGACCCGCGAAGGCCGCCATGCCGTAAAAACCCAGACGCCGTGCCGCTGGTAGCGACCAGGATACGCTCATCGTTTCTCTGGCTTCGCCATCTGATCGGTGACGGAGGGTATGCCGGCGAGAAGTTGCGTGGTGCGCTGGTTGAACTCGGCCGATGGACGATCGAGATCGTCAAGCGCAGCGATCGGGCTGAAGGCTTCGTCGTCCTGCGCGTTGTTGATGATCGCCCACATCCGCAGAACTCTGCGGAAAATTAACCAAACCGCTTTCTGATTCAGGCCCCTGGAGGGTTTCCGTATGCCGAATTAGATGCAGCAAGATATTCAGCCACTGTGGGAGACGGTGTCGGCATTTTCTGTTATATCCGAGCCGGAAGTTCGTAATGGACGACGGTATTTGTATTGAGACAAAATAGTGTATTGCCTTTTGTAGAGAATTTCATTGCCGTCACATCTCTGATTTCGCCTTCTTTTTCGACAAGGCCGGCGTCAGTGATGCGAAATAAATGGCAGGACTTGCTGATGAGGGCGGCGAAATAGCGTGAGTCGAAGGACCATGAGATACATTTCACGCCTATTCCATGTGTGTCGTAATTAAAAAAGATTCGACCGTCCCGAATATTCAGAAGCGAAAGACCTCCCGGCGCGCGGCTCTTCAAGTCGCTAGTTGAAAGACCTCTCCCAATACAAATGTGATCACCGTCCGGGCTAAATTCTAACGATCCAAAGGATATTTCATGTGTAAAAAAATCCTCAATAATTTTTACTATATCTAAATTATTAATGGATAAAAAATAAATGTCGCCTCCTACCATGCCAACAGCGATCAAACCATTCGTGTCAGATGCTGCGATCGAACCGACTATCCCGTTTAAGGGATTGACTGTTGGAGTCCGCACGGAAAATGTTTCCGCATCGAATACATTTATGTTACAAATATTGCTTCGCGCAGAGGCCAACAGAAGTGTTTTTCTCAGATCTGATACAGCAAGTTTAGATGCCGCCCTTCGAGCCATCTCTGGGTTGGTCGAACACGATGCCAGTAATTGAGTTGGATGCCTTGGATTTATATTCCATATCTCACCTATACTATCGAATTCATGTTTGGATGCGGGGCGCGTGACAATTTTTTCGTCAGATATAAATGCTATGTTGAGTGACGCATCTGTGCCGCCTCGTTTGAAGTATTGGTCATAGGCACCATCTGTCTTATAGACCAATATTCCCGAGCCGAAGTTCTGATAGAATGCGAGACGTGCGCCATCAGGAGATATTGCCAGCGCCTGGCATGGTGCTTCAATTTTGAACGAATTTACGACACGAAGTGACATAGGATTTACTTTGGTTTGGCGGAAGAATCTATCGATAATATTTGATGCCGCTTCATATACGTTCCAGTAGGACAGGAAGCGGACGGGGAAGGTAAAAGACATCATCGCTCTCTGCCGGCTTCATGGGCGTAGGTGCTCATAGGCGATAACACATATGAAATTATCCTTCGACGTTTTGTAACGATCTCCGCGCTGACTCTCATGCCGGGTATGAGGAGTCTTCGTCCTACATCTGTCTCAAACGCGTCCAAGTCTAACTGGATTTGGACCATACAGGAGGCTTCTCCTTCATCAGGATCATCCTGCTTCTGTTCGAGCAGGGTGGACTGGCTATCTTCCGTGTCCGCATTCACCCTTGCACTTTGGATACGCTCCGCCGCCGGGCTGATGTTCACCACTTTGCCCGGGATCAGTCTGTATTGCGTGTATTTAAAGGCCGCCACCTTGACTTGGTCCGATTGCCCTTCGCGGACGAACCCTATATCGCGATTAGGGTTCGTCGCCTCGACGGCGAGCGGGCGGTGCTCGGGTACGGCGACCATAAGCGTCTGGCCGACCGTCACCGCGCTGTGTTCCGAATGAACCGCAAGCTGCTGCACAACGCCCGTGACGGACGGGCGCAGAAGCTTGGTCGATGCGTCGTGTGAGGCGGCAACGTACGCCGCTTCCGCCTCATCGCGTTTCTGCGCGGCATCGGCCAGGTCCTGCATGACGCTGTGGGCGTACGCTGCAGCGCCACGACGCTCCCGTGACCTGGTCCTCGAACCATGCGTCGAACCTTGTTGGCGTCGTGAAAGGCTGTGACCAGTGCGCGTGATAGGGACGATTGGTGCTATTGGCCCTGATCAGATCGTCAGCGTCCCGCCGGCAGACACGATTGAAGGAAAGGCGTGCCACCATCGGTCGCGTGCTCCCGTGCTTCGGCGATCAGACGTGCAAGACAAACACGCCCGAATCCGGATGTCTCGCCCCGAGGACGCAGGGCTGTCGTCAGGGTGCCATCAGGCTTTCGTCGAACGCGGTGTCCAGCGCGCCGGTGTCCTTCACCAGCCCCGCCTGCCGATAGGCATCGAGTGTGGGCTGCTCCTGCTCCACGATCTGGTGGTTCAGGGGCGCCGGGGCGGCGATCTGCTTTTCCGCCACGGCCAGGGCGACGTTCTGCGGTAGGCCGGTCTGGCGGGCGAGGATCGTCGCGTATTCGGGTAGATGTGCATGCCCCCAGGCATAGGCCTGCGTGACGCGGCGATAAAAATCGGCCAGTTGCGCGCGCTTGTCGGTCAGGGCCGACTGGGTGGCGATGAAAAAGCTATTGCCGGGCAACAGGTCGACGCCATTGACCACCTCGCGCCCATGACCCTGCAACACGGCCAGCGAGACATAGGGTTCCCATGTCGACCACGCGTCCAGCGTGCCGGCGTCCAGTGCCGCCTTGGCCTGTGCGGGGGTCAGGAACACGATGTGCGGCGCCGGGGCGGGGATGGCGCCGCTCTGGATCAGCCGCAGCAGAAGCAGATGGCCGATCGACCCGCGTCCGGTCGCGATACGCTTGCCCGACAGCCCCGCCGCATCGTGGATCGGCGATCCATCGGCCACCACCACGGCCGTAGCCCTGCCGCCCCCGCGCGGTGGCAAAAGGTATGTGGCCTTCACCGGCAGGCCGGACGCCCACGCGAACAGAAAGGGCCCGTCGCCCGCGATGCCCGTGTCCACCGCCCCGGCCCCGAGCGCCTGCAACAGGGGTGCCGCCGCTTCGAATTCGGTCCAGTGCAGGTGATAGGGCATGTCCCGATCCACGCCCGCCGCCGCCAGCAGGGCCTTCTGCTGTCCCTTCTGGTCGGCCACGATCAGGTCGGCCGCTGCCCGCGACGCGTGGATCGGGCCTGCCGTCATCAGGACCAGCAGGGCAAGTCGCGCCATCAGGCGGCGCGGGGAGAGGTGGCGGCGCGCAGTCATGCTGGTCCCTTCACGATGGGTATCGTGGGGTCGCACCCTACCGCGACCCGTCGTGCAGACAATTAAATCACGACAAAGAGAGGTATGAATTAAATTCACCTGACACATATGCGTGGAATATGGGACGTTCGCCCGGAATGAACGCGGGCGGAGCAAGCATCATGTCGGACACACTCATCGGATTTGGCGCGCGCCAGCGGACCAGGCCTGCGCTGCGGGTCTCGGGACGGGCGGTCGCGGTGCGGCTTCGGCGGTTTCTCTCGCCGGTCCTTCTGGTGGTGGCGTGGCAGATCGCATGCAGCTCGGGTGTCCTGTCCACGCGTCTTGTCGCGTCGCCGGCCCAGATCGTGACGACGGGATGGTCGCTGCTCCATGACGGCACGCTGCCGACCAACCTGTCGGTGTCGCTGATCCGTGCGGTCAGCGGCCTTGCGATCGCACTGGTGGTCGGGGTTTCGCTGGCCCTGATGTCCGGCCTGTCGCGCGTGGGCGAGGACCTGATCGACGCGCCGCTGCAGATCCTGCGCACCTTGCCGGCGCTGGCGCTGGTGCCGCTGTTCATCCTGTGGTTCGGCATCGGCGAGACACCCAAGGTTCTGCTGGTGGCGCTGGGTGCGACGTTTCCGATCTATCTCAACCTGCACAAGGGCATTCGCGCGATCGACCCCAAGCTTCTGGAAATGGCGCGCACGCTGGGCCTGTCGCGTGGCCGCACGATCCGCGAGGTCATTTTGCCCGGCGCGCTGCCCGATCTTCTGGTGGGGCTGCGTTTTGCGGTCGGGATCTCGTGGTTGATGCTGGTCGTGGCCGAACAGGTCAACGCCGACAGCGGCATCGGCCATATGATGATGGACGCCGAGGATTTCCTGCGCACCGACATCATTCTGGTCGGGCTGTTCATCTATGGCCTGCTCGGCCTTGCCTCGGACCAGATTGTGCGGTTTCTCGAGACGAACCTGCTTGCCTGGCGGCCGAGCTATCGCGCGGTGGGGCGGACATCGTGAACGCGATGTCGGACGTGCGCCGCGCGCCGTCGGGTGCGACAGCCGGTCAGGCCGTGATCGTCGAAGGTCTGACCAAGCGTTTCGGAAACGGCCCGGCGGTTCTCGACCGTCTGGATCTGGCCATCGCGCCGGGGGAATTCGTGGCCCTTCTGGGGCACAGCGGGTCGGGCAAGTCCACTCTGCTGCGCACCCTGTGCGGCCTCGATGACGTGACCGAGGGCACGGTGTCGCGCCCGTCCGAAGTGTCGGTGGTGTTTCAGGAGAGCCGTCTGCTGCCGTGGAAACGCGTCTGGCAGAACGTGGTGCTGGGTCAGGACGGGGCGGATCGCCGCGCGCGCGCGGAGGCCGTCCTGCGCGAGGTCGGGCTTGGCCACCGGATCGATGCGTGGCCCCTGACCCTGTCGGGGGGCGAGGCACAGCGCGCGGCGCTGGCGCGCGCGCTGGTGCGGGAGCCCGCGTTTCTGCTGCTCGACGAGCCGTTTGCCGCACTCGATGCGCTGACCCGGCTGAAGATGCAGCAGCTGGTGTCCGACCTGTGGGTGCGTCATCGCTGCGCGGTGCTTCTGGTCACCCATGATGTGGACGAAGCCCTGCTGCTGGCCGACCGCGCCGTGGTGCTGGAACGTGGGCGCATCCGGACCGATCTGCCGATTACGCTGGACCGTCCCCGCCGGCACGCCGACCCGACGTTCGAGCGTCTGCGCGCCACGCTGCTGGAATCGCTGGGCGTGCACGACGCCTGACGGCTGCGGGCCGCCTGACGGTCGCGCGCTTAGCCCTCGTGGATCGTGTCCAGATCCGCAAATCGCGTGAATTCGCCTTCGAAGAACAGGTGCACGGTACCGGTCGGACCGTGACGCTGTTTTTCCAGGATCAGCTCGGCCTTGTTGTGCGCGAGGCTCATCTTGCGCTGCCATTCGTCCAGCGCGGCGGCGTATTTGTCCTGCCCGTCGAAGGCCGTGTCCTTGGGCATGCGCTGCTGAAGGTAATATTCGTCGCGATAGACGAACATCACCGCGTCGGCGTCCTGTTCGATCGAGCCGGATTCGCGCAGGTCCGACAGCATCGGGCGCTTGTCCTCGCGCGATTCCACCTGGCGGGACAACTGCGACAGTGCGAGAACCGGCACCGACAGTTCCTTGGCGATCGCCTTGAGTCCTTGCGTGATCATCGAGATTTCGAGCACGCGGCTTTCGGGCTTGGTGCCGACCGCCGGTCGCATCAGCTGAAGGTAATCGACCACCACGAGGCTCAGCCCCTTGGTCCGCGCCAGACGGCGGCAGCGCGTACGCATGGCCGACAGCGAGATCGCGGGCGTATCGTCGATGTGCAGCGGCAGTTCGGACAATTCGCGCGAGACGCGGACGAAGCGGTCGAACTCCTTCTGGCCGATCTCGCCGCGCCGGATGCGCTCGCCCGACACCTCGGCCTGTTCGGACAGGATACGCGTTGCCAGCTGTTCGGCCGACATTTCGAGCGAGAAGATCGCGACCGCGCCCTTGGGGGCCACGCCCGGCCCCTCGGCGCGTGCCTCGTTCATCAGCGCGCGGGCGGCCGAGAACGCGATCTTGGTCGCCAGCGCCGTCTTGCCCATGGCCGGACGTCCGGCCAGGATCAGCAGGTCGGACGGGTGCAGCCCACCGGTGCGTTTGTCGAGGTCGCGCAGCCCCGACGTCAGGCCGACCACATCGCCTTCGCGATGGAACGCCTTTTCCGCGATCGCAAGGGCGTCGTGCAGGGCGTTGCGAAAGGCGACGAACCCGCCATCCTGTCCCTTGTCGGTGGCCAGGCGAAACAGTGCCTCTTCGCCCGCGGCGATCTGGTCGGTGCCGTCGAGGTCGGTGCGCGCGCCATAGGCGTTGTTGACCACCGACTGGCCGATCTCGATCAGCTGACGGCGCAGCCACGCGTCATGGATCGCACGGCCGTAATCGCCGGCGTTGATGATGCCGACCATCGAGGTCAGCAGACGGCCGAGATAGGCCGTGCCCCCGACCGCCTCCAGAAGGCCGGAATGTTCGAACTGTGCGCGCAGCGTTACCGGATCGGCCAGACTGCCGGCCTCGATCCGCTTGGCGATGACGTCGAAGATCTGGCCATTGATCGCGTCGGCGAAATGCGCGCCGGTCAGAAAGTCGGAGACTTGGTCATAGGCGCGGTTGTTGGTCAGCAACGCGCCGAGCAGCGCCTGCTCCGCGTCGGGGTTGGAAGGGGGCGTACGGGCCGAGAGCCCTTCAAGCACGCCCGCAGCGTCGGGTTTTGCGTCGATCATGTTCACGCCCCCGCTTTATCACGCCCCGTGACGGGCGGGTGTGTGGATAGGTGTGAATCGTGGGGATAATCAGGACGCCGTGCCGCCCACCGTCAGGCCCGAGAGCTTGAGCGTCGGCTGGCCCACGCCCACCGGCACGCCCTGTCCGCTCTTGCCGCAGGTGCCGATGCCCGCGTCGAGGGCGACATCGGCGCCGATCATCTCGATCTTGTGCATGACCTCCGCCCCGGCGCCGATCAGGGTGGCGCCCTTGACGGGGGCGCCGATACGCCCGTCCTCGATCAGATAGGCTTCCGAAGCCGCGAAGACGAACTTGCCCGACGTGATATCGACCTGACCGCCGCCGAAATTCACCGCATACAAGCCTCGCTTCGTGGACCGGATCATCTCCTCGGTCGTCGCTGAACCGCCGAGCATCAGCGTGTTGGTCATGCGCGGCATCGGCGCATGGGCATAGGACTGGCGCCGCCCGTTGCCGGTGGGCGCGACCCCCATCAGACGCGCGTTCATCCGATCCTGGATGTAGCCGGTCAGGATCCCGTCCTCGATCATCACCGTGCGGCCGGTGGGCGTGCCTTCGTCGTCGATGGTCAGCGACCCCCGACGTTCGGGCAGCGTGCCATCGTCGACGACCGTCACGCCGGCCGCCGCGACGCGTTGGCCCACCATGTCGGAAAAGACCGACGTACCTTTGCGGTTGAAGTCGCCCTCCAGCCCGTGGCCCACGGCTTCGTGCAGCAGGATACCGGGCCAGCCGGCGCCCAGCACGATCTCCATCTCGCCGGCGGGGGCGGCGACGGCGTCTAGGTTGACCAGCGCCATACGCAGCGATTCGTCGACGGCCGCCATCCACACGGCATCGTCGAGCAGCCGCCCGTATTCGTAGCGGCCGCCGCAGCCGTACGAACCGCTTTCGCGCCGCCCGTCCTTGTCCACGACGACGCCGATATTCAGGCGCACCAGCGGACGAAGGTCGGCCATGCGCGCGCCGTCGGCCCGCAGGATCTGCACGGCCTGCCATTCCGCCGCGAGGCTGGCGGTCACCTGCACGACGCGCGAATCCTTCTGTCGCGCATAGGCATCGATGCGGGTCAGCAGGGCCGCGCGATCGCCGAAACTGCCGTCCCGCAGCGGATTGCCATCGGCGTAGAGCCGCGCGTTCGTCGCCCGGGGTGCGGCGGCAGCCGTGCCGGAGCGCCCCGCGCG
>NZ_JABXXR010000049.1 GCF_013376175.1 Ameyamaea chiangmaiensis
CTGGCCCGTCGTGCTGCCCGATCTGCAGAGCCGTCTGCGCGCGACGGTCGCTGTCGGGCTCGGCCGGCCGGACGAGAGTTTGCTGCGGGCGCTGCTGATGCGGCATCTGGCCGAACGGCAGATCGTCGTGGCGCAGCCGGTGATGGAATGGCTGCTGCGACGGCTGCCACGCTCGCCGGACTCGGTGCGCGAGGCCGTTATGCGGCTGGATCGTGCGGGGCTGGAAGCGGGCGGCCGGATCACGCGCGCTATGGCGCAGGACGTCCTCGACTCGATGGCCGAGACGATGCCCCCGTCGGGCCCTGACGCCATTTCGCCCTAAGTCGCCCCTTACCGCGCCCTGTTCGGGGCGGTAGGATCGCGCGGCGATACAGACGAGGCGGGGAGACACGACGGTGGCACAAGCGATCCGGACCGGAACCAAGACGGGCAAGCGGCGTCCCGTGCCGCGCGGACGGACAGCCCCCATCGCACTGCGCGCGCCGCTTGACGAGATGGTGGGCGACGATGTGCTGCACGCGTCCGCGCGCTTCATCAACCGCGAGCTGTCATGGCTCGACTTCAACCAGCGCGTGGTCGAGGAGGCCGAAAACCCGCGCAATCCGCTGCTGGAGCGTCTGCGGTTCCTGGCGATCAGTGCCAGCAATCTGGACGAATTCTATTCCGTGCGCGTGGCGGGTCTGGTCGGGCAGGTACGCGAGGGGCTGATCACGACGTCTCCGGACGGGCTGACGCCCGCGCAGCAGCTGGTTGCCGTGCGGGAGCGCACCGATCGCCTGCTGACCGAGCAGCAGCGCGTCTGGAACGACCTGCGCGGCCTGCTGGCCGAAGCCGGGGTGGTGGTGTGCGATCCGCAAAGCCTGTCCGACGGCGAGCGCGCGTGGCTGGAAGAGGCGTTCATGGAGCGCGTCTTCCCCGTTCTCACGCCGCTGTCGATCGACCCGGCGCACCCGCTGCCGTTCATCCCGAACATGGGGCTTGCCCTCGCGCTGCATCTGGGGGACGTCGAATCCGGACGTTTCGTCATGAGCGCCCTGATCGTGCTGCCGGGTCAGGTGCAGCGCTTCGTGCGTCTGCCGTCCGCCGACAAGGGCGTGGCGCGCTTCGTCGCGCTCGAAGACCTGATCGTGCTGTGCATCGACCGTCTGTTTCCGGGGCTGAAGACCCTCGAAGCCGGTCTGCTGCGTGTGATTCGCGATACGGATGTCGAGTTCGAGGACGAGGCCGAGGATCTGGTGCGCTCCTACGAAACGGCGTTGAAGCGTCGTCGCCGGGGTGTTGCCATCCACCTCGACCTCGAAGCGCGCATGCCCGAAGACCTCGGGCGTGCCATCGCCGATGACATGGACGTCCCCGCCGATGAGGTCACGGTCCAGAAAGGCCTGATCGGTGTCGTGGACCTCAAGCAATTGATCGTCGACGACCGGCCGGACCTTCTGTTTCCGCCCTATACCCCGCGCTTTCCCGAACGCGTGCTCGATTTCGGTGGCGACTGTTTCGCGGCGATCCGGGCGAAGGACATCATCGTTCACCACCCGTTCGAGAGTTTCGACGTGGTGGTGCAGTTCCTGCGTCAGGCGGCGCTGGACCCGGCGGTCGTGGCGATCAAGCAGACGCTGTACCGCACGTCCCGTGACAGCCCGATCGTCAAGGCGCTGGTCGAGGCGGCCGAGGGTGGAAAGTCCGTCACCGCGATGGTCGAACTGCGCGCCCGCTTTGACGAGGAGGCCAATATTCGCCTCGCGCGTTCGCTGGAGGCCGCTGGGGTGCAGGTCGTGTTCGGATTCGCCGACCTCAAGACCCACGCCAAACTCAGCCTCGTCGTGCGGCGCGAAGGGCGGGCGCTGCGGTCCTACGCCCATTTCGGGACCGGGAATTATCACCCGATCACGGCCCGTATTTACACCGACCTGTCGTTCTTCACCTGCGATCCGCAACTGGTGCGCGATTCGGCGCGGCTGTTCAACTACATGACCGGCTATGCCATGCCGGCGAAAATGGAGGCGATCGCCTTCTCGCCGGTCACGTCGCGCACGACGCTGATGGGCCTGATCGAGGCGGAGATCGAGCACGCGAAGGCCGGGCGGCCGGCGCAGATCTGGCTGAAGATGAACTCGCTGGTCGATCCGGCCCTGATCGACGCGCTGTATGCCGCGTCGAACGCCGGGGTGAAGATCATGGGTGTCATACGCGGGATCTGCTGCCTGCGACCCGGCGTGCCGGGCCTGTCCGAGAACATCCGCATCAAGTCGATCGTTGGGCGCTTTCTGGAGCATGCGCGCATCTTCGCGTTCGGCAATGGCCATCGCATGCCGTCGCGTCACGCTAAGGTGTTCATTTCCTCGGCGGACTGGATGGCGCGCAACATGGACTGGCGTGTCGAAAGCATCGTGCCGATCACCAACCCGACGGTGCATGCCCAGGTGCTCGACCAGATCATGGCAACGGACCTGAAGGACAACATGCAGTCCTGGATCCTCGAACGTACCGGGCACTGGCGCCGCCTGACGCCGGGCGCGCGGCCGTTTTCGGCCCATGACTACTTCATGACCAACCCCTCCCTGTCGGGGCGTGGATCGGCGGCAAGCACCTCCGCCATTCGCGCGACCCCGATGCCCCATCGGCCGGACCGCATTCTCGAGGATTGATCACCCGGCAAACCATGGCTAAAGGCCCCCTCATGATGCGCACCTGTCCCTTCATCGTCCCCCGCTTCCGGCCATGAACACACTGGCCGTCCGGCGTTCGGCTGTCGTCGATCTGGGTTCGAACTCCGTTCGGCTCGTGGTGTTCGAGGGGACGTCCCGGACGCCGGTGATGATCTTCAACGAAAAGGCCGTGCTCAAGCTTGGTCGTGGTCTGACCACCACCGGGCGCCTGAACGAAGAAGGTGTCGGCATGGCCATGGAGGTCATGAGCCGCTTTCACGCCATCGCACGCGCCATGGACGCCGACCCGTTCGAGATCCTGGCGACCGCCGCCGTCCGGGATGCCAGCAATGGCCCCGAATTCGTCGAGGCGCTGCGCCACTACATGCCCGGCGTCCCGATCCGCATTCTCAGCGGCACGGAAGAGGCCGATTATTCCGCGACCGGCGTGTTGTGCAGTGTGCCTGATGCCGACGGGCTGGTTGCCGATATCGGCGGCGGATCGCTTGAACTGATCCGTATGGAGCACGGCGTCCGTCATGAGGCGATTTCGCTGCCGCTGGGCGTGATCCGTCTGAACGACCGCTCCGGCGGCGATCTGGGCGTCGCGCGAACGCTGGTGGAACAGGACCTTGCCACGGTCGGCTGGCTCAAGGCCATGGAGGGCAAGCCGCTCTATCTGGTGGGCGGGGCGTTCCGCGCGCTGGCGCGGCTCCAGATCGCGCGCGTGGCCTATCCGCTGAACATCGTCCATCTCTATACCCTGGGTCTCAAGGAGGCGCAGGAAATGACCGAATGGGTGCGCGGCGCCCCCCGCCGCACGCTGGAGCGCCTGCCCGGTGCCCCGCGCAAGCGACTGGACGACGCGCCGTTCGCCGCCACGGTGTTGCGTCGTCTGTTGCGCGTCGGCCAGCCTCCGTCGGTCGTATTTTGCGTCGATGGCCTGCGGGAAGGGTGGTATATGGACCGGGTGGCGACGGGAACTCCGGACGCCGACCCGCGCGAGAGCGTCGCGCGTGAGATGTGTGGCCGTCTTGGGCGCAGTGCCGTCCTGCCGCCCGCGCTGATCGACTGGACCGCCGGTCTGTTCCCCAACGCCGATGCCGAACGCGACCGGCTGCGTCGCGAGGCATGCTGGATGTCGGATGTCGGGTCGTACGACCATCCCGAATATCGTGCCGAGCAGACCTACCTGCGGATTCTGCGGATGCAGGGCGTCGCGTTCGGTCATACGGCCCGCGCCTTTATCGCCCTGGCGCTGGCCATCCGGTACGAGAGCGAGGCCAGTCAGAGCTGGCTCGACCCGTCGCGCCGCCTGCTGAATGAGGAACAGTTCACCGCCGCCGTGACGCTCGGGCTTGCGCTGCGTCTGGCCTACACCGTCTGCGGTGGCGCCCTGACGCTTCTGGACGGGACCTCGCTGCGGCGCGAGGCGGATCGGGTCGTGCTGCGTCTGGCATCCGGACGTCTGGCCGTGCGCGGGGAAGCGGTGCGACGGCGACTGGACCGACTGGCCCAGTCCCTCAATCTGGCTGCAGAGATCGAGGAAGGCTGACGGGATATGCGTGCGTCTGTCATCCGCCCCGTGTTCGGTGCGGCGTTTGTTGCCCTGCTGATCGGACTGCCGCGTCCGGCCAGCACCCATAATCCGGATCGCCTGTGGCAGATCGTCGACGGTCAATGCCGCGTCGCCCATGACCGGACGGGACAGCCAACCCCGTGCACCGTCTATGATGCCGATCGCGGCTACGCGGTCCTGAAAGACATTGAGGGGCGCGGCCAGTATCTGCTGATCCCCACCGCGCGCACCAGCGGCATCGAGGCCGAGCCGCTGCTGGCGGCGCATACGCCGAACTATTTCGCGCTGGCGTGGGCGCAGCGCGCCCGCGTGGGGGAGGCTTACGGCGTGATGCTGCCGGACGACGACCTGGCCCTGGCGATCAATTCAGCGCAGGGCCGGACGCAGAACCAGCTGCATATCCACCTCGACTGCATCCGCCCCGAGATCAAGACGGCGCTGTTTTTCATGCGCCGCGCGATCGGGCGCGCGTGGACACCCTTGCCGACGCCCTTGGCCGGTCATGCCTACCGAGCGATTCGGATGGACGGCACGTCGTTCGACAACGTCTGGCCGTTCCGGGTTCTGGCCGCATCCCTGCCGGACGCGGCACACGATATGGGCCGACATACGCTTGTCGTGGTGCCGGAGAACTTTCCCGAAGGCCGCGGATTCGTCGTGCTCGACGACGTGGTCGACCCGCTGCACCACGACTTCGCGTCGGGCGAGGAACTGCAGGACCACGACTGTCGCATTATTCCCATGGACCTGCGCGTCCGAACGCGCTGACGGCCGCCGTCGCCCCGGAGCGGACAGAGCAGACGGGGGTTATTCCAGATCCTCGAAGCGCGTGTTCATGATCGGGTAGTGCGACCAGTCGGCATGGTCGAAATGCCACCATTCCTCGGGCAGGACGGCAAAGTTCTCGGCTTCCATGGCGGTACGCAGGATATGGCGCAGGCGTCGTTCCGCGTCCGTGCCGCCGGGATAATCGGCATAGGCACGCTTCGTCATCTCATCGTAGCCGCTGGGCATCCGAAGGGTGGCCCCGGTTTCCAGATCGCACAGCCCGAGATCGACCGCGCAGCCGCGATTATGGCGTGAGCCTTCGACGGGGTTGCCGACGAACATGTGCTTGTCGACCGGTGTCGCCTCCCAGAACAGTTTGGTGACGTACCAGGGGCGATAGCCGTCGTACACCACAAGCCCATAGCCCTGAGGTGCAAGGCGCGCCTGCACGCGGGCCAGGGCCTCGGCCGCGGGGCGTTGCAGGAACGCGCGCGCCTGTGTGTAGAGCGGTACGCCGAGAAAATTGTTGCTGGTGGCGTATCGGATATCCAGCCGCAGGGCCGGTACGACGTGCACCAGTTCGACCAGATCGCTCGTCCGGAAGGGTCCGGCCTCGTGCGGCGGGGTGGCGGACAGGGCGGCCTGGCGCAGTGTCGCGATGTCGCCGGTCGGCTGGATGCGAAAGGCGGTGGTATGAAAATCCTGGGCCATGGTCGTCCCGCAGGCAAGGGTCGGAAGCAGTTGGGCGACAGCGCCCAGCGCGGTGCGCCGTGAGATCATGACGTCACCTGTGTCGCATGACGGGCGGTCCTTGGCCGGACGAGCGCCAGATACGCAAGGCCGCCGACGGCGACGCCGACGAACCATGCGACACTCGAGAGCCACGCAATCGACGGCACGAACTGGCCGAGACTGGCGGCGAGCCCTCCGGCCACGAACGCCACGATGCCGGGACGATGCCAGCCGTCGGTGCCGTCGTACACATCGCCGTGGCGATAGAGGGCGTCGACCGTCAGGCGCTGTCGCCGCACGACGAAGTAATCCGCGATCATGATCCCGGTGACGGGGCCGAGCAGGCCGCCGATGATGTCCAGTACGCGAAAGATACCCTCGGCCTCGTTGAACCAGAGCCACGGCATGAACAGGATGCCGATGACCAGCACCAGACGGCTTGCGCGGCGAAAGTCGAGGCGTCGGGGCATCAGGTTCATGAGGTCGTAGCAGGCCGGCATGATGTTCGCGACGACGTTGACCGACAGGGTCGCCAGAATCAGCGTCGCGCCGCCGAACAGCATGATCGCCGGCTTGTGCAGCAGCAGAAGCAGTGTGATCGGGTTCCAGACGGGATGCCCGAACATGACGATGCTGGCGGAGGTCACGATGATGGCCATCGGCGTGAACACGATGGCGGTCAGGGGCAGGCCGATCGCCTGTCCGACGATCTGATCGCGCTCGGAGCGGACAAATCGCGACAGGTCGGGGATGTTGACCGCGAAGGTCGCCCACATGCCGATCATGCCCGTGACGCCGGTGGTGAAGGCGGCCACGAAGGCGGTCCCGTGTAGCGTGGCCGGTGTTGCGAAAAGCGGGCCCAGACCATGCCCGACGCGGATCGCCCAGACCGTGGCGGCCAGACCGATCAGAATGACCAGCGGCCCGGCGACCAGTTCGAAGTTGCGGATCCGGTGTACGCCATGGTTGGCGATCCAGGCGTGCAGAAGCCAGATGGCAACCATGGACAGGGCCATGTGAACCGGCAGGCCGCCGATGCGCAGTCCCAGCGAAGCCCAGCCCGGGCTGAGCGTGCACAGGATGGCGTCCATGGCCTGCGCGGCGGTATAGGCCTGAACGGCGAACCAGAAAATGGCGCAGAAGCCGCGCAGGATGACGGGAACCTGCGCGCCGCGAGGGCCGAAGGCGGAACGGATCAGCACGCAGAACGGTATGCCGTAGCGGGTGCCCCCACGCGCGTTATACGCCATGGTCACGAACAGGATGGCATAGGCCACGCCGACGACTTCCAGACAGTTCCAGGCCGACAGGCCGAGCGCCATCAGTCCAGCGGCCCCCTCATAGACCACGACATTATGCACCATGCCCATCCAGACCGTGGCCATGTTCACCCATGTCCAGTCGCGCCGCGCCAGGGGGATCGGGGCCAGATCGTCGTTGCACAGGTCGGGGGCGTAGGGCGGGTGGAGTGTGTCCGGTGTCATCAGCATGGCTCCGCGAGAACGCCGGGGGGCGAACGTGTTCGATGGCGCAATTATGTCGATTGCGGACCAGGAGACCAGAGGGATGTTCATGGCCGTGCAAGGCAGGGCGATGACCCGGACATGGTGTCGCCCGCATCGACACGGTCCCATGCGCCCGGCAGGCAGGTTCTGATCAGGACGTGAACACGACGCGGCGATGCGGCCGATGGCAGCGCGCGATCACCGTGGCCGGCGACGGTCGATCAGGCGGCCGGCCTATCCGGTTGATCGCCCGTGGCGCCGCCGACACACCCGGGTCATGTGAGGATCGGATGATGTCCGCCCGGCCGTATGATGCGATCCGTCTCGGCGGTAACGTCGCCCGGACCCACCATCGGACCAGTCCCGACGATCTCGGGGCGGTCGATAGGGTGGGCCGGACGGTGGTCCGCTTACTCGGTATCGCGCAGGACGGCGCCGAGTTTGCCGAAAAGTTCGTCGATCTGCGCCTTGTTGATAATCAGCGGCGGCGAGATGGCCAGCGTGTCGCCGGTCACGCGCAGCAGCAACCCATCGCGGAAGGCGCGGTCGAAGACTTCATAGCCGCGCGTGCCCGGAGCACCGGTGCGGGCCTCGAGTTCGACAGCACCCACCAGACCGATATTGCGGATATCGATCACATGCGGGAGGCCGCGGAGCGAATGAACCGCGTCCTCGAAATAAGGTGCGAGTTCTTCGGCCCGCTCGAACAGGCCTTCTTCGGCATACGTGTCGAGTGTCGCGATCGACGCGGCGCAGGCAACAGGGTGACCGGAATAGGTGTAACCATGCGGGAATTCGATCCCGGCCTCAGGCCCCTGCATGAACGTTTCGAACACATGGTCACGCGCGATCGCAGCGCCCATGGGAATCGTGCCGTTGGTGATACCCTTCGCGCAGGTGATGATATCCGGCGTTACACCGAACTTTTCGGCAGCGAATGCCGTGCCGCCCATACGACCAAACCCCGTGATGACCTCATCAAAGATCAAAAGGATTCCATATTTGTCGCAGATCTCGCGCAAGCGCTTGAGGTAGCCGACCGGAGGCGGCAGGACACCTGTCGAGCCGGCCATCGGCTCGACGATGACCGACGCGATGGTCGACGGATCGTGCAGCGCCACGATGCGCTCCAGAGCGTCGGCCAGTTCCTCGCCATGCGTCGGCAGACCGCGTGAGAAAGCATTGCGCGCCGGGTCGTGCGTATGCGGCAGGTGATCGACGCCGCCCAGCATCGTGCCGTAAAGTTTACGATTTCCGGAGATACCGCCAACGGAAATACCGCCAAAGCCCACCCCGTGATAGCCACGTTCGCGCCCGATGAAGCGCGTGCGCGCGGCGTCACCACGAATACGGTGATAGGCGATGGCCATCTTCAGCGCCGTATCGGCAGCCTCGGACCCCGAGTTGCAGAAAAACACATGGTTCAGGTCGGCCGGTGCCAGTTTGGCGATACGGTCGGCTGCTTCGAAGGCCAACGGATGACCCATCTGGAAGGTCGGCGCGAAATCGAGTGTCGCGATTGCTTTCTGGACTGCTTCGGTAATTTTCGGGCGGTTATGTCCAGCGTTGACGCACCACAGCCCGGCGCAGCCGTCGAGCACCTGCGTGCCGTCTTCGGCCGTGTAATGCATGTCCTTGGCCGCGACCAGCATGCGGGGGGTCTTGCGGAACTGCCTGTTTGCCGTGAACGGCATCCAGAACGCGTCATGATTGGTCGGCGGCATCTCGTTATCCTTGGTGCGTCGTCAGCGATCATCCCGATAATGGGCGATCGGTTCGGAACCGAACCATGCCACGGCAGTGTTGGCGGCAAAAGTGTCCCGTCAGCCGCCTGCCGCGCCAGGGGCGAGGAGAAAATGGCGGTTTCCCGCCACCGGGAAAGCCGCGGTCTCCGGCCGGACTGACGATAATCTGCCGCGGGCAGTCCACTCCCGCGCCGCCCTGTCCCTAGCCTGCCAGACGTGCATCGGTCGCGAGCACGGCGCGCAGCAGAACGTTCGCGCCCGCCGCTATGTCGGCTTCGGTGGCGCTTTCCTCCTCATTGTGGGACAGGCCGCCAGCGCACGGGACGAAGATCATGGCCGTCGGGGTGATTTTCGCCATATAAGCGGCGTCGTGGCCCGCGCCCGACACGATCTCGCGTGCCGGATAGCCGAACGATTCGGCGGCCTGTCGCACCGCCTCGACGCAGGCCGGGTCGAAGTGCACGGCCGGGGAATCCCAGGTGCGGGCCCAGTCCACCGTGACAGGCGCGTCGGCACACAAGGCTTCGAGCCGCGTGCGGAAATCGGCCTCCATCGCGTCCAGGACCGTGTCGTCGGGATGGCGGAATTCCAGGGTCAGGAACACCTCCCCAGGCACCACGTTGCGGCTGTTGGGGCGGTTTTCGACGAGACCGACGGTACCCAGACCGTCGGGCGCATGCGCCAGTGCCACCTCGTTCACGGCAATGATGATCTGTGCGGCGACCAGAAGGGCGTCGGCGCGCATCGGCATGGGCGTCGTGCCGGCGTGCGAGTCGCGGCCGGTGATTGTCGCTTCATACCAGCGCATGCCCTGCACGCCGGTGACGATACCGATCGTCTTGTCCTCCGCTTCGAGGATCGGGCCCTGTTCGATGTGCAGTTCGAAATACGCACTCGTGGGGTGCTGTCCGCACATCTCCTCGCCACGATACCCGATGGCGTCGAGTGCGTCGCCAAAGCGCACGCCGTCGCGGTCGGTCTTCGCCATGGCCTCGGCCTCGGTGAAAACACCCGCGAACACACCCGAACTCAGCATCGCGGGGGCGAAGCGCGAGCCCTCCTCGTTCGTCCAGTTGATGATCTCGATCGGGTGGCGTGTGCTGTGGCCGCTTTCCCGCAGGGCCCGCAGGACGGCAATGCCGCCCAGAACCCCGATGATTCCGTCGAACTTTCCGCCGGTGGGCTGGGTGTCGAGGTGACTACCGATCGTGATCGGCGGCAGGCTGTCGTCCGTGCCGGGCAACCGTGCGAACTGGTTGCCCATCGAGTCATGATGGACGGAGCAGCCGAGGGCCGTGGTCGTGGCCACGAACCAGTCGCGCACCTGCCGGTCTTCCCCGGTCAGGGTCAGGCGCCGCACGCCACCCTTGGGTGTGCCGCCGAAACGCGCGGTTTCGATGATGTCGTTCCACAGGGCGCGACCGTCGATGGCGACGTTCCCGGCTAGTGTCATGATGATCTCTCCGTCAGATGCGGCGCAGGGTCGGCGCGCCGCCTGGGCTTTGGGGTTGGGACGTGGACGACGCCGTCGGGAAGCGCCACCGACGGCGCGGTGGTGCAACTGTCGAGGACCAGCGTGAGGATCGTCCGGATGGATGTGTCGTGGTCCTGATTGGTCAGGCTGCGGCGGCCCAGAACCGCGCCCATCTGGGCAGACATGTCCGCGTAGGTCTGGGTCATGCCCCACAGCGCGAACATCAGATGGTTCGAATCGACGTCCGGCCGCATCTCGCCACGCTGTTTCCACACGTCGAACGTCGTGCCCAGACCCTGGACGTGGGTTCGCAGCGTGGTCGACAGATAAGGGTAGACGTTCGGCGCGCCTTGCAGGACCTCATAGGCGAACAGGCGTGACGCGTCGGGCCGCTTGCGCGAGAACGCCATCTTGGCGCGGATATAGCCTTCGAACCCCGCGCGGGCCGTATTGTCGGGCTGCAGCCACATGTCGGCGTCGTGCAGCCACTCGGACAGGATATGTTCGAGCACCGCGCGATAGAGGTCCTCCTTGGTGCCGAAATAGTAATGGATATTGGCTTTCGGCAGCCCGGCCTCGCGCGCGATGTCCATCATGCTGGCGCCATGAAAGCCATGGCGGCCGAAGACATGTTCGGCGGCGGCGAGGATCTGGCGTGTGTTGGCGCGCCGGGGCACGCCGACGCGGGAGGCGGGGTCGGACTTCATCCCTCTATCGTTCCGTTTGTCTTGCCGGATGACAAGAGGGCACTCACGCTCGTAACGTAGTGTCTGGTCTGAAGACGACGAAAAGGGCGATGCGATGCTTCTGGTGCGTGGGGGAACGGTGGTGACGGCGGAGACGACGGGTCGTGCCGACGTTCTGTGCGGCGCCGATGGTCGCATCGCGGCGGTCGGCCTCGACCTCGAGGCACCGGTCGGATGCGCCGTTCTCGACGCGGGTGGACTGCTGGTCATGCCCGGCGGGATCGATCCGCATACCCACATGGAGATGCCGTTCATGGGAACGGTGTCGTCGGACGATTTCTACACCGGCACCGCCGCGGGCCTTGCCGGGGGCACCACGATGGTGATCGACTTCGTCATCCCCGAGCGCGGCGCGTCGATCCTCAAGGCCTGGAAGCACTGGCGCGAGAAGGCGCAGAAGGCCGCGTCCGATTATGGGCTGCATGTGGCGATCACGCACTGGGACGACACGGTGCACGCCGAGATGGGAATTCTGACGCGCGACTGCGGCGTGAATTCCTTCAAGCACTTCATGGCCTATAAGGGCGCGCTGATGGTCGATGACGGCGTCCTGCTGCGTTCGATCTCGCGCGCGCTCGAACTCGGGGCGTTGTGCAATGTCCATGCCGAGAACGGCGACGCGGTGGCCTATCTTCAGGCGGACCTGCTGCGCAAGGGCGTCACGGGTGCGAAGGGGCACCCGCTGTCCCGCCCGCCGGAGGTCGAGGGCGAAGCGGCGCAGCGCGTCATTGCCATCGCCGGCTTGCTGGGTGCTCCGCTGTATATCGTGCACGTCTCGACCGAGGAGGCCACGCGTGCCATCACTGAGGCCCGCGCGCGCGGGCAGCGCGTGTATGGCGAGGTGCTGGCCCAGCATCTGGTGATCGACGACAGCGTGTACGATGACCCCGACCCGTTGCGCGCCGCGCAGTACGTCATGAGCCCGCCTTTCCGGCCTAGGCACCACCAGAAGGCGTTGTGGGCGGGGCTGGCGTCCGGGCAGTTGCAGACGACGGCGACGGACCATTGCTGTTTCTGCGCCCCGCAGAAAAGCGCGGGACAGGACGATTTCACACGCATACCCAACGGCACACCGGGCATTGAAGACCGGATGAGCGTTCTGTGGCATCACGGCGTGCGGACGGGGCGGCTGACGATGCAGGAATTTGTCGCGGTGACGTCGACGAATACGGCCAAAATCTTCAACATCCATCCGCGCAAGGGCAGCGTGTCGGTCGGCGCCGATGCTGACCTCGTCTTGTGGGATCCCGACGCAAGCCGCACGATTTCGGCCAGAACGCACCACCAGAACGTCGACTACAACGTCTTCGAGGGCATGGAGGTGACCGGCGTCGCGCGTCATACGATCAGCGGCGGCCGGCATGTCTGGGCGGATGGTGATCTGCGCGCCGTCCGGGGCGAGGGACGCTATGTCGAGCGGCCGTGCTTCTCGCCGGACATGACAGCCGAGCTTCGGCGCGCATGGGTCGGTGTCTGATCCGGATGCCGTGCCGGTGAGCGACCTTCCGTCCCCCGGCGCTGCGCTTGCCACGCTCGAGGCCCGTGTGCGGCGCGACCTGTCGCTGATCGATTACCCTTCACGCGCATGGACGCGCCCGGTGTCACGGGGGGACGAGTCCGTGCTGGACGTGGCGATCATCGGGGCGGGACAGGGCGGCCTTGCGACGGCGTTCGCGCTGTCGCGTCTGAAGATCGACAATGTGCGCGTTTTCGACCGTGCGCCCCAGGGAGGGGAGGGGCCGTGGACGACGTTCGCCCGTATGCTGACGCTGCGGACCCCCAAACACGTGACCGGGCCCGATGGCGGCGTGCCGAGCCTGACGCCACGGTCGTGGTACGAAGCGCGTTATGGCGCCGAGGCATGGGCGGCGCTGGACAAGATCTCGCGGCAGGACTGGCAGGCCTATCTTGACTGGTTTCGGCAGGTGCTGGCGCTGCCGGTGCAGAACGACCGGACGCTGACGGGGATTGAGCCAGACAATGGACTTCTGAAGCTGGGCTTTTCGGATACGGACGGTCGGCGGTCGAGCTGCCTTGCGCGCAAGGTCGTGCTGGCGACCGGCATCGACGGCGGCGGCCAATGGTATGTGCCGCCATCGATCCGCGCGGCGATCCCGCGCGAGCGTTACAGGCACACGTCCCAGGCGCAATCGCTGGATTTCGCCACCTTGCGCGGAAAGCGCGTCGGCGTTCTGGGTGCGGGCGCGTCCGCGTTCGACAATGCCGCCACCGCCCTTGAAGCAGGGGCGGCGTCCGTTGCGCTGTGCGTCCGCCGAGGCGACATTCCGCGCGTCAATCCGTATCGCTGGATGGAAAATACCGGATTTCTCGGACATTTCGCGTCGTTGCCCGATCTCCAGAAATGGCGGTTCATGACGCGGATCTACGACCTTAACCAGCCGCCGCCGCAGGAGACGTTCTGGCGTTGCCGACGTTTCGAACAGTTTTCCGTTCACACGGGATGTCCATGGCATGACACACGCATGGTGGGCGATGACATTGTGGTCCGAACGCCCAAGGGCGACATGGTCTTCGATTTTCTGATTGTCGGCACGGGATTTGCCACCGATCTGGCGCTCCGGCCGGAGACGGCCGCTCTCGCGGGCCGGGTCGCGCTGTGGCGCGATCGTTTTTCACCGCCTGTGGGTGAGGAGCACGTGTTGCTCGGTGCGCATCCCTATCTGGGGGAGGGGTTCGAATTCCTGCCCCGGGAGCCAGGCAATGAACACGAGTCCTACCTTCGCGACATTCATAATTTCACGTTTTCGGCCATGCCCAGCATGGGGCTGTCCGGTGCGTCGATCAGCGGCATGCGCTTTGGTGTCGACCGGCTGGCACGCACGATAGCGCGCGATCTGTTCGTGCGCGACGGCGACTGGCATCTTCGGTCCTTGCTGGATTACTCGTCGGTAGAACTTTTCAGTCTCGACCGACCGCCAGTGTGACGCGGTTTCTGTCGGATTTTGTTCAGCCGCCCCGCGACTTCCGACCGAAACCGAAGAATTTTCGTTTGGGAGCGGCTACGGGCGCGGCCTTGACGAAATATTCGGACGTGGCCACCGCCGCAATGCGTTGGGCGAAGTCGAAAGCGCCGAGGAAATGATCCAGCGTGTGCGTTGAGACGGGAATTTTATAGAGCGCTTCGGATTCCCTTGGTTCCAAGAGCGTCGCGCGCGCCTTGACCAGCGCTGTTTCGATCAACGTTGGGTCGACTGCATGAACGGCGCCATCGTAAAATTCCGGCGTGTTCAGTGCCGTGTCTGTGGTACGGAACAGGATCGGAAATGAGGTTCCGCTGCCGAACGGGTCATGTGTGTAGGCTGCCCTGCGCGTTTCGGGGACAAGGGACAATATGCCTCCGTCTTCGTTAAGCAGAAACACATGTTCAGGTTCGAGCGAGCCGTTGTCCGGGATGTCGAAGACGGACGAGAAAAAGTCCGGATTCCGTCCGTTCCGGAGGTCAATCAGGAAGATTTGCTCGTCGACCCGGATTTGCGATGCCCGGTTCTGGGTACGGGCCCGGTACCACCGCAGGATGCGTAAGGTGAGATCATCCCTGTAATGCGTGTCGATCGGGCGACCGTCATGTTCCTTGATGAACCCTGTGATGACGTGATCGGCTTCGAGTGCGCTGAGTGAGAAATGCGTCACCCCGGGCAGCGCGACTTTGAAGTACGGAATGGCGTGATTTCTCAGCATCTCGCTCAGCCGCTGGTCTTCCAGATTGTCCGTGTCGAAGATGATCATCGTCGGCGGAAGCGAGTATTTATCGATGTTCGCGAGTTTGACCTGAGGGATGTAGTCGGGTTCGATGCGCCAGAACTTCAGGTAATGATCAAGATGGTAACGCTCACCTTCTACCCTGAGTTGAAGTTCGTCGGGGTCGAGCGTGAGATAGGGGGAGCACGCGATGACAAGCTTGGGGTTAACCCTGTAGCCCTCCGCCAGTGCGGAATAACCACCCATGGACTGTGTCACGATCACGACCTGCTGGCCTGCGCGGGCCGTCGTGGAGCCCAGCGCATCCAGTGCGCCGCGCATGTCGTCGTTAATGAAGAAATCTCGCCTTCGGCTAGTGAAACCGACAAAGTTTATGCCCAGAGACGGCAAGTTTTCGTGGAGCAGAAAGTATTCGTGTGATTTGTCTTCGTGGTTGATACCACTAATCGTGACGATCGTCGTCGCGCTGTTCTGTTCCTCTGAAGTATGAACAGATACTTTATCAAGGTTGCAGACCGTCGTCACTGGTGCCTCACATGCTCCGCATGCTCGGCACGGCGAGACATGCTGGGGCGGATATGGCATCAATTATGTCAGACGGTCAATAACGTTTTCTTAACGATCGCATCGAAATGCAGGTATGATAAAATACTTTACATGAAAATGACCGAACGGTCGTTAATTTATTACTGAATAGTCATTCGGTCATTCAATACTCCGTTTTCTCACCCTTTAGAGGCACAGAGGTCGGCGCCCCAGCGGTTCCGGCATAGGTCAGGATCACTACGGTTTCCTGGTCGCCCGAGACACCGCGGTGAGGATCGTTCACGCTTTCTGCGAACGCCTCGCCGGTGTGAAAGGTCTGCTGCTTGCCCGTCGCCTTGTCCTCGATGGTCAACTGGCCGGCAAGAACGTATCCGGCGTTCGGAAACGGGTGAATGTGCCATGGAAGCGCTGTGTGGGGCGGGATCGTAAGTTTGAGAACGGTCAATTGAGGCGCGCTGACCGGATAATGCTGGTATGCGGTGCCGTTCCACGCGTGATCACTTTTCAGCACGACATCGGCATGACCGGACTGCGTCTGTGGCGTGGACGGGGCTGCCCAGGCAGCGATCGGGGCGCCGATAACCAGTGTGCCGGCGAATAATACTGTGCGCATCATAAGGGTCGTGTCCTTGTGTTGGGGGCAGCTTCGGACGCGCACAAACGTGCCCGACGTCCTTGCCGGCGACGGAATCAAGACGCACCAGCAGCCCTGCTGGTTTCAGTGGGGGCGTGCCGGCTGCCCTGTCGGGAGCCTCTAGGCAAGGGTATGATCAGTGCTACCATCACTCGCATACGGGTGAATGCGCACGGGTGCCGAGAGCCGATGATGGGCTGAGGCCGGGATTGGGGAGGAAAAGCCATGACGACGCACGACGAATCCGGAGCCTTGCGTGATCCCGTTTTTGCGATCGAGGCGATCGCCGCCAGCATCGGGTTGACCATTCCGCCGGAGTGCCTGCCCGGTGTGCTGGCCAATACGAGGATCCTGACGCGCTATGCCGACCTTGTCGAAGGCGCGTCCCTCGACGATACGGTCGCGCCGGCCTTCGGATATGCGCCATGAGTGCAACGCCGATCACAACACCGATGAGTGCGACCGAGATCGCGTCGAAGGTCCGCGCGGGCGAGCTTAATCCCACCGCCGTGATTGGCGGTGCGATCGCCCTGATCGAGGGAGCGGACACGCGCTATAACAGCGTGACCCGCGTTCTCGGTCCCCGGGCGATCGGCGAGGCTGAGGCGCTGGGGCGCCGTCTACGCGCGGGTGAGGATGTCGGGCCGCTGGCGGGCGTGCCGTTCGGTGTGAAAGACCTGTTCGACATGGCCGGTGAGGTGACGACCGCCGGGTCCATCGTGCTGAACGAAAACCCGCCCGCCGATGCCGACGCGTCCGTGGTCCGGCGCCTCTGCGCGGCCGGGGCCATCCCTGTCGCGACGCTCAATATGGATGAGTTCGCCTACGGCTTTGCGACCGAAAACGCGCACTACGGCGTGACACGGAACCCCCACGACGTGGACCGGCTGGTCGGCGGTTCGTCCGGCGGTTCGGCGGCGGCGGTCGCGGCCGGTCTGCTGCCCGTGACGCTTGGGTCGGACACGAATGGCTCGATCCGCGTGCCCGCGTCCCTGTGTGGTGTCTGGGGGCTCCGTCCGACGCAGGGGCTGCTGCCGCTGGAGGGTGTCTTTCCCCTGTCGGCCAGTCTGGATGTGGTCGGGCCGTTCACGGCATCGCTCGATGACCTGCAACTCGTGTTCGAGGTGCTCGCCGATCGGGCGGTCGGCACGCCGCCCGATGTCGAGGGGCTTCGCATCGCCCAGCTTGGCGGCTGGTTTGCGCGCAATATGGCGCCCGAGATGGAACAGGGGGTGACGCGCGTTCTGGCGCACCTCCGCGCGGCCGATGTGGTCGAACTGCCCAATGTCGAGCGTGCGCGGGCGGCCGCTTTCATCATCACGGCGGCCGAGGGCGGGAACCTGCATCTGCCGCGTTTGCGCGCGAGGGCGGCGGCCTATGATCCGGCGACGCGCGATCGCCTGATGGCCGGGGCGCTGATGCCCGCGACCCGTATCCTGCAGGCGCAGCGTTTCCGAACATGGTTCCGGGCGCAGGCGCACGCGCTGTTCGAACGTTATGACGTTCTCGTCGCGCCGGCCGTGCCGGGCGTGGCCCCGCGCCGCGACCAACCGGTCATCGTCGTCGATGGGGCGGAGGTTCCGGCCCGTGCGAATCTGGGGCTCTACACCCAGCCGCTCAGCTTCGTCGGCATGCCGATCCTGACCGCGCCGCTGACGGTCGAGGGTCTGCCACTGGGCGTGCAGCTGATCGCGGCGCCCGGACGCGAAGACAGGCTGTTCGCCGTCGCGCGTTCGCTGGAGTCCGCCGGCATTGCGGGGTGCACGCTGGTACCTCCGCAGGGTCGGCCGGGGCTGTAGGGGGCGCCGCCGTGCTGAACACCCCGCGTGCTCTGCGAGGGATGGTGACATCGCCGCATCATCTGGCCAGTCAGGCGGGGTTGTCGGTGCTTCAGGACGGCGGCACAGCGCTGGAGGCTGCGGTCGCGACGGCCGCGGCGCTGGCCTCGGTCTATCCGCATATGACCGGCATTGGGGGCGATGGCTTCTGGCTGGTCCTGTGGCCGGACGGTCGGAGCGAGGTCATCGACGCCT
>NZ_JABXXR010000050.1 GCF_013376175.1 Ameyamaea chiangmaiensis
AGGGCGAGCGCGGGGCGATCGTCGAGCTGGACGAGGGCGCCACGCCGGCACCGGGGCAGGCCTGCGTGCTCTATGATGGCTCACGCGTGCTGGGCGGCGGTTTCATCCGCCGGCCTCAGGCCTGACCAGACTTCGCGGACGGCGCAACCCGGCCGTCTGCCGCGTGTTTTCATCATGCCCCGTTCCATAAGGAGAGACCCGGCGATGGACACCATGGCCTCCGCGTTGTTGCTGGCGCGGTTCCAGTTCGCCTTCACCGTGGGCGTGCATATCGTCTTTCCCGCCTTCTCCATCGGGCTGGCCGCGTACCTGGCAGTGCTGGAAGGCGCGTGGCTGAAGACCGGTCGCGCGGTGTATCTCGACCTTTATCGCTATTGGGTGAAGGTCTTCTCGGTCGTCTTTGCGATGGGCGTCGTCTCCGGACTGGTGATGTCGTATGAGTTCGGCATCAACTGGGCGGTATTTTCACGCAAGGCGGGTCCGATCACCGGCGTGCTGCTGTCCTATGAAGTCATGACGGCCTTCTTTCTGGAGGCCGGGTTTCTTGGCGTCATGCTGTTCGGCATGAACCGGGTCGGGCGCGGGCTGCATTTCGCCGCGACGTGCTGCGTCTCCGTCGGCACCCTGATCTCCATGACGTGGATCCTGGCGTCGAATTCGTGGATGCAGACACCGGCGGGCTACACGATCGATCCCGCGACGGGTCGCTTCCTGCCCGCGGACTGGCTGGCAATCATCTTCAACCCCTCCTTTCCCTACCGCCTCGTGCATATGGGCATGGCGGCTTTCCTGTCGGTGGCGTTCGTCGTCGGGGGCACAGCGGCCCTGCATATGCTGCGCGCGCGCAAGCGCGGCGAGGCGGCGAGCGAGCATGTGCGCGTGATGTTCTCGATGGCCATGTGGATGGCGACGATCGTGGCGCCGCTGCAGATCCTGGCAGGCGACGCGCACGGACTCAACACCCTGAAATACCAGCCGGCCAAGATCGCCGCGATGGAGGGCGACTGGGTCTCGGAAAGCCGCGCGCCAGAGCTTCTGTTCGGTATTCCCAACATGAAGACCGAGCATACGGATTATGCGATCGCGATCCCCCTCGTGGGCTCGCTGATCCTGACCCACAGCCTCGACGGCCGCGTGCCGGGGCTGAAGGATTTCCCGCGTGACCAGCGGGCACCCTCCCCGGTCGTGTTTTTCTCGTTCCGGATCATGGTCGCGCTGGGCATGCTGATGGCGCTGACCGGTTTCGTGTCGGCCTTCCTGCGCTGGCGCGGGCGGCTGTATGACACGCCACTTCTGCATCGTCTCGCGCTGGTGATGTCGCCGGCGGGCTTTCTCGCGCTTCTGTGCGGCTGGGTGACGACCGAGGTCGGACGCCAGCCCTGGACGGTCTATGGCCAGCTCCGCACCGCCGAGAGCGTCTCGCCGCTGATCCTGTCGAGTGTCGCGGTGTCGATGACGGCTTTCGTGGTGGTGTATGTGCTGGTGTTCGGCGCGGGGATGATGATCACGCTGCGCCTGCTGGGCCACGCGCCGCATGCCAACGAACATGACCTTAGCGAAGGGGGTGTGGCGGACATCCTCGGCGCCCGCGCGCACCCCGATACCGTGCTCGACCGCCCTGGCCACGGAGCCTGATGCCATGACCGGACTTGCCTACTGGCTCCCCGTGATCTGGAGCGTGATCCTCGCCGCCGCGATCATGATCTATGTCGTGCTGGACGGCTTCGATCTGGGCATCGGCATGCTGTTCGCGATCGAGCGCGACACCGGACGGCGCGACGTGATGGTCAACACCATAGCGCCCGTTTGGGACGGGAACGAGACGTGGATGGTGCTGGGCGGTGCCGTGCTCTACGGCGTCTATCCCGGGGCCTACGCGACGCTGCTGCCCGCACTGTATCTGCCACTCGTGCTGATGCTGCTGGCCCTGATCTTTCGTGGCGTGGCTTTCGAATTCCGCGTGCTGACACGGCCGTCGCCCCGCGCGGGCCTGTGGGACGTGGCCTTCATGGTCGGCTCCGGCGTCGCGGCCTTCTGTCAGGGTGCGATCCTGGCCGGCGTAATCCAGGGTGTGGCCACGACCGACGGCGCCTTCGCGGGCGGCCCCCTCGACTGGCTGACGCCATTTTCGGTGCTGTGCGGCGTATCGGTGATGTGCGGTTATGCGCTGCTGGGGGCATGCTGGCTGGTGTGGCGCACGGACGACGTCCTCGAAGCCCGCTGCCGCCGGATCGCGGCCCGCCTGGCCATCGGGCTGTTCGTGGCGATCGTGGCGGTCAGCCTGTGGACGCCCGCGCTGCACGCGCCCTATCTGCGGCGGTGGACGCTGTGGCCGAACATCGTCTTTGTGGCACCCGTCCCGGTGCTGGTCGTCGTGCTGGGTGTGCTGTTCCACCAGGGGCTGCGCCGCCAGCATGCGCTGACGCCGTTCCTGTGCGCGCTGGGCTGGTTCGTGCTGTCGCTGACCGGTCTGGGTATCACCATCTGGCCCTATGCCGTGCCGCCGACCCTGACACTGTGGGACGTGTCGTCACCGCCCAGCAGCCAGCTGTTCCAGCTGGTCGGCACGGCCATCCTGCTGCCGATCATCCTGACCTACACGGTGTATTCCTATCGCGTGTTCAGGGGCAAGGTAACGGCGGCCGATGCCTATCATTGAGTTCGTCTCGGGCCAGGGCGAAGGCGCGCCGAAAAGCCGGCTGCGAAGGCTGGGCTGGTTCGCGCTGATCTGGGCGCTCAGCACGGCGGCGTTCATCGCGTTCGCAACCGTGCTGCGCCTGTTCGTCCCGCACTAGACCGCGCCCGGAGGTCGCCTTACCGCTGTCCATACGCCAGTGCGGGCAGACCCAGACGCTCACGCAGGGTCACGGGTTCGGTGATCGGCCGGAACAGGCCGCGCGCGCGTAGCTCCGGCAGGACGTGGGTCGCAAAGCGCGTCAGGCTGTCGGGCAACAGCGGCAGGCACAGATTGAAGCCGTCAATCGCACCCGACTCCATCCAGCGTTGCAGATCGTCGGCGATCGCGCGACCCGAGCCGACCAGGACGCGCGCGCCGAACCCCGCGGCCACGACCTGCGACAACTGCCGCAACGTCAGCCCGTCACGCCGGGCCATGTCGATCAGGTTTCGCGCGATGCTGCGCACGGCGGGGTCGGTCGGCTCCGGCACGGGCCCGTCGAGCTCACACCCTGACAGATCGCCAAGCTGCGCCCGCAGGTACGACAAGCCAAGCTCGGTCGGCACCAGCGCATTGAGTTCATCGTAATGGGCGCGTGCCAGTGCATCCGTGTCGGCCGTAAAGGGCACGATGCCCGGCAAGACGCGGACCGAGGCGGGGTCGCGTCCCACCTCCCGCAGCTTCGCGTCCAGCGCCGCGCGATACGCGATGGCGGCATCGAGATCCTGTGGCACCGTGTAGATGACATCCGCGTGCCGGGCGGCCAGTTCGATCCCGGCCGGCGACGCCCCGGCCTGCACGATCACCGGTCGCCCCTGCGGGCTTGGCGGGACACTCAGCGGACCCCGCACCGTGAAATGTGGCCCGACGTGATTGAGCGCGTGCAGACGGGCCGGGTCCAGGAAACGTCCCGCCGACTTGTCGTGGACCAGAGCCCCCGGCTCCCACGATCGCCACAAGCCCCTGACGACGTCGACGAACTCCTGCGCCCGCTCATAGCGGGTTTCGTAGTCGAGTGTGTGCTCGCGCCCGAAGTTGCGTGCCTCCGCGTCCGACCACGACGTTACGACATTCCATCCGGCCCGCCCGTTGCTGATCCGGTCGAGCGAGGCGTATGTGCGCGCGACGTGATAGGGCTCGTTATACGTGGTCGACGCGGTGGCGATCAGTCCAACGCGGGAGGTCACCGCAGCCAACCCTGACAGCAGGGTCAGGGGCTCGAGGTCCGCGACCTGCGAAGACTGCGCAAATGCGCCCGCAGGCGTATCGTTGACGCGCACCGCCACGCCGTCGGCCAGAAACAGCAGATCGATCCCGGCGTCCTCAGCCTCGATCGCCAGTCTGCTGAAATGGTCGAAATCCGCTGTCCCGGCGGGATTGGCGTCGGGATGGCGCCACGCACCGGCATGATAACCCAGGTAGCGCATCGACAATCCGAGCACCATGCGCGGGGCAGCAGACATCTCAGGTCCTTCCGTATTTTTAAAAATCAGTAGCCCGCATCAGCGTCGTAGCGCAGCGGCAGGTCTGTATCGCCTGCTTCGAAGCGGTCGATCAGGGCGCCGACATAGGCCGCACGGGCCGTGAACGAGGCCTCGGACGCAATGTGCGGCGTCACCATCACCTTCGGATGCGACCAGAACGGCGAGTTCGACGGCAGCGGCTCTTCGCAGAATACGTCGAGCACCGCACCACCAATCGTACCGTCGTCCAGCGCCGCCAAAAGATCGGCTTCCACGACCTGCGGTCCGCGTCCGACATTGATGAAGCCCGCCGGAGCGCGCAGCCGGCGCAGCAATGCGCCGTCGATCAGACCCCGTGTGTGCTCGGTGTCGGGCAGCAGACACACGAGGATGTCGCACGTGGGAAGAAACTGCTCCAGCCCCTCCGGGCCGGCATGGCACGTCACCCCGTCGATCTGTTTTGCCGTCCGCGACCATCCGCTCACGGCAAAACCCGCATGCGCCAGATGACGACTGACGTCCGCGCCGAGATTGCCGAGACCCATGATTCCAACGCGTGTTTCATGGGCCATGCGGGCCGGGTCGCCGGGGCGATTCCAGCGCGCTTCGGACTGCTGCACGGCATAGCGACGCGCGTCGCGCAGAAGCGACAGCGCGGCCCAGAGCACGAAGTCGCACATTTGCCGTGCCGTGTCCGCAGCCCCCATACGCACGATCGGGACATGGCGCGGCCAGTCCGGGTCGCGCGTGATATGGTCGACGCCGGCCGCACTGCTGAAGATGACCTTCAGGTTGCTGAACCTGGCGAGGCCGCCCGGTTCGGGCGACCAGACGAATGCATAGTCGACCCGCGCGGGATCGAGGGCTGCGTCATCCCAGGCCACGACCTCCAGATCGGGACGGACCCGCGAGAGTTCGGCACTGACATCGGCAAAGCCGCGTCGGCCTCCCGATTTCACAACAAGACAGGACATGGCAGAGGATCTCACGTCTGGAAGTGTAGCCGCACGCGCCACAGACACAGCAGGCTCAGCATCGCCATGCCGATCAGGTAAAAAGCGGGTACGGCCGGGTCATGAAAATACCCGACCAGCGACGATAGGATCATCGGGGTGAAACCACCAAACGCGAGTTGCCCCAGCGCGTAGCTCAGCGCAATCGCACTCGCGCGATTGCGCGCCGGAAACAGATCGGCGAACAACGCCGCCAGACTCGCGTAATAGCCGCAATACACCGACAGGACGAGAGTAGCCTGCACGAGCACCAGCCGCAGGACGGAGGGCGCGGTGACCAGAACGTGAAACAACGGCCACACGATCACGCCGCTGACCAGTGCGGCCACGGCCATGACACGCGGCCGCCCATAACGATCACCCAGAGCCGCGAACCAGGGCGGAAGCAGGATCATCAGAACCCCGGACACAAGCGTGCCGGCCACCGACGATGCCTGCCCCAGATGCAGCGCGCCACGGGCATAGGTCGGCATGTAGACGTTGAGATAACTCGCGGCCCCGCCCAGGCTCACAAGGCCGATGGCCGTTGCCAGACGCAGTTTGCCCGTCGCGAGAATTTCACGCAGCGGTGCCTTGTCGTGTGCAGCTTCGAACTCGGGCGACTCATCGGATCGTAGCCGCAACCATGTGATGGCCGGCCCGGCGATCGCACCAAACGCAAAGGGAATGCGCCAGGCACCAGACAGGATCGTGGCATCGGACAATACAAGATGCAGAAGCCATGAAAACAGGGCGGCCAGCGTCACCGACAAACCGGAGGCCGACCATTGGAAGGCGGAGTAGAACCCGCGCCTCTCGGGATGACGTTCCGCCAACATGGAAGCCGCGCTGCCGAACTCACCCCCCGCGGCAAAGCCCTGCGTCAGCCGAGAGGCAACGACCAGTACCGGCGCCCAGACACCGATGGTCGCAAACGTCGGCACCCCGGCCAGCATCGCCGTCCCGACGGTCATCAACGCCGACGACAGGACCAGGGCACGACGCCGCCCATGGCGATCGGCATACGCACCCAGCCACGCCGCCCCGAGGGGCCGCACGACGAACGCCACGCCAAAACTGCCGAGGCTCAGAAGCAGCCCGGTCGCGCCGTGCTGCGTCGGAAAGAACAGGGTCGCCAGCGTTCCGGCGAACAGACCGTACAGGATCAGGTCATACCATTCGAGCGCACCGCCCAACGTGGTGGCCAGAAGGGCCACGCGATCGGCGCGCGCCCGCGCAGACGAGACAGGAACTCCCGCCACCCCCACCTCAGAACCCTGTTGTCAGGCTGACCGTGCCCGTAAAGTTGCCACCCACCAGATAGGTCGGCTGGCTGCCGGCAATGGAGGTTCCATACACCCCTGTCACGGTCTTGGCGTTTGAGGTCACGCCCCACGCGCCCGACAGATAATGCGCGTCACCGATATTGATCAGGTTGAGCTGGATCTGCGGACGACGGAAGAACATCACGTCGTGGAAGCGATAACCCACCCCGACATTGGCGGTCTTGTAGGCCGGCATGCTCTGGTCGTTCATGAAGGTCGTGTACTGCGAATCGACATAGTTGAACGAGAAGTTTCCGAACCACGACCCGTCGTCATACGACAGTCCGATCGACCCCGACCAGGTCGGGCTCAGCACGGCGGTCTTTCCGGTGGTGCGCAGATAATCGCTGCCGGCGGCGATATTGTTATCGATCCTCGCATGCAGATACTGCCCGGAGAAATACGGCGCGAAATGGTGCCAGCGGCGCGTGCTCAGCTCAATCGTGACACCACGCGAGGTCTGGCCACCGGCATTGATCGACGACGTCACCGTCGTCCCGTTGACCAACGCGCTGCTGGTCACCTGACGGTTGGTAAAATTATAGTTGAAGAACGCGAGCGCCAGATTGATGTCACCATAGTGGCGATAGCCGATTTCCTCGGCGATCGAAAACTCCGGCTTGATCGCGCCAGAGGTATGGGCGCTCGTCATCTTTCCGGTCGCAACACTGAACATGTCGATCGACGGCGTGATCGCCGCTGCCTCGCGAAAAGCCGTTGTCCCGTTGACGTAGATCTGGTCATGGGGCGTGATCTGGTAGCTCAGGGCAACACGTGGCAAGGGCTGCACATCACTGAATCCGGTGCGGTAGGTCGCACCGGGCATCAGGTTCGTGGCCGAACGCGTCAGCATCACCACCTTCACCCCTGCCGTCAGGATCAGCTTGTTGTCCAAAGCGGCATAGCGATCCATCAAGGTCAGCGCGTTGCTCTGCTGCACCAGATGTGCATCCCATTGGTACAGCGGTGATCCGTTTGCAGTAAGAAGCGGATACTGACCCCACTTGTTCGCGACGATACCCGCGGCGTTCGGAATGGAATAGGACGGATTTTCCGTGTAACTCACATACGAGTACCAGTATCCGAACGCGAGGTCGTTATGGCCACGGTTCCAGTCCAGCATGCTGTTCAGACCGAAGGTCGATTCCGTGAACGTGTCGTTCGACTGTGCGATCGACGACGACGCGGTCCCCGCCGGAAACTGCAACGCCCCGGCCGGCTGCGACCCAAGATAGCTGCCATCGCGACTCAACGTCGTGGCGCCGTTCAACACACCGTCGACATCGAAGATATAGGGCGTCGCGCTGAGCGTCAGACCGGGCGCCAGCGTAAACTTCGTCTGGACGCTGGCGCGCGCGTGCTTCCACTCATATTGATGGAACTTGTAATAGTTGGTGTTCGATCCGTTGAATGTCGAACTGTAATTGTAGCGATAGCCACTTGCCCGCCACTGCGACAGGGTCGGATAGGTGTAAAGGTCCTCGGTCACATCGTTGTATGACATGAAGGCTTTCACGAAGTTCCCATCACCCCACTCCTTCGTTGCCTTGAAATCCACATGCCACCGGTTCAACCCACCAGGACCGCGCCAGTTCGACGCCGTCGTGTTGGAGAACGACACAAAGGAATGAATGCCCGACCGTCCGAGCTCGCCGGTATCGAAGCGCGCAAATTCGCGCTGGAGATTGTTTCCGCCGTAGGTCAGATCAAGCAGGCCGCCGCGCTTGCGTGACGGCTCACGCACGGTCGCGTTGATCAGACCGCCGACCGCGCTGTAGGTCGGCGCCAGAAGGTCCGGAGAGCCGGGCGTGACGGTGATCGCACCGATATTCTCCGTGTCCGCCCAACCGGACGTGGTCGGATTGTAGTAGAGAACATCAGAAGGATTCATGCCTTCGAATTCGTAACCGAGCTCATTCTGGTTCATGCCACGAATCGACACCGTCATCCGGTCGGTGGCCCCGGTCGGATCGGCCGACGCAACGACGATGCCCGGCGTATTGCGCAGAAGGTTCAGCGCGTTCGTCGTGGGCGCCTGTGTGGCTATGTAATCTCGCGTTACACCGCTTTTGGAGTACGGAACCGTCTGATGCGGCATCAGACCACCACCAGGCGTGCGTCCGGTCACGCCGTTGGGCGTGGAGGCGGCGCTGACGGTCACCTCCTCGGGTTGCTGTTGCAGCACCGTCAAGGGCTCCGGATCACCGCCGCGCGCCGGGGCGGCCTCGGCAGTCTTCGCGTGGACGGCAGCGGGGCGTTGGGTCCGTTTCGCCTGCACCGCCGCCGTTTGCGCAACGGCGCCGTGCACCATGGACAGAGCCGAGGTTCCGCAAAGAAAGGCGAGGGTCGTGGCGGACAAACGGGGCACGGGTCTCTCCTGTAAGGCGACGGTCAGGAGGGCGGCGGCCTTTGCGTATGCCTGACAGGCGTATCATGCCCTGGGCACCGGTCATTCATGCCACCCTAGTATACCGAACATACCGCAGGCAAAGCGTCACTGTCGATATCGTTTTCATATAAAAACGTCTTCAGTATGCTGAAATGACGCTTACAGGTTTCCGAACCGGGACAGACGGAAATCTCCGTCGTTGAAACGGGTCCGGCCGTCGAGCAGAAGTTCAGCCATCAATGCGCCGGACGCAGGGGCGATACCGAAGCCGTGCGCGGAAAACCCGGTTGCAAGCGACAACCCGGGGCAGCCGTCGACCATCGACAGGACCGGCAGAGCGTCGGGCATCACGTCGATAACGCCGGCCCAGGCGTGGGCAATGTGCGCCGTCGCGAACGCGGGAAAGGCGACCATCAGAGCGGACAGGGCGTCGGACAGAGTCCCCATATCCGGTGCGGGTTCGACGGATCGATAGTCGTCGAAGCGGTTGCCGCGGCCCGGTCCGAACTCTCTGTCGCGTTCAAGGGTTCGCAAAAAATCGCGGCCCAGCTTCACGGTCAGCAGCTTTCGGTTCTGCAAGAATGACTTCATATACAGGCGCACAAAGCGAAGAGTATCCGGCGTGATGCGGGTCACGGACGAATTGCGTCGCGCCACGGTGAAGCCACCATCGAGCCTGGGCCGCATCGAGAAATCGCGGCAACCCAGAGCATGCGTCGGGCCACCATCCAGGCGGGCCGTGCGCAGGACCGACGCGATGACCTGGAGTTGCGGCAGGGTTACTTTGGCAGTTTTGCACAACAGTCGTGACCAAGCGCCGGCGGCCACGACCACATGATCGGCCCGGACCCGGCCACATTCCGTCACGACGCCGGCGATCTGGCCACCCTGGATATCAAGCTCCCGGACGGCCATGTCAGACTGCACGACCGCGCCAGACGCGACCGCACGATCGGCGACGAAGCCGGTCGCGCGATCCGGCTCTGCAACGGCGTCGAGGGGGGCATAGGCGCCCGCCAGCCAACGCTTGCGGGCCTGCGGCACATGCTGTGCAATCTGGTCGGCGTCCAGCATCTGGGCATCAAGATCGAAGGACGCGACACGGCGCAGCCAAGATTCGTGTGCTGCGACCTCGTCCTCATTGTCACAGAGGGAGAACAGGCCGGTCTGACGGTATCCGAAATCGCCAAGTTGCGCCCACTCCCGCCAGAGCCGCCGGCTTTCGATCAGGAGGGGGATTTCGGCGGGCGTACGGTTCAGACTGCGTATCCAGCCCCAGTTTCGGCTGGACTGTTCCGCGCCGACGGCGCCTTTGTCACACACCAGAACGGACACACCGCGTTGGCGTAGGGCAAGCGCCGTGCACAGCCCGATCAGACCCGCACCCACAATAATCACATCGAAACGCTCAGGTCGTCCGGCAGAGGCTGTCACCATGCTCAACTCTGTTCGATTTTGGAGGAGTTTTTACGCCGCTTCTGCGGAAGCGCCCGCTCGCTGACGGCGATGGCGCTTCGCAGATGGCTGATCATTTCGGCACGCGCAACGTCGCGTTCGCGTCGACGAAGGGCGTCGACGATACGCTGGTGACCGCCCAATGTCGCCGCCACGGAGTAATTGACGATCGAGATCAGGTTGCCGACCCTGGAAAACCAGAGCTCGTCATAACTGAGAGCCAACTGGCTGCGCAGCACTTCATTGCGGGCGCCGTCAGCAATTGCCAGATGGAACAGCGTATCCAGCCGCTCATAATCATAGAAATTCTGTATGACCGCCGCGTTTTCCTGCTCCCGCAGGAGGGCGGCAATTGTTTCGATTTCCAGATCCGTTGCACGATCGCAGCATAACATAACGGATGCGGCCTCGATCGCTTCGCGAAATTCGTAAATATCACGAATACGGTCGTGACTGGGCAACGCGACAACGTAGAAACGCCCCCGCCGACCAATCAGATTGTCCTGGTGAAGTCTCTGGAGGGCTTCGCGCACCGGCGTACGGCTGACCCCATATCGACGCGCAATATCCTCTTCCTGCAGAACGGTTCCGCCCGGCGTACGACTGTCGATCATGTCGCGCCTCAGCGCCGCATAGAGTTCTTCACCCGTAAGGGAAGACTTGGTCTCGGACATCAGGCGGTGCGATCATTCATTTCAGTATACTGAAACCGCGTTTCCATTGACCGTCAAGCCAAAACGCACATGGGCGAGGGATTAACACCCCTCGCCCATGTGCGTTCGCCAGACTGCAGAACCCGTAGAAAAGAAGGCTCTCCTACTGACCACGGAGCCCATCAATGATGTTTGCGTTTACATCGATGAGCGGCGCGAGAGAAATCTTCCGGTTCATCGCAGAGAGGGAATAGCGACTCGCCCAACTTCCGACCGCCATGAGATCGCTGCGCAATGTGTCGGACATACTGACGCTATCGATGCTCCGGAGCAGCAGCGTCCACAGACGCTGATTCATGCTCAACGCTTTTTGCCGATTGGGAGAGAATTCCTCTTCTTTCAGCATTCTGTTCACACGGGCCAGCGCCATAGCCTCAACCTCGCGAGACGGAAGATCGTCACTGGCGTATTTTCCGTACTGCGCGGTTGCGTAAGACATGGCCCTGTTCCGTTGACGGTTTCGTTGTCGAGAATATGCGAAAGGCAGGCGGCGAGGAGAGCTGAACCAGAACGGCCAACCCTCCTCCGTCAGTCAGCGAAACAGGCTCAGGATCGACTGAGACTGGGTGTTGGCGATCGACAACGCCTGGATGGCCAACTGCTGCTTCGTCTGCAGCGACGTCAGCTTGGCGCTCTCAGCCGCCATATCCGCGTCCGTCAGCGCACCCACGCCGGTTGTCAGCGACGACGACAGGCTGCTGACCGTGCTGGCAAGCTGGGTAATCTGCTGGCTGCCCGCACCAAGAGAGCTGGAGATCGAATTCATCTTGGTGATGGCGGCCTGCACGGCGGCCAGGGCCACCTGCGACCCGCTGATATCGCTCACGCTGCTGGCCGAGGCCCCGGCCAATGAGAGCGTCACCGACGACGTGGCGCTGGTGTCGATGTTATTGCCCGCGATCGTCAGGGCGCCGGTGGCGGAATCCTGCGTGACAGAGAAACCCGAGTTCGACATGGCACCCATTAGGGCAGACGCCTTGTCGGTCGCCGACGCGGTCGTTGCTCCGAGATTGACGTCCTTGATCACGGTTTGCTGCGTTGCATTTCCGTTGGTGTCGAAGGCGCTCGATACGGTGAAAGAGTAATTTCCCGAAGCATCCTTTGACGCGGTGATGGTATCACCGCCCGTCAGGGAGTAGGTCGTCGTTCCGTCGGAGCTCGTCTGCTTGTTGGTGATGTCGGTTGCCGTGGCCGCCGTGATGGTGCCATCGGCCGCAACGGTCAGCGCCGAACCCGCATAGCTCGAGCCCAGTGCGGTGGTCACGGCGGTGGTGATCGATGTCGCCTGTGCTGCCGCCATCTTGCCGGTGGACGTGTAGTTGTCCGCGACATACTGATACTGGACTGCCGGATCGGTCGCGGTGCCACCGCCGGCGGTGGCCGTGGCGCCACTTCCCCACTGCGTGTTGTTCACGGTGATGGTGTCGCCAGCTGCAGCAGCGCCAAGCGTCTTCGTCGCGTCGGCGAATGCCACCGACACACCCGCCTGATTGACGTTCAGACCGGTCAGGCCAAGACCGGACGACGTCGCATTGTAGCCCTGCTGGGTATAAAGCGTGCCGTTGATATCCTGCGCGGTGGAGACGGACGTGTAATCAACACCATTGCCCGTCGACCCGGCGAGCAGGTTCACGGTCTGGAACGTCGCGCTGCTGGCGGCGGCATCGATCTGCTTGAGCGCCTGCGTGATCGAGGCGTTCATCGTATCCTGATTATAGCCGCTGGTCTGTGCCTGCGTGATGGTCGCACTCAACGTCGACAGGACGGAGCTGATCGACGACGCCTGGTTGATCCCGGTCGTGATCGCCTGACCGGCGAAGGACAGTCCGTTCGAGACGCCGGACAGGGCCGAAATCTGCGAATTCATCGTCTGCGAGATCGCATATACGGCAGGGTTGTCGGCGGCACTGCCGACGGCGAGGCCGCTGGACACGCGGTTCTCGGTCTGGGTCAGTTCCGACTGCGTCGCGTTCAGGGTCTGAAGTGCGGCAAGGGCCGAGTTATTGGTGTTGATCGAAAGGGTCATCGGGTTTTCTCCTGGAACCTGCCATTTTGGCAGTGACCCCATGGTGATCGCGAAAGTTTAATCACGAGTTAAAGCCATCAGGATATTTCAGGGCACATCGCAACATCGGCCGCGAGGGCGCCCAGATCGCGCACCATCGCGGAGACGGGCGCGCTCCAGTCGCCGGGCGTGCTTTGCTGGTACAAGGTCAGGGAGGCGTACCACGGCGAATCCGTGCGTCCGGACAGCCAGCGCCAGCACTGATCGAACCGCGACAGGACCCACACCGGCCGTCCCAGCGCGCCGGCAAGATGCGCGACCGAGGTATCGACCGTGATGATCAGATCCATGCACGTGGCAAGGCCCGCTGTTTCGTCGAACGACGTCAGACCCGCGCCATGGTCGATGACGCATGTGCCGGCCGCCTGACACGCGGGAGCTCCGACCTGCAGACTGTGGAAATCCACCCCCGCCAGAGCCAGCAGCGGCGACAGGTCCGACAGCGTCAGCGAGCGCTTCAGGTTCATCATCGCTGCTTCGTCGTGGTCGAGGTGCGAACCCCCGCTCCAGACCAGACCCACCCTGAGCCGGTTCGACGCGTGCGCCCCCACGCGGGCGCGCCAGTGCGCGATGCATCCGGGCAGGGCTTCGAGATAGGGTGTTCCGGGCGCGATCGCATTGAGATCCAGGCCGAGGGCACGGGGGAGGCTCATGATCGGACAGACGATATCAACAGCGCCCAGCGCGTCGAGCGTATCGGCAATGGCGGTGACCCCCGGCACACGCGACAGAAGCGACACGAGCGCGGTCGGCACGCAGACGACCACTTCCCCACCCTGTGCGGCGGCAAGCGGCACGAACCGGATGAACTGCAACACATCCCCGAACCCGCCCTCGGTATAGACGAGCAACCGTCTGCCCGGATAAGGCGCGCCGTCCCAGACCGGCCCGGCGACGGCATGACGCCGCATCTCCGGTGTCTGCCACCGCCATTCATATTCGTCGAAACCCGCGCGGTAATTCCCAAGCGCGAGGTTGGCCAAGGCCCGGTTGGTGTGGAATTTGGCGTTCTCGGGATCCAGCGCCAGGGCGCAGTCCAGGATCGAGATTGCCTCGGCATGACGGCCGGATCGGTCGAGCACGACACCCAGATTGGACAGGGCGTCACGGTGATCGGGACGAAGCTTGAGGCAGGCTACGTAGGCCTGGACGGCTTCGTCGTATCGTTCGAGTTCGGCGAGCGTATTGCCGAAATTCGACCAGCTGTCCGGCGCGCGATCGTCGGCCTGCAGCGCCCGGCGTAGACAGGCGAGCGAGATCTCCAGCGCACCGGCCCGGCGACACAGCGCGCCGTAATTGTTGAGTGTCGGGGCGTCATCCGGCCAGCGCGCCAGCAGCCCTTCATACGCAAGGGCCGCGGCCCGGACATCGCCGGACTGGTGCAGGGCAACGGCCTCCGCACGAGCCAGCAGCAGGGCCGGATCAACCGGTGGTGGGGAAAGGACATCGGACATGGGCCTGAAAATCGCCGCAAATCCTTACCATTCGATAAACTATCGTGCGCTTGGGCCGCTGATGACGATGACGTTGTTCTGCGGCACACTGAGCCGACGGGTCACGCTCGCGTCTGGTCCGGCGTGCCCTTCACCCGATTTTTTCCTGCATGGAGCATCCTGACATGAGCGGCTTTCTCGGCAACCTCGTCAACCGCGTTCTGGGCGAAGACAGCCCGCTGGCCGGGCAGATCAACAGCCATCTGGCCACCCTGTTGACGCCGGACAATATCCAGTCGCTGGTGACCAGGGCCGAGTCCAGCGGACTGGGCGACAAGGTGCGCTCCTGGATCGGGACGGGCGAGAACCTGCCGGTCTCGCCGGACCAGATCCGCTCGATCCTCGGCAATCAGCAGGTCCAGCAGATGGTCGACCGGACCGGTCTTCCGGCGGAGACGCTGCTGCCCGCGCTGGCGCAGTTCCTGCCGCAGGCCGTCGACCATCACACGCCCGACGGCACCACGCCCACCTAAGTTGCCAATAGGAACCGGGGGCCCGACCAAGCCCCCGGCCCTCTCTCAGTCCTGGTTTTCCAGGATCGAACGTGTGAGGACGACCGACGGCACTGTCTGGGGCATCAGCACCTGGTGGTGGTGCCGCACAAAGCGCCAGCCGATCGCCAGAGCCAGCGCCAGAAAGGGAATCGCGGCGACTGTGTAAGTGCCGCTGGGGTAGTCGAGGGCCATCAGGACCACGACCGCGGCCAGAAAGCCGAGTGTCAGCCATGTGGTGAACGGGGCGCCCGGCATCGGGAACGCCGTGGCGGGACGCTCGCCCCGACGGATCGACCGACGCAGCACCAGCTGCGACGCCAGAATGAACGCCCACGTCGCGATGATGCCCACCGCCGAGACATTCAGCACGATCTCGAAAATCTGCGACGGCACGATATAGTTGAGGACAACGCCGACCAGATAGATGCCCACTGTCAGCAGGATACCGGCATAGGGCACCTGGTGGCGGTTCATGCGCGACAGGAAGCGTGGGGCCGAGCCTCCCATCGACAGCGCCCGCAGGACGCGGCCGGTCGCGTACAGTCCGGAATTCAGGCTCGAGAGGGCCGCCGTCAGCACCACGATGTTCATCACCGTGTCGATCCCCGGCACGCCCAGCGCGCGGAAGAACGTCACGAACGGGCTGACACCCGCACGGTAGGCCGACCACGGCAACAGACAGACAAGCAGGACAACGGCACCGACATAAAACAGCGCGATCCGCCAGATGACGCTGTTGATCGCACGCGGCAGGACCGCGCGCGCGTCGTGGCATTCACCGGCCGCCGTGCCGATCAGTTCGATGCCCGAGTAAGCGAACACGACGCCCTGGGTCAGGATGAGTGCCGGGATCAGCCCGTGCGGCAGGAATCCGCCGTGGTCGGTGATCAGATGCCAGCCCGTGCTCTGGCCGCCGACCGGGACGCGCAGCCCCAGAATGGCCGCGCCGACGACAAGGAAAAGCGACAGCGCCACGACCTTGATCAAGGAGAACCAGAACTCCATCTCGCCGAACCACTTGACGCCGATCATGTTCATCGAGGTCACGATGCACAGGGCGGCCAGCGCGAAGACCCATTGCGGAACGGCGGCGAACGTGCCCCAGAAATGCATGTAGAGGGCGACGGCGGTGATATCGACGATGCCAGTCATCGCCCAGTTCACGAACGACATCCAGCCCGCGACATAGGCCGCCTTGGGGCCCAGGAACTCCTGGGCATAGGAGACGAAACTGCCCGAGGTCGGGCGATACATCACCAGTTCGCCCAGCGCGCGCAGGATCAGGAACGCGAACACACCGCAGACCATGTAGACGATGGCCAGCGAGGGTCCGCCGCTTTGCAGGCGCGATCCAGCGCCCAGAAACAGGCCCGTGCCGATCGCGCCCCCGATGGCGATCATCTGGATCTGACGGTTGCCCAGACCCTTGTGGTAGCCCTCTTCGTGAACGTCCAGCCAATCCTGATCGCCGCTGTCGGGCGTGTGCGGCGAGCCGTCTGCGGTCGGCTGCGTCATCGGTCGTCCTGGCGCTGCTGCATGGGCGATCATGTCCTTCGCGGATCGGTTCGGTCTCGGAGAAACTCCCGAAAGACACATTCCGCCCCCCCGCGTCAACAGCGCGTCCGCGTGAGCGGCTTTCGAGGGCGGCCCCGCTGTGGTATCAGGTCCGCCTCACAGACCCGCCGGAGTTCCGATGTCTGCCCTGCACCCCACCCCGATCCAGACGGCCGACGCCACAGGCCCGGTCGTGCTCGCGCTGCCGAAGGGGCGGATTCTCAAGGCACTGGCACCGGTGCTGAAGGCCACGTCGATCGAGCCGGCGTCCGACTGCCTGGAGGAGGGCAGCCGCCGGCTGCGCTTTCCGACCAGCGACGCGAATCTGGATGTCGTGCGGGTGCGTTCGTTCGATGTCGCTACTTTCGTCGCGTTCGGCGGTGCGCATATCGGCGTCTGCGGGGCCGACGTGCTGATGGAATTCGACTATCCGGAGATCTACGCCCCGCTCGACCTCGGGATCGGCGGGTGCCGCGTTTCGATCGCGCAGCCAGTCGGAAGTGCCGCGTTAACCGACAGCGCCCGCTGTTCGCAACTGCGGATCGCCACCAAATATCCGAACATCACGCAGCGCCATTTCGCCGCGCGCGGGATCAACGCCGACGTGGTCCATCTCAACGGCGCCATGGAGCTGGCACCCAACCTCGGCCTGTCGAGCCTGATCGTCGATCTGGTCGACACCGGCTCGACCCTGCGGGCCAACGGGCTGGAAGAAGTCGAGGTGATCGCCAACGTGACCAGCCGACTGATCGTCAACCGCACCGCCCTGAAAACGCGTCCCGAAGAGATCGGGTCGCTGATCGCCCGCTTCCGTCGCGCCCTGGCCGAAAGACAATCCTGACCCATGATCCGCCTGACCACCGCTGATGCCAATTTCGACAGCGCGTTCGGTGCGCTGGTCAACGGTCGCACGTCCGAGGATATCAGCGTGGCGCGTCCCGTCGCCGAAATCCTGGCCCGCATCCGTGCCGAGGGCGATGTGGCGTTGTGCGACCTGACCAACCGTTTCGACCATACCGCCGTCACGCCCGCGACCCTGCGTGTGACCGACGATGAGATCGACGCCGCCTGCCGGGACGTTGAGCCGTCGCTGCTGGAAGCACTGGATCTGGCCGCCACGCGTATCGAGTCATTTCATCGGGCGCAGATGCCCGGGGACCTGTCCTACACCGATCCGCAGGGTATCCGGCTGGGCATGCGCTGGACGCCTCTGGATGCGGCCGGGCTGTATGTTCCCGGTGGCAAGGCGGCCTATCCCTCCTCCGTGCTGATGAACGCCATCCCGGCGCGCGTGGCCGGCGTCACGCGGCTGGCGATGTGCGTGCCGACCCCACACGGCCAGCTCAATCCGCTGGTCATGGCCGCCGCCCGGCGCGCCGGCGTGCACGAGGTCTA
>NZ_JABXXR010000051.1 GCF_013376175.1 Ameyamaea chiangmaiensis
GAATGGCCCGCGCCCGCCACCATGCGCAGGCGCGCCGCCGGCCACACGCGCGACAACGCCCAGGCCGAGGCCGGTGGGCAGACCATGTCATACCGGCCCTGCACGATCACACCGGGTATCGCGGCGATCGTCTTCGTGCCGGACAACAGCCCGTCAGGCGGCAGAAACATCGCGTTTCGAAAATAGTGTGCCTCGATTCGCGCCAGCGCCAGCAATGTTTCGGGACGCGCGCTTTCCGTCACCAGTTGCCGCGGCGGCAGGAGCGTCGAACAGCGGGCTTCGTACTGACACCACGCATGCGCGGCCGGTCGGTGAACCCTGGGATCGGGATCGAACAGGCGCGCATGGTAGCTGCCCAGAATGTCGCTCCGCTCCGCCGGGCGCAGATGGCCGACAAAATCCGCGTGAGCGTCGGGGAAGATCGCCCTGATACCTCCGAAAAACCACTCGATCTCCTGCGGGCGCCCCAGAAACACGCCGCGCAGGACCATGGCGGTGACGCGTCCGGGATGCGCCTGGGCGTAGGCAAGGGCCAGCGTCGACCCCCACGATCCGCCAAACAGGACCCACTGCGCGATACCAAGGCTGACGCGCAGTTTTTCGATATCGTCGATCAGGTGCGCCGTCGTGTTGGCTTCGGTCATGCCCAGTGGCCGGGACCGTCCCGCGCCACGCTGGTCGAACAACACCACCTGCCACGCCTGGGGGTCGAAGAAGCGCCGGTGCACCGCCCCGCATCCCGCACCCGGACCACCATGGAGAAACAGCACGGGCGGCGCGGCCGGATTGCCGACCGTCTCCCAATACAGGCTGTGGCCGTCGCCGACGTCCAGAAAGCCGTCGCGAAAGGGCTCGATGCCGGGATACAGGTCGGAAGCCGCAAACATGGAGTCATGTGTAACCCGCTCAGCGGTCGAACGGAACGCCCGGCCGGCGTATCGGCGCGATGACGTCACGGGATGCGCGCGCGGCCGAAATCGGCTACTGCGTCGGCATGATGCCTGCCTTCCAAACCAGTCATGCCGCGCGTGCCCTACGCCCCGGCCCTGCCCCATGGGCCGCGCTTGGGGCGATCCTTGCCTGTCTGGGCGTGATTTTCGGTGCTCTGGTCGCACACCTTCCGGACCGCATGTTCGTCGGCGCTGGCCGCGCGATGGCCCAGAGTGCGGTCGCCATGCAGATGTGGCACGCGCTGGCGCTGCTCGTACTCGGCATCAGCGGCCGCGCCCCCAGGCTGTGCGCCGGACTTGCTGTCGGCACGGTCCTGTTCTGCGCTCCCGTATACTACACCGCCCTGACGGGCCATCATCCGGGCCCGATCGCGCCGACCGGTGGCGTACTTCTGATCGCCAGCTGGGCGGCTTTGGCCGTCGTCTTCCTGCGCGCCAAGCGCCCCGAGCCGTCATGACCCAGACCTATCAACACAACGCTGGGGAGGTCAGGGCCGCCTATCTGGCGCCCGAAGGGCTGGAAGCTGTGCTGGAGGCCGAACTGGCGCGCGCAGGCGTGCCTGTTACGGCCTGGCATGGTCGGCTCGCGCTGTCCGGACTTCCGCCGATCGATGCGCGATGGGCGCTCGATATCTGGACCGACCCCGTCGTTCAAACCGTCACCTCGATCGGTGACGCGGCACGCCAGTTGCGCGACGTCCAGCGCAACTGGGGTCTGTATGCCCCGTCCCTGCACCGTCGCTGCGCCCTGATCGCCGAACGGCTGCCGCGCCTTGTGCCGCGCCCGCTCGTCTTTCCGGCCGCGTGTCCGACCGGGCATCTGGGAGCATGGACGCTGCTGGATAACGACACGCTGCTGTTATCACCGACAAAGACCAGCGCATTCGTCAACGGCGACGTTCCATTCGTCGAAGATCGCGTGGGGCCTCCCTCCCGGGCCTATCTCAAACTGTGGGAGGCCCTCACGCTGTTCGGCCGACATCCGACCGCCGCCGAGACCTGTCTCGACCTCGGCGCGGCACCCGGCGGCTGGACCTGGGTATTGGCGCAGTGTGGCGCCAAGGTGATTGCCTTTGACCGCGCGCCACTCGATCCGGCACTGATGACACACCCGAGGGTCGAGTGGCGGCAGGAAAGCGCATTCGGGCTGGACCCGCAGTCGCTCCCCCCGGTCGACTGGCTGTGTTCGGACATCATCGCGTATCCGCCACGCCTGCTTGCCCTCACGCAACGCTGGATCGCGTCGGGACGCGTGCGGTTCATCGTGCTGACTATCAAGTTTCAGGGCGAGACGGATTTCGACACAGCCGATGCTTTTGCCGCGATACCCGGCAGTCGGGTCGTGCACCTGTCCCACAACAAGCACGAATTGACATTTCTGTGGAGCGCGGACGCCTGATCCGATTGCTGCGAAAGCGCACCGGCTTGGCAACCCGGAGACATGTCAGTCCCGCACCTGCGAGTTTTCCCGAAGCCATGTAATATACTGGGCCATGTCTCGCGCTTTGTGATGCGTGTTCCAGAAGTGTACGAAGCCCTTCTGCGCTGGCTTCTGCTCCGGAAAGTCCGAATAGCCGACCTGAGTATGCTCGGTGACCGGCGAAGGCGAGAAATCGCCCAGTTTGTAAAGAACGTAGTTCAGGACGCTTTGATCAAAATAGGGGTGATCACGTCGGCCATGCTCCGCCGCATAGTTGACCAGCGTGCGAAAGGCCGCCGCAAGCGACGCGCCGTGATCGTCCAGGTTCGGGACCAGCAGGATCCCGGAGTTAAACCCGTGGCGGTCGTCACTACGGAACGAATCCTGCCTGTATAACCAGGCACCGACCGAGTCCGAGTTCTTAAAGTCTGTGTGTTCCTCGACCTGAGCACTACAGAAACGGGCGTGCGCGCCCTTGATCAGAATTGGAGCAAGAGGCCTGTCGAAAACGATGTCAGCGTCCGTGTACACGATAGGCTGATACTGCCGAAGATGGTCCGTAGCGAAAAGAGACAGACGCGCCCCGAGGAAATCAGCCGAATCATGGCCGTCCATCGGAACGACATGCAGCCGGTCGGCAATCTTGGGGTCTGCAAGACTGCGCAGATGCCCTTCGGGCAGGTCGCTGATAACGATGACATCGCCGTCGTAGTGAGCCAGCGACGCGAGACTTTCCGTGCTGACCTGAAACTCACGCAGAACGCGGCCGTAGCCGAACAGAACGAACACTATCGCCGGGTTGATCAGAACCGCTTTATTGGGTTTCCAGCCGTCGAAGAAGATAAAGGACTTTGGAATAGTCGACGTCCGCGACATCTTATCGAGGATCGCGTCAAGATCGACACGGTATTCCCCGAGTGCAAGATGAGAGAACGTGGACCGGCGCGCGGAGAACGACAGCGTAGTTTCGGCCTGATTAACCGACCATTTCATATCGATCAGGCGACAGAGCAGGCCTGCAATGTGAACCGGGATCAGTCGAAACGTCTCCCATAGTGACGGCTCCTGCTCGACAAACGACGCAAAGTAGCTCGGATCCGCACGAAGAACCTTTGCGCCGCGCCGTATATGGTATCCCGTATACAGCGGGACGGGGACAAGATCGAAAAAACCTGTGGGAATGGCACGCCCAAACTGTTCGGTATCGAAGTCAAACCAGGATCGGCTCGTATCCGCCGTGCGAAAGGAGTGCTGGTCACCGGCCCGCTCCACGCAGACCAGGGTATCGACTGATAACGATGTGCCCGGATGGCGAAGCACGAGCCGGTTCTGCTCGACCGTCAGCAGCCGGAAATCATGGGTCAGAATTGCGTACGTCGTCATGGAGTCCACTCTTGGCGCGGGCCGCGCGCAACCTGCGCCCTGGCAGCGCGAGTGTCTCACAGCGACCCCGTGCGGGCAACGCGCCTGTTCAGGGTCGTGTCATCAGACGACGCACGCACCAGCTCCCGCCCTGCACCAGAACGAGCGCCGTCACGAAGCACACGACGACGATACCCACCAAAATCATCTGCTCCCGGCTCTGGCCACTGTCAGCACCGAACACGCCGTACAAGGACTGCCAGGTCTGGGTGGAGGCCACCCGATTGACCGCGTGGGCAAGCGGCGGCCAAAGGCGCACGACCACCATCAGCGCGACCGTCAATCCGACCAGAAGCGCCGTCTTGCCGAGTGTGGCGGGGATGCTGCCGTTCCCGTCGCCGGTGGCCGGTCCGGACACATCGCCTCTTGCTTTCGTTTTTCTCATCGCTATATCGTTCAATGATAAATTAACAGTAAATTACCGTATAATTATAGCCCATCTCGCCTGGAAGTGCCCTTAAAATGAAATTTCGCTACCTGCCTGCCGCTCTGGCCCTCGGTCTTCTCGCGACGGCGCCCGTCACTGCCTATGCCGCAACACCCGCCCCCGTCGTGGGCGACCCCCATCCGGCCGCGGTCGCAGCGCCCTATCCGGCCATCGATAACGGCCCGACCGCCTTTCAGGCGGCCCTCGCCCGCTCGAAGCAGTCCGGCAAACCGGTGCTCGCCGATTTCGGCGGCAACTGGTGCCCGGACTGCCGCCTGCTGGCCGGCACGTTCGAGCTACCGGCGGTGCAGGACTGGTTGTCGAAGAACTTTGAGGTCGTGTCGATCAATGTCGGCCATTTCGACGCGAACATGGATCTGGCCCAGTCCCATGGCGTGAAGATCACCGCGGTCCCCACGGTGCTGATCATCACGCCGGATGGTCGCACCCTCAACCCCGACGGCGCCCGCGAACTGGGGCATGCGCGCGCGATGTCGTCCCAGGCCGTGGTCGACCTGATCGCCGGCTGGGCCGGACGCAGCTGATCACGACGGCCCTCAGTCCAGCAAAAGCCGCTCGGCCTCGCGCACCACTTCAGCCAGCGCGCCGGCCGAGAACGGCGATACCAGACCCGCTTCATCTACCAGCGCCGTGAAGGGCTTTGAGCCGCCTTTGGCACACAGTTCGACGTAGGCGTCGAGCGTGCCTTGCGGATCCATCCGGCTCTGCAACCAGAACTGCATCGCACAGCACAGCGCCAGCGTGTAATCGATGTAGTAGAACGGCGAGCGGTAGATGTGCATCTGAGCCTGCCAGCGTCCGCCCTTGGCCGGCCATGCCAGATCGCCGTAGTCCCGCCACGGCAGGTAGATCTTCTCCAGCGCGCGCCATGTCTCGTGACGTTCCGCGGGTGTCATGTCCGGCTGGGCATAGACCTCATGCTGGAAGTGATCGACGCAGGCGCCATACGGCAGGAACGATAACGAATCGATCAGGTGCATGCGCCGGAATCGGTCGGCCGCACCCTCCTCCACCATCAACTCCATGTGCGGCCAGGTGAGGAATTCCAGCCCCATGGAGTTGATCTCGGCGGCTTCCATCGTTGGCCAGAGCACGTCGATCCCGGGCTGTTCACGGCTTTTGTAATTCTGATAGGCATGGCCCATCTCGTGCGTGAAGACGCTGATATCGTTATGCGTGCCGTTGAAATTGGCGAAAATGAACGGCATGCCGACATCGGGGAACGACGTGCAGAAACCACCCCCCGCCTTGCCGGGCCGGTTGCGCAGATCGAGATAGCCGCCCGCGTTCATCTGCGCGAAGAACGGCCCCAGATCGCCGCCCATCGCATCGAACATCTGCTGCGCGCGCGCGACCAGCAGGTCGTGATCCCCGGCGGGACGCGGATTGCCCTTTGGATCGATCAGCCCTTCGTCCCATGAGCGGAGCCTGTCCCACCCCATCGCCAGACGCCGGTGTTCGAGCAGAACTTTCACCAGCGGCACGACATAGGTCACGATCTTGTCGCGAAAGCGCGACACCTCCTCGGGGCCGTAATCGACACGCCGCATGCGGCGATAGCCAAGCTGCGTATAGGTGTCGAAGCCCAGCGTGCGCGCCATCTCGTGGCGCAGTTTCACCAGCCGATCATACAGCGCATCGAGCGTCTCGCCATGGGTCTCGAAAAACGCCCAGCGCGCCTGCTCGGCGGCATGGCGCTTGTTACGGTCGAGGCTCTCGGCATACGGCGCAAGGCCCGAGAGGTTGACCGTCCGGCCGTCGATATCGATCTTCGCCGAGGCCAGAAGAGCGGTGTACTCGCCCGATAGCCGTGCTTCCTCCTCCAGCATCGGCGCGATGCGGGGATCGAAGGTGGTAATGTCGCAGGCCCATAGCGCGGCCGTATGCGCGCCCACGTCCCGCTCGAGCTCATCGCGCAGGGAGGGGTCAAGCAGGCGGCGTTTGACGTCGACCTCGTGCCCCGTGGCAACCGGCGTCAGGGCGTCGGCGTAATCCCGTTCGGCCTTTGCAGCGTCACTGGTCGTGTCCTGCGAAAAGCGCAGATGCACCAACGACGCCCAGCTTTCGTAGTGACGACGCACCGCGTCGAACGCCGCGATGGCCTGCCGACGACGCCCTTCGTCCAGCGAGGCATGAATGGTGGCATACGCCTCGGCGAGGGACTCGCGCGTCGGGCGGGGAAAGTCGAGTGCGGCGAAATTCTGGATCATGGCGACACTGTGCCATCGCCGGGGTCGCTTCGTCCATGGATCGTGGGAGTGGCGACATTCGAGATGTCATTTCGATAATGACATGGACTTTCCGCCCGGTGCGGCGTTGGACCCACACACCCCCCGATCGAGGATGTCCGGATGTCCCGCGCCACCGCCATTTTTCTGGCCGCCACCGTGCCCGCACTGGCAGCGCTCTCGGCCGTGGCGCAGCCCTCACCGCCGCAACGCGCCTACCATCACCTGTGGACCGACGACCAGGGCGTGAGCCACATCGCGACCTGCCCGGTGGAACATTTTTTCCTCAAATCGATGTCGCCGCCGGCCGGCCCGCAATGGCAGGACCCCATGCCGCAGCAAACGGCGACGGTCATGCTGACGGTGCAGCCCGCGCACTGGAACGGCGACTGGCACCCGGACCCCAAGCCACAATGGGTCGTGCCCTTGCAGGGGCGCTGGTACGTGCGGGCCATGGACGGCACACGGGTGGAGATGGGCCCGGGCGACATCCTGTTCGGCGAAGACCAGAACGTGCGACCGATGCCCGATGGTCCCTACAAGGGCAAGAAAGGCCACGATGCCGGCAATGTCGGCGATGACCCGGTGACGCTGATGGTCATCCAGTCCGCCAATCCCCCCACGATCGGGCGCCCCTGTCCCTTCCACTGATCGGGCACAGCGCGTCGGCGCAGGCTCAGGCGATGGCCGCGACGAAGGCGGCGATCCGGTCGCATGCGCGCGACAGGGTGTCGTCATCCGTGGCGCAGGACAGACGCAGATACGGCGACAGGCCGAACGCGGCGCCGTGCACGGTCGACACGCCCTGTTCCTCCAGCAGTGCCAGCGCCACGTCCTCGTCGCCCAGCAGCCGCTTTCCCCCGCCGGACGTCCGGCCCAGCAACCCAGCCACCCCCGGATAGGCATAGAACGCACCGTCGGGCATCGCACAGGTCAGGCCCGGAATGGCGCGCAGGCGCCCCACCACGGCGTCGCGCCGCCGTTCATACGTCGCGCGCATGTCGGCGATCACGTCGGCCGGTCCATCCAGCGCCGCCGCCGCGGCCGCCTGCGCCACCGAACACACGCCCGAGGTCGCGTTACCCTGAACCCCCACCATCGCCTTGATGAGGGGCGCGGGACCGCCCGCGAACCCGACACGCCAGCCTGTCATCGCATAGGCCTTCGACACGCCGTTCAGGGTCAGGACCCGGTCGCGCAGATCCGGTGCCACAGCCGCCAGCGACGCATGCGACAGGCCGCCGAACGTCAGATGTTCATAGATCTCGTCGGACAGGATCCAGACATCGGGGTGTCGGCGCAGAACGTCTGCGATCGCGGCGAGGTCATCCGCGTCGCAGATCGCGCCGGTCGGGTTGTTGGGGAAATTCAGCACCAGCCATTTGGTACGCGGCGTGATCGCGGCCTCCAGAGCGTCGGCCCGCAGGCGGAAACCGTCCTCCTCGCGGCAGACGACCTCCACCGGCACGCCACCGAACCCGCGCGCGATCAGCGGATAGGACACCCAGTATGGCGCCGGGACCAGCACCTCGTCACCCGGATTGATCGTCGCCATGAAGGCGTTGAAGATCACCTGCTTGCCGCCGTTGCTGACGATGATCTCGTTCGGCGCGAACGTCAGCGCGTTGTCGCGCGCGAACTTGCGCGCGATCGCGGCCTTCAGGGCCGGTGTCCCGTCCACGGGCGGGTATTTCGTCTGCCCGTCGAGGGCGGCCTGATAGGCGGCGTCGATCACCGCGCGCGGGGTCGCGAAATCCGGCTCCCCCAGCGCCAGCGATATGATGTCACGCCCTTCCGCGCGCAGGGCACGGGCCCGCACGGCCATCGCGATGGTGGCGGGCGCCGGAAGGCCGGAGAGGCGCTCAGCGAAACCGGGCATCGTCCATCCGTCCTTATCGCAGGCCCGCGCAGAACCGCTGGATGCGCGCGCACGCCTCGCGCAGGCTCTCGGTGTCCGTGGCGTAGGAAATGCGGAAATGCCCCGGGAACATGAAGGCGGACCCATGCACCGCCGCCACGCCCTGCGCATCCAGCAATGCCGTGACGAAGGCTTCGTCGTCCGTGATCGTGACGCCCGTGTCCGTGGTCTTGCCGATGCAGCCTTCCAGGGACGGGAAAACGTAGAACGCGCCCTCGGGGCGCATGCAGGTCAGGCCGGATGCCTGGTTGAGCATCGACACCACCAGATCGCGCCGTTCCTGGTATGCCGTCACCATCATGTCGATCGAGTCCTGCGGACCCGAGACCGCGGCCAGCGCGGCCGCCTGGCTGATGGACGAGGTCGAGGACGTCGACTGGCTCTGCAACGTGTTCATCGCGGTGATCAGGCGCTTCGGCGCCCCGGCGTAGCCGATACGCCAACCCGTCATCGCATAGGCCTTGGACACGCCGTTCATCGTCACGGTACGGTCGCGCAGGCGCGGCTCCACCTGCACGACGGTCGCGGGACGGAATCCGTCATAGACCAGCTTGTCGTAGATATCGTCGGTAAAGACCCAGACGTCGGGGTGGCGCAGCAGCACATCGCACAGTCCGCGCAGATCCTCGGCCGAATAGGCGGCCCCCGTGGGGTTGTTGGGCGAATTGAGCATCAGCCACTTCGTGCGCGGGGTGATCGCGGCCTCGAGCGCAGCAGGTGTCAGTTTGAAACCGTCCTGCGGGCCGCACGGCACGATCACCGGCTTGCCGTCGGCCAGAGCCACGATATCGGGATAGGAGACCCAGCACGGGGACGGAATGATGACCTCATCCCCCGGATCGAGCGTGGCGAGCATGGCGTTGAAAATCACCTGCTTGCCACCGGTCGAAACGATGATCTCGTCGGGTGCGTACTCCACGCCTGAATCCGCGCGAAACCGCTCCGCCACGGCGCGGCGCAGCGCCAGAGTGCCCGGCACGTCGGTGTATTTCGTATCGCCGGCCTCGATCGCCTTGATCGCCGCGGCCTTGATGTGCGCGGGCGTATCGAAATCGGGCTCACCCGCCGAGAGGCTGATGATGTCGCGCCCCTCGGCCTTGAGCGCACGCGCTTTCGTCGAAATCGCGATCGTCTGGCTCGGGCTTACTCGGGAGAGGCGTGCGGCGATGATGTCCATGGGGGCGTCGTCCATAACAGGCAGGAACCGGGCCGTGAGACCGTTCCGGCCCGGAGACGGCACGCACCCTAGCCTTGCCCGCAGCCCGAGGAAACTCCCAATCTGTGTGTCCGCACCGTCTTATCCGCACCCGATCAGACTCAGCGCCTGCTCGGCCACCACGCGCGGATCGCAACCGTCGCGCCGCAACGTGCCGATCCCCAGCGCACCGTCGCGCTTGGCCAGCCGCCGCCCCTGCGCGTCGCACGCGAGGGAATGGTGCCAGTATCGCGGCCGGGGCCAGCCCATCAGATCCTGCAGGACACGATGGACCGCCGTCGCGGGACGAAGATCGACGCCACGCGTCACCAGCGTGATCCCCGCCAGCGCGTCGTCATGCGTGACGCACAGATGATAGGACGCCGGAACGTCGCGGCGCGCGAGGACGACGTCACCGAACGCCGCGGCAGCACCCTGCACGCGTCCCACCGCGATCTCCTCCCACGCGGGCTCACCACCCAGCAGGTCGAGCGCGGCCATCATGTCCAGCCGCAGCACATAGGGCGCGCCCGACGCGATCCGCGCCGATCGCACCGGGGCCGACAGGGTCCGACAGGTGCCCGGATACCGGGCCGATCCATCGGGCGCCCGATGCGGGGCGCTCAGCGCGGCCAGTGTATCGGCCACCTGCGCGCGCGAACAGAAGCACGGATACAGAAGCCCGCGCGTTGCCAGGGCCTCCAGCGTGGCGCGGTAGTCCGCCCAGTGCTCGGACTGTCGCCGGACCGGCTCCGCCCAGCGCAGGCCGAGCCAGCGCAGGTCCTCGAACAGGGCGGTCTCGAACGCGGGGCGGCAGCGTTGGGGGTCGATGTCCTCGATCCGCAGCACGAACCGTCCGCCCTCCCCCGCCGCGCGCGCGGCCAGCAGGGCGGACGCCGCATGCCCCAGGTGCAGCGCCCCGGTCGGGCTTGGCGCAAAGCGGGTGATCTGCGACCCGAGACCGGTCAGAGGATGGAGGCATGTCATGAAGTCTTCATCGGAGCCGGCCGCGACGACTCCGGCCCCGTCCTTGCGGCTTGGGGTTGTGTCTGCGATACTGCGCGTGGAACTACCTGACGACGCACACCCAGACGGCGTTTGTTTCAGACTAGAGTGACCGCGCCCGGCAGGCCAGTGCGGCGTCCTTGTGAGAGGATGTCAGCCTTGCCCGACGGCAGTCACTTCCCGGCACTGGTACTCAACGCAGATTTCCGCCCCCTGTCCTATTTTCCGCTATCGCTGTGGTCGTGGCAGGACGCGGTGAAGGCGGTGTTTCTCGACCGCGTGTCGGTGCTGAGCGAGTATGACACACAGGTACGCTCGCCCAGCCAGTCGCTGCGCCTGCCCAGCGTCATCGCCCTGAAAGACTATGTGCCCACGGCACGTCGCCCGGCCTTCACACGCTTCAATGTCTTTCTGCGCGACAATTTCAGCTGCCAGTACTGCCTCGACCGTCTGCCGACGCACGAGCTGACCTTCGATCACGTCATCCCGCGCGCGCGGGGCGGCCGCACGACGTGGGAGAACGTCGTCACCGCATGCAGCCCGTGCAACCTGATGAAGGGCTCGCGCCTGCCGCATGAAATCCACATGCACCCCCGACGGCGCCCCAGCCAGCCCAGCACGTGGGAGTTGCAGGACAACGGACGATCCTTCCCGCCCAACTATCTGCACGAAAGCTGGCGCGACTACCTGTACTGGGACACCGAACTGGAAAGCTGAGCGGCGTCAGCTGCGGTAGGCGTAGTTGTATTCGCGCGCCTGCGCCTGAAGGTCCGGGGCGCCGCGCAGGTCCAGCGGGATGGGCTCGGGGTGTTTGGCCAGACCGACCACATTGTGGCCTGTCATCCGCTGGCAGGTGTTCGCCGCCATCGGGAAGCTCAGCGCCACCCGCGCGCCCATCTGCGCCCGCAGACACGACACGTCGCTGTCGGTCACCTTGCGGCCAAGCTCGTCCGCACAACCGCCCAGAAGGCCCACCGTCGCGGCAAGCATCGTCGCCATAACCGTCTTATGCACCGGATACCACTCTCCCCTTGCGGGGTGTCCACCCCGTCATCGTGCGGCGAACGTGCCACGAAACCGGGCAGCCGAACAGCGCGGACACCGCGACGCATGCCAGCCATCCCCGCCCGTCAGACACGTTCCACAAGCCCGACCCCGCGCACGCTGCGGCCCGCCACGCGATCCAGCACGAGACACAGCGGCGCACCCGCCAGCGTGATCGCCGCCTGCAGCAGCCAGAATTGCCACGGCGCCATCTGCTCGTAAAAATGCGCGATCCAGCCGACGATGTTGTACGCCACGAACAGGGTCAGGAACGCGACCCCCATCAGCGTGGAGCGCAACCGCACCGGCGCCAGTGTCGACACAAGCGCCAGCGTCGTCGGCCATTGCAGGACGAACGACGTGCCCAGCAACGCCGAGCACGCGACACACCACAGCGGATTGACCAGCGCCGATGTCGCACTGGCCCACGCCAGCAGGCACCACGCGGCCCCATTCATCAGAAGCGCCGCCAGAATACGACCGAGTCCCCCCGGCTCCCGCCCCCGACGCGCGCACGCCGCCAGCACGGCCAGAACGACGGGCGAGCCCAGCACCGTGAAGCTCGAATCCAGGCACGAAAACCAGTTGGTGGGGATCACATGGCCGCCGAGGCTGCGGCGCACGTGATGATCGATCCACACGATATACATGTCGCTTAGCTGGTAGAACGTCGCCGAGTAAAACAGTCCGGTCACCAGCACCATCGCCAGCAGCCCCAGATTGCGCCGCTCATCCCCGGTCAGGTGCGCGTGCGTCCGCGCGCGCGGACGTCGGATGTCGGGCGGCAACACACGCCCGCACGCGGCATACAACACCAGCCCCAGCGTCATCACGATGCCCGCCAGCCCGAACCCAGCGTGCCAGCCCCACACCTGCGCGGCGGCCCCGCAGGCCAGCGGCCCGGACAGGGCCCCGGCATTGATCCCGATATTGAACAGGGTAAAGGCCCGCGCGCGGGGGTCGGCCTCGGCCTCCTGATACAGATTGCCGACCTGTGCGGAGATGTTGCCTTTCAGGAAACCGCTGCCGACGATCAGCAGTCCGAGCGCACCGAGAAAACCGGCCGTCGATGCCATCAGCCCATGGCCCGCCGCCATGAACGCCGCCCCCACCAGAACCGCGCGCCGCTGGCCGATCAGGCGATCACCGGCCAGACCGCCCAGGATCGGCGTGAAATATACAAGGCTGGAATACAGGGCCACGACCTCCGCCGCGAAGGCCAGATCGGTCAGCGGGCCCGTCACATGCGACAGCGTGACGCGAAAGCCGGTCAGGCCCACGACCTGTCCCATACCGCCGGGCAGCACCGCATGCAGAAGGTACAGCACCAGCAGCGTCTGCATGCCGTAGAACGAAAAGCGCTCGCACGCCTCGGTCAGCGCCAGCACCAGAACGCCGCGATCGCGCGGGTCGGACAAAAGGCCCACCCCCGAAGCCCGCGTCACGCGCGCGGCCGGTCGAGCTGCCAGCGCAGGTGACTGCGGACGGATGGCCATTCCGATGCCAGAACGCTGTAGACGCACGTGTCGCGCACCGAACCGTCGTTCATGCGCATATGGGCACGCAGGACGCCGTCCAGCTTCGCACCAAGACGCTCGATCGCGCGACGGCTCTGCTGATTGAGAAAATGCGTGCGAAATTCGACGACCGCACAGCCCAGCCCCTCGAACGCGTGGCGCAGGAGAAGAAATTTCGCCTCCGTGTTCAGACCCGTGCGCTGCACGGCAGGCACGTACCAGGTCGAGCCGATCTCCACCCGGGGCACGGCGGCGTCGATATGCATATAGGTGGTCATACCCACGACGGTACCCGACACGTCGAACACCGTGAACGGTATCATCGAGCCCGCTGCCTGCAAGCCCAGACGACGGTCGATCTCGGCCCGCATGGTGTCGGGTGTCGGCACGCTCGTATACCACAACCCGGCGAGAGCCGCGTCCCGGACGGCGTCGACCAGGCCGTCGTGATCGGCGTGCGACAGGGGCGCAAGGCGCACGTGGTGCCCCTCGAGGGTAACAGGCGCAAACGGCGGGGAAAGAGGCGACGCCACGGCGGAACTCCAGTCAGCGGATTGACACATGTTTCACACCCGCACGAAACTGTGCGGAGTCCGAATGATTGTAAATGCCGGGGGTTACGTGAGGCTTCGAATGCGCCGGACGATCGCACGGACGTCGTTGACCGCTCTGGCGCTTCTGACGGGATGCGCGTCCGAACACGGCCGCTGTACCCTGTCCACCATTGGTGACCTGCGCGTGCTCAACGCGTCCCGCTCCCCGATCGTGGAGGCCAAGATCAATGGCCACCCCGTCGCGTTTATCGTCGATTCCGGCGCGGCCGCCTCCATGGTCACGGACACGGCCGCCGAGTCATACGACATGACCGTACTGCCCGGCTGGGTGCATATACGCGGTATCGGCGGCGAAACGACGGTCGGCGGCGCCGTCGCAGAAGAACTCACACTCGGGTCAGCGACGGCGCGTCATGTCGTCTTCTTCACCGACTTTCCCGGCAAGCGGAGGATCGGGACGCTGCCGGTCGCAGGGCTGTTCGGCTCCGATTTTCTTCTGGCTTCGGACGCGATCGTCTTCGACCTGCCGGATCGCAAGATAAACCTGTACCAGACGTCGCATTGTACCCGCGACACCCTCCCCCTGTGGCGCGGCGAAAGTTACGCCGTTCCGATCGATTACGACTATGGCAGCAACAATCACCTGGCGGTACGGATCCGTCTCAATGGACACCCGATCGATGCCATTCTGGACAGTGGGGCCAGCAGCACCGTGATCGCTGAGGATGACGCCCGGGCAGCGGGCGTCACGAGGGCCGAACTGACACAGGACCTAGACGGCACGCTGCACGGAATAGACCCGCATCATCCCAAATCCTTCGCGCATCGCTTCGACAGTCTGGATATCGGCCCGTTTCACTTCAACCGTTACGTCGCCCTTGTCGCCGACACGGAGCGCACCTTGCTAGGTGCGGACTTCCTGCGCACGCATCGCGTCTGGATCGCGCCACGCGACCGCGTGATGTATGTGCAAAGAGTCGCCGACGGCGATCCGCCGACCGTGACGCCGGCGGCGCCGATCAACCCTCCCGCGACCGGGCCGTGACCCCGACGGTGGGCGGACAGGCCGGTGCGTCCATGCCGGCTGACAGGCGGGCCAGCTCCGGCGTTCGTCCAAGAAGCCGACGGCGCGGCCCCCGGCGGGGCGTCCCGTTCAGGCCTCGCTAACCGCGTGGACATCACCGTTCGGCTGTTGACCGGTGACTGTCTCAGCCGCGTCACGACCGGGCAACGCCTACCGCGCCCGGAGGGCGCACACATCGCTTCTGATCGCGGTCGCCGGACGGCGCGACCACCGCGCGCGTCGGCCGGTCACGCCCCCGGCGTCAGGACGCCGGTGTATCGCCCAGGGCCACCGCCGCCTCCAGCGTCACGGCCACCGCGTGCACGGTCGCGGCAATGCGAACCGCCGTCTGCACCTGCTCGGACGACAGGCCGGCTTCACGGACCATCTTCTCGTGGCTTTCGACACACATGCCACAGCCGTTGATGGCCGACACCGCGAGCGACCACAGCTCGAAATCGACCTTTTCGACGCCCGGACGGGCGATCACGTTCATGCGCAGCTTGGCCGGCAGCTTGGCGTAGTCGCCGCCGACCATGTGGACGAAGCGGTAGTAGACATTGTTCATGCCCATGATCGCCGCCGCCGCCTTGGCCGCCGACAGCGCCTCGGCCGACAGCTTGGGCGTGTATTCCGCAACGATGGATTCGATCACGGTCGCATTGCGCGAGGCGATGGCCGAGGCCACGAACGTCCCGGCGAGCTGCTGCTGCGTCAGGCCGATTTCGTTGGCCAGCGAACCAAGATTGAGCTTGAGGTCCTTGGCGTAGTCGGGCAGCGCCGCCTTGAGGGTTTCGATCGACATGTGACCACTCTCCCGGTCTTGAAAAACGGTGTCAGAAACAATACGGCCCGCCACCCCTTCGGGCGACGGGCCGCGTGCAGGCCTGTTCCGAAGAAACGATCAGACCTTCAGGAACTCGTCACCCTTGTTCCAGTTGCACGGGCACAGCTCGTCGCTCTGCAGCGCGTCCACGATGCGCAGGACTTCCTGCGGATTGCGGCCGACGGACAGGTCGTTGACGCTGACATGACGGATGATGCCCTCAGGGTCGACGACGAACGTCGCGCGCAGGGCCACGCCGGCATCGTGGGCCAGAACGCCGCACGCGCTGGACAGCTCGCGCTTGATATCGGCCAGCATCGGGATCTCGAGGGACTTGAGGTCCTCGTGGTGCAGGCGCCAGTTCAGGTGAACGAACTCGCTGTCGATCGACACGCCATAAACCACGGTGTCACGATCGGCGAATTCACCGGCCAGCTTACCGAACGCCACGATTTCGGTCGGGCAGACGAAGGTGAAGTCCTTCGGCCAGAAGAAGACGACCTTCCACTTGCCGGCATTGGACGTGTCGCTGGTCTGCGTGAAGGCACCTTTGAGGCCTTCCGGGCCGCCCGGCACGGTCGCGAGATCGAAGGTGGGAAACTTGTCGCCAACTGTCAGCATAAAAGAGGCCTCCTTGGTTGCATTCTGTCGCGGCCCCGGGGACCGCACGGCACGAGCGGACCGGTGCGTCGGGCCGCGTTCGCTGCCACGCTTGCCTTTATGGCGAGCGGCTCGATATGATGCCAATGAATAATTTACAACGCAGATGATCGAATGGATCGATGATCCCACTCCCCTCCCCGCAGCAGCTCCGCTATCTCATCATGCTGGCCGAGATGCGCCATTTCGGCCGCGCGGCGAAGGCATGTTCCGTGACGCAATCGACGCTGTCGGCCGGGATCCTGGCGCTCGAACGACAGCTCGACGTCAACCTGCTGGACCGCGACGTCGGCAAGCGCGTGATGTTCACCCCGATCGGCGAGGAGATCGCCATTCGCGCCCGGGCCGCGCTGACCGCGCTCGAAGCGGTGGGCGAGGCCGCGCTGACATCGCGTGAGCCGCTGACGGGGCCGCTGCGAATCGGCGTGATCCCCACGATCGGGCCCTTTCTGGTGCCGCGCCTGGTGCCGATGCTGCGCGCGCGCTATCCGCAGATCCGGCTGTCGCTGTATGAGAACCTGACCGAGCGGTTGCTGGAGAAGCTCACGATGGGGCGTCTCGACCTTCTGCTGCTGGCGATGCCCTGTGCGTGCGAAGGCGCCCATACCCAGCCGCTCTGGCGCGACGATTTCCTTCTGGCCGTGCCACGCGACCATCCGCTGGCGTCACGCGCGGAGATTCCGCTGTCGATGATCGAAGCCGAACGCATGATCATGTTGGAAGACGGACACTGCCTGCGCGACCAGACGCTGGATATCTGTCGTCAGGAAGGCGGCTGGTCGCGCACCGACAGCAACGAGGAGTTCACCGCGACATCGCTCTATACGCTGGTGCAGATGGTCGGTCAGGGGCTCGGCGTGGCGTTGCTGCCCCGGCTTGCCGTCGACTCGCGCATCCTGGACGGCACGGAGGTCGTTGCCCGCCCGCTGGCCGGTGCCGCGTCGCGCGTGATCGGACTGGCCTGGCGTCCACGCTCGCCCCGGGTGGATGATTTCACTGCCCTGGGGCGCCTGTTCGGCGGCCTGTCGCCGGTGCCGAGGAACGAGAAACAGCCCCAGCCCGCGTGAAACCGGCCATAAACGGTTGACTCGGGACAAGCGGGAGGATATCCGAACCACCTCGCGGCACGTCGCCGCCATGTTCAATCCCAGCGGCCTGGCCGCCAGATGAGAAACAGGTCATGAAGATCCGCAACAGCCTGAAGTCGGCCAAAGTCCGCGATAAAGACTGCCGCGTCGTGCGTCGTCACGGCAAGGTCTATGTCATCAACAAGAAGAACCCCCGCATGAAGGCGCGTCAGGGCTGACCTGATGCCACTTCCCCGGGGGCCTCTCTTCCGGTTCAAAAACGCGCCCGCACCCTGTGCCTGGGCGCGTTTTTGTTTGTACATCGCGCTGGCCGGGCTCCCGGCCGCGACCGCCGCCACAGGCGCGCCCCTGCCCCACGCGGCGGCACCAT
>NZ_JABXXR010000052.1 GCF_013376175.1 Ameyamaea chiangmaiensis
GGGTGCCATACGCCCGTCCGACATCCGCCCAGCGCTCACGCGGGATCGACAGTCGCGCCGCGTAGGTCTTCCCGCCCGTAAGCCTCAGTCCATGCCTCTCTTCAGAGACCTTCCGTGTCATGGAAGGACTACCGACAGGCTACTACCAACGCGGTCGTAGGGCACTACCGAAGGGGTCTGATAAGATGCTGATTTCATTGGGTATTATCGACTGTGGCGGAGAGGGTGGGATTCGAACCCACGGTACCCATGAGGCACAACGGTTTTCGAGACCGTCCCAATCGACCACTCTGGCACCTCTCCGCAGTCGGCGCGTGTCGACGGGCGGCCTTATAGGACGGGTTTGAAGCACGTGCAAGTCACCTCGGGCGGTTAAATGCAAATCGGTTGACGCCGGGCATGATCGTTGGGTAAAAGGCGCCCCTCGACCGGGCGTCCTTCGGGGCAGCATCGGCGCGTCGCCGTCGTGCGACCAACAATAAAAAGCGGCTGGGCCGTGCCGCCTGTGTCATCCCGACACCGCGCATGGCCATATGATCGGAATGAAAGACAGGTTTATGTTTGCAGTCATCCGCACCGGCGGAAAACAGTATCGCGTTACCCCCGACGCCGTGCTGAAGGTGGAAAAACTCGACGCCGAGGCCGGCTCGACCGTGACCTTCTCGGACGTCCTTGCCCTTGGTGGCGAGCAGGGTGTGTCGATCGGCGCGCCGACCGTGGCAGGCGCCAGCGTGACGGCAACCGTCATCGCTCAGGACCGCCTCGCGAAGGTGATCATCTTCAAGAAGCGCCGCCGTCAGAACAGCCGTCGCAAGAACGGCCATCGCCAGCACGTCACAGTGTTGCGCGTCACCGCCATCAACGCGGCCTGAGCATAACCGCTCAGGCATCCCAGTTTTCCAGGAGTTCAGGCAATGGCACAAAAAAAGGCAGGCGGCTCGTCCCGCAACGGTCGCGATAGCGCCGGCCGCCGTCTCGGCGTCAAGAAGTTCGGTGGCGAGAGCGTCATCGCCGGCAACATCATCGTCCGTCAGCGCGGCACGAAGATGAAGGCTGGCGATAATGTCGGCATTGGCCGCGATCACACCCTCTTCGCGTTGGTCGACGGGCATGTGAAGTTCTTCCGTCGCGCCGAGGGCCGCGTGCACGTCTCCATCGACGCGCTGCCGGCCGCCGCCGAGTAAGCACGCCGCCCGCAGGGCGATGCGCACGGAACAGGGGGCCGGTCCGCCAGGATCGGCCCCTTTTTCGTCTTGTCACCCGCTTCTCCACAAACCGCATCCAGCACCGCAGAGCATCATGAAGTTTCTCGACCAGGCCAAGATCTACGTGAAGTCCGGTGACGGCGGTGATGGCGTCACGGCCTTCCGACGCGAGAAATACATCGAATTCGGCGGCCCGGACGGCGGCAACGGCGGACGCGGCGGCGACATCATCTTCGTGGCGGCCGCCAACCTGAACACCCTGATCGACTTCCGTTACACGCAGCATTTCCGTGCGCGCAAAGGCGGCAACGGCGCGGGCTCGGACCGAACGGGTGCGGCGGCAGATCCGGTGGTCATCCAGGTCCCGATCGGCACGCAGATCTTCGACGAGGATCGCGATGTCATGCTGGCCGACCTGGACGAGGCGGGGAAGCGCATATTGCTGTGCCGTGGCGGCGACGGTGGCCACGGCAACGCCCATTTCAAGACCAGCACCAACCGCGCGCCGCGCCGCGCCGACAAGGGCTGGCCCGGGGAAGAGCGTTGGGTGTGGCTGCGGCTGAAGCTGATCGCCGACGTTGGCCTCGTCGGACTGCCCAACGCCGGCAAGTCGACCTTCCTGTCGGTCGCCTCCGCCGCGCGTCCGAAGATCGCGGACTACCCCTTCACCACCCTGCATCCGCAACTCGGTGTCGTGCGCCTTAATCCGATCGAGGAATTCGTCATCGCCGACATTCCCGGCCTGATCGAAGGCGCGCACGAGGGATCAGGCCTTGGCGACCGCTTTCTGGGCCACGTCGAACGCTGTGCCGTACTGCTCCACCTGATCGACGGAACTGCCGAGAGCGTCGTCACATCGTGGCGCACCATCCGGCACGAGCTCGAGGCTTATGACGAGGCACTGGCCGCGAAGCCGGAGATCATCGCCCTGAACAAATGCGACGCCCTCACGCCCCGTCAGATCTCCGCCCGTCGACGGGCACTGGAGAAAGCCTCCGGAGCCGAGGTGATGGTTCTGTCGGGTGTCACACGCCAGGGACTACCAGAGATGCTGCGTCGCCTGCAGGACATCGTCAACGATGTCCGCGCCGAACGGACAACGCCGAGCGCCTCATGACGGCGATGCCCGCCCTGTCCGACGCGCGTCGGATCGTCATCAAGATCGGCAGTGCACTGCTGGTCGACCCCGAACAGGCCGCCCTGCGCACGGCATGGCTTGATTCCGTGGCGGCCGACATCGCCGCGCTCCGGGCCCGCGGCATCGAGGTTCTTGTCGTGTCGTCGGGGGCGATCGCGCTCGCCCGTGTCAGTCTGGGCTTCCCGCGCGGGCCCCTTCGCCTGGAAGAAAAGCAGGCCGCCGCCGCCGTAGGGCAGATCAGGCTCGCCCAAGCCTGGAGCGACGCCCTCTCCCGCCATGGCCTGACCGCCGCGCAACTCTTGCTCACGCCCGGCGATACGGAGGATCGGCGCCGCTACCTGAATGCACGCGCGACCTTCGAGACTCTGCTCGGCCTCGGCTGCATTCCGGTCATCAACGAGAACGACACCATCGCGACGGCGGAGATCCGCTTCGGCGACAATGATCGCCTTGGCGCCCGGGTCGCGCAGATGGTGCGGGCGGACAGGCTGATCCTGTTGTCCGATATCGACGGGCTGTATACCGCCGATCCCCGTCTCGATCCCGGTGCCACACATCTGGCTTACGTGCCCGTGCTGACCGATGACATCATAGCTATGGGCGGTGCACCGCCGCCGGGCTATTCCTCCGGCGGCATGTTCACCAAGCTGCTGGCCGCCCGTATCGCAACGCATTCCGGCTGTGCCATGGCGATCGCCCTCGGGACGCAGATGCACCCGCTCCAGCGGCTGATCGACACCGGCCGGTGCACATGGTTCGGTGCCACCGAAGACGCACGCTCCGCCCGCAAGCACTGGATCGCCGGGGGCCTGACGCCGGCGGGCAGCCTGCACGTCGATGCAGGGGCCGCACACGCGTTGACCGAGGGACGTTCGCTTCTGCCCGCTGGCATCCAACGCGTGGAAGGCGAGTTCGAGCGCGGTGACCTGGTGCTGGTCGTGGATGAGGACGGCCGGACCATCGGTCGCGGGCTGGTCGCCTACAATGCCCTGGATGCACGCCGAATTGCGGGCTTCCGGTCGGAGAAGATCGAATCCCTGCTGGGCTGGCGCGGTCGTGATGAGGTCATCCACCGCGACAATCTGGTCATCGACTGACGAAGGCCAGACACGTCATTCGGCGTGTCTGGCCCATTGTCCGCGTCAGGCGGCGACCCGCGCGTCCAGAAAGCCTTTCTCAATCAGAAGATCCAGCATCGACCGGATGCGATGGCCATAGGTGTGCTCGGCCATCGTCCGAGCCTGCGCCTTTCGCGCCGTGGCCAGACGCAGCGCCTCATCGTGAAGGAAACGATCCAGCACCGCGTCGAAATCACGCTTGTTCGAGAAGACCGGAATTTCGTCGGCACTGAAGTAACGGCGCAACTCGTAGGTGTCTTCGTGAAACACTTGCATCGCACCGGCAAGGGCCGCCTCGAACGTACGCGGCCCGGGCGTGGACGGGGCGATCATGAAGCGCTTGTTCTCGAAATGCAGGCTGCGTCCCAGATTAAGTACGAGTTTGGAGCGTCGATACAGATCGATCAACTGATCTTTCTCGATGCGGGCGTCCGAAAACCCGATGCCCAGTTCACCCCAGCCCGGGCCGACAATCTTGATGTTGAGATCGCGCAAGGTCGGCAACAGCCCCCGCACGATGTCCTTGCGGCTGGTGAACGCCACACCGCAGAATAGAACGTCGATAGTGCGTTCAACAGTTTCGTCAACCGGCACGTAATGCAGGCGCGGACAGGCCGCGAGCGGCAGGTGCCAGACGTCCGGGCGGGTGTAGAAGTTCGTGCCCCACCGATCGCACGAGAACATGACATCGAATTCGTCGGCGACGCGGTAATTCGCATCCTGCTCATAGGGGTCTTCGGTCGCCCAGAAGATGGTGCGTGCACCGACCTTTCGGGCCTCGCGGCACACCTCGCCGAAATAGGTGCTCTCGGGCAGATACGACCCGATGGCCATGACGATGGTCGGTCGCAGACGCGCAACGGCCGCCGCGGCACCACTGATGTTCGCCGCGATGACGTTTTCCTCGCCGACGCACTCGGCCCAGCCGGCCATGATCGACTCACGGATCTGCGCGTTGGCCTGCGATTCGTAGCGGCCGCCACTGCAGATAATGACCCGGCCAGTGATCGGGCTGGGCGGTATAACGCGGTCGAGCATCAGAACTCATCCTTCCGGTCGGGGGTCACGTCGTCGCTCCTTGCAGGATCGCATCCAGCGCCGATGAAAAACTGTCCGCATCGCAGTCGTGGCGCACGCGTGCCAGTGCCGCGTCGCGCAGCCCCGTCCACAACGCCTCGTCATGATACACACGCATAATGGCCGAGGCGAATGCTTCGGCCTCCAGTCCGGGCGGACATAACAGGTCACGACCGTCCTGCCAGCCGAGTTGTTCGCCCAGCAGACCGGTTGCGACGATCGGCAGGCCATGGGCCGCGGCCTCATGCACCTTGTAGGGAAGACCGCCAGCGAACCTCGTCGGGGCAATGAACACGCGATGCCTGTTGTATAGAGCGGACAGGTCGCGCACCGGACCCACGATGTCCACGCGCCGGTTCTCGCCCAGCGCGCCCAGATCGATGCCCGGCCGCACGTAGCCGGCGATCGTCACGCGCGCATCGGCCGGCAGGTGTGCTTCGAGCCGCGGAAGAACCTCGGCCACGAACCATTCCAGACTGTCGTGGTTCGGCGAGCCAGTCTCGTGAATCGCGCCGACAAACAGCAGGCCGTGCCGTGCGGCAAAAGGGGCCGGGCTCGGCTGAGGTGTCAGCATGTGGCCAAGGACGGCCACGTCGTCATGGCCGGCGATACGAATCAGCGCAGCATCGCCCGGCGTGACGGCGACAATCCGCTGCGCATGATACGCACAGAGGAACTCCTCACGCAGGGCCTCCTCAAACGTGCCCTCGGGGGGCGCGCGCCCCGTGACCTGCGACCACGCAAACGCGCGGGGTGTCGCCACGACCTCCGTGTCCAGCACCAGACCACGGGCGGGCAAATAGCGGTTGGCCTCCCCCAGAATCGGCAGCATACGGGCTAGGTTGTGTGTCCGTCCCACCCAGACCGCGTCGTAATAACCGGCTCGCTCGGCCAGGAAACGGGACAGATCGGCGATACCCTGATCCGCAATGATCTCCACGGTTTCGGGGAAATTCTCGAACAGCGAAACGCTGTCGATGTGGCGGGCCATGATCGGGAAGACCGTGACCTCGTAGCCCAGCCGCGCCATGGTCTGCACGATATCGTTCGATCGCACGTAGCCCGAGCCCTGCTGGCGCAACGGCACGTAGTCGTCGATGAACAGAACGCGTCGCCGGTCGCCCCGGCGCCCACGCGCAGCCACCTTGTTCAGATGGTGCGATGGCTGCTGATAGCGCAGAAAGTCGACATGCCGACGCACCAGCTTGCGATGGTTAGCCAGCATCTGTTTCAGGGATGCACCGGCGTCCCCCGATCCGAACTCCAGATGCTCGATCATCACCGTCGGGTCGTAGACGATCCTGTATCCGGCCTCGAGGATCCGGATGCACAGGTCGGTGTCCTCGAAATACGCCGGCCTGAACAACGGATCGAAACCGCCGCACGCACGCACAAGCGGCGTTCGCACCATCAGGAAAGCCGCCGAGCAGTAATCCACGTCGCGCACGAAATTCGCCTGCGGATCGTTCGGATTGTCGTTGCGCAGGTACCCGTAGGTCGTGCCGTCGCGCCAGATGATGGATCCGGCCTCCTGCAACTCCGCATTGGTACGCACGATCTTGGCGCCGACGGCCCCGATCGCGCGATCCGCCTCCAGACGGTTCAACGCCGCTGCCACCGCACCGGGGCGCAGCGTGACATCGTTGTTCAGATACAGCACGGCATCGGCCCGGGCGTCGGCCAGGGCTGCATTGCAACCATCGAGATAGCCGATATTGTGCCGGAACCGCAGCACGCGCGCGCCGCGCACGTAGCGTTCGATGGAACCCGTGGTATCGTGGGAACCGGAGTCGACAAGAACAAGGTCGATGGGACCGGCAAAGTTGGCGCGCAGAGACGCCAGCGTGGTCATGGTCAACGCGATCTGGTTGAACAGCACCATGATGACACTGACGCTCGGCGTCTCGTGGCACGTGAAATCCAGCCCCTGACGCGCAAGAACCGGGAGGAGCGCCTCCGCCCGGCGCAGGTACACCTGCTTTGCATGGTGCTCGTCGATGGGTGGCAGTTCGGTCGGATGCCCCCCCAGACGCGCGATGTCGGCCAGATAACGTGTGTACGGATCGCGTGTCAGACCGTGGGCGACATCGGCCTGAACCTCGCTGCGCGCCGCGTAGGCCGCCAGCGCGACGTCAGGATGCGGAGAGCGCCCCTCGAACGCCCCGAAGCGAAGGAAATGGTCGTAGCCGTTGCGAAACGCGCCGCTGTCGATGGCCGGGACGACATCCGCATTGGCTTGGGCGTAATGGATCTCGCTGAACCAGGCCTGCGGATCGTATAGACGCGGCGTATCATTGGTCAGATAGTGATGAAGAGCGGACGCGAAGTGTCCCGCGCCGATCGCCGCCCCGACCTCGGGGTAGCGCGCGAGATACCAGACGGGATCAAAATACGGCGACACCGGCAACGCGTCGGCAACGTGCCGTGGAAGTGCCAGATACGCCGCATAGAGCGACAGTCCCACTGGAAAATGGCCAGGGTGAGCGCGTGCGATGTGCCGGCACCACTGCGGATCGAAAAACAGGCTGCCGGACACACCCTCGCGTTCGGGTTCGCCGAGATAGTGGTCATACGCATTGACGTAACCACCGCGCTCCAGCGCGTGACGCGTCAGGGTGGCGCCCAGGCGCTCGCGATAGACGCGGTTCGAAAACAGCCAGTGCGGATCGTTATCGTGCCAGCCCCCGGCACAATAGTGCGCAAAACCTGAACGCCACTGGCGCCGCAGCACGTCGCGCTCGATGTCGGGATAGCGGCCACGATAGAACCGCTCGTCGAAGAAACGGTTCGGCGACAGACCGTCGGCCTCGCCATAGAGAGCATAATGCTCGGCCGCGCCGGCCAAGCCGTCTTCGCCGATACGATGCGCCGCCTCCGGGTAGGCCGCAAGATACCACGACGCGTCGAACGGCACCCACAGGGCGCCCGGCACGCCGTCCGCTCCCTGACCTTCGGCAGGGCCGTCGTCGCCCTCACGTCGCGTGTCGTGGTCCTGCCGCATCGGATCAGGCGAACAGGGTCTGATCCAGCACGGCCTCGCAACGCTGACCCAGTTCGGTCGACACATCCGTCACGGTCGAATCCACGACCTTGTCATCGGCAATCTCGATCCGGATGCCGGTCACCGTCAGACCGGCGACGTCGCCGACCACATTGACCAGACACATGCGATACGCCCCGCGCATCGGCAGGCTCAATCCGCGACCGATATAGATGTTGGCGATGAAACCGTTCGCCAGAGGGGCATCGCCGAACACACCCTGCACATCCTGACGAAGCACGCGCGAGGCACCGAACAGGAACGCGGCGTCGCCGTCTTCCTGCACCAGCGCCACATACAGCGTGCCCGCCCGCGCCAGACCCTGCAGATAGGCCCAACCGCGCACGATCAGGTCGCAGTCGGGATCGTCATCGTCGGTCGCCGTCTGCTCCGGCGTGGTGGGCGGATTCGCGCGGTCGATGAAGAACGCCAGTTCGCCCGTGTTGTGCGGATGCAGGTCGTCACCCAGCACGTCCGACAGCTTGACGCCACGGATCAGGGTATCGCCTTCGGACACGCGCTTGAAATCGGCCAGAATCTGGCCGTTCGAGGGCTGCTGTCGTGTCAGACCCACGATCTTTCCGCCGTCGACGTCGATCTGGACCGACGTAAGCTGAAAGCTGCCCTGCCCGTTGACGATATTGACCAGACCGATCCGGAACGTCCCCTCGCACCACTTGCCACGCAACGCCACCTGACCGGCGAAGCCGGAGCGGCGGGGCGCGGCGGGAAACAGACTCTGGATATCGCCGCGCGATTCGCGGATGCACGGCACAAAAATGATCGGCTGGTCCGGCTCACCCACAAGAACCGTATACAGGCTGCCGGCACTGGTGACGGACGGCACCACGTACCAGCCACGAATATGGAACTCGTTCGCCTTGATGAAGTCGCTATCCTTGTTCTCGGCGAAGATATGGTGACACACGTCGTCGATATAGGTCTCGCTGCCCTGGATCGAGAACCAGTCCGTCACCCGCTCCGGCAGCTCGATGGCCACGTCGCGCGTTGTCGGCGGATCGAAAATATGACGCGGGGGCGCCTGATGTTTCCAGGACAGGTGCGGCAGAAGATGCAGCTGTCCCGAATCGAACTGCAGGTTGCTGCTGCCCATGTCGCGTCGGGGCGCGACGTCGCGATACAGTTCCAGAAGCCGCGTGCCGTGCTCGCGCGCGTCGGTCCACAGAGAGCGGGAGATGTTGCCCATGATGGAGCGGCGTACGCTCTCGCTTGACCGCAACAACTCCAGACGTTCGAGAACCATCGCAGGATGGTTAATCGGCACCTTGAAGCCGTTGACGCCGTCGATCACGCGATCGCCCAGCGCGCCGACATCCGTGACGATGGGCACCAGCCCGTTCTGCCACGCCTCGGACAGCGAGATGCAATAGGTCTCGGGCCAGATCGACAGGTTCAGCGCGACGTCGGCGATCTTGAGCACATCGATGTCACCCACCGAATACCGCCCGTAGAACTTCACATTGGGCCGGTTCAGGGCACGCAGGACGGCTTCGTATTCCGGATGCACGTAGCCGAAGATATGAAACTCGAACAGCTGTTCATTGGCTGCCTCGATCAGGCTGAGAATCGTGTCAGCCCCTTTCGTGCGCAGGAAGTTACCGATCGCCGCCACGCGCAGCGGCCGCCCGTCCAGCGGCGCGTAGGGCTTGGCCCGAACCGGGACGGTCGTGTCCGGCGACGGAATGCCCAAAATCTCGCTCCGCTTGCTGTCGAGCAGAGGATAAATCTCGTGGGTCAGGTTGCGCGACTGCTTGGTGCCAAACGAAATCACATCAACTGATTTCAGCATCGTCGAGACGAAGGCCCGGCGCGTCTGGGCCGCACCAAACTCGATATTCTCCGCAGCTTTCAGACTAATGTCGTTCGCCACGACGGATTTGACCTCGTCCTCCACGTAGCGCAGCTCGTGGTTCAGCAGATTGTACTGTGACGAGACCAGCCAGAAATCGTGAGCCGAATAGACGACACCACACCCGTTGGCTTTCGCGATGATCGGCAGTGACAGCGCGTGGTGACCCAGATGCTGGAAATGCACGACGTCGAAATCGTATTGGCTGAGCGCGCTGGAGAATGCCACCTCTTCGCTGGCATCGCACATCGCGTCGGCCCAGCCGATTTCGGCGACATCGAAGTGCTCGATTTCCCGCCCGGCCGAGGTGGTCAGACGCGCAACCGTGCCACGACGCAGCCAGTAGAAGAACTCCACGTCACGACCCAGCAGCGAGCACAGCATCTGCTGATAGACCTCGACACCGCCCCACGCCTGCTCATGGATCGTCGAATGTGTGCACATCAGCACGCGCAACCGGCCACGACGGGCAGGTGTCGCCTCCAACGACTTCGGCTTGCGGGTGAAATCGGCGCCGGTAACCTCCTGGATACGCTTCAGGCGATGTTCGTAAAGATGCGCGTCCAGCACCGCTTTCTGCGACGCGATAGCAAGCTTTTTGCGCTGGGCCTTGTTCGACAGGATGCGCGCAATGTGGTCGACGACCTCATCAACCGTGCGCGCCACGTTCGTGCCCGCGACCTCGTTCAGATAATCGACGTTCATCTGCTCGCCGATCTCGACCACCTGCGCCGTGCCGGCGAGGGCGAGTTCATAGAAACGCGGCCCGGGTGCGGTGGCCTGGCTGGTGTCGCCGTGGCTTGCGTAATCACGGAACATCGTCAGCGTCACCGCGCTGGCATTGGCGAAGTCGATGAACGCCTCGTGGCTGATCGGGCGCTGGATCGCCAGCGCCGCCAGATCGGACGGCAACGGCGGCAGATACTCGTTCCCCGGGCAGATGAGCTTCAGCCGTGCCTGCGGGAACGCGGTAATGATTCGACGCAACGTCTGCACCCGGTTGGGCCACATCGTTCCGGCAAAGAAAATGTCGTAGTCAAGGTCGGCGGCATTCTTGACCTTGCGCTCATGGAACGAGCGGCCAGCCGCCAGAGGCAGATAGTGTCCGTTGCCCCTGTACTGCGACACGCAGGACGGATCGTTGGTGAAGACATAGTCGAAAAGACCCGTATTCTCCACGTTGAAGTCGATCATGAACGGATCTTCGAACGCCCAGAATACCATGGTCTTGAAGGCCGGCCGGACGCGTTTCATCAGTTCGACATTGATGCGCTGCCCGTCGATGCAGATCAGCACATCATGCTCACCCGATGCCGCAAGCGACGCCAGAGACATGTTGTCAGCCACGACAATATTGTCATCACCGAACAAAGCGCGGGCGGATCGTTCAATCGCCAGCGTGAGGTAATAGTTCGGGTTATGCGTATAATTGGAGTTGTAGATAACTGCCATAACACCCTAACCCGCTGACAGGTGACCCGTTACGGCCACCTTACGTTAACGTGCATTGATATTACATGCTCCACGGCAATCGTAAATGGCTTGCTGCTGCAGCCGCACGCCCACAGGATGGGACGGCCGGCGCCAGAACGAAAAAAGGGAGACCCGAAGGCCTCCCTTTCCCGACAACCGGACGGTGTGTCCGATCAGCCTTCCGAGTTACGACGACGGATCGCCGCGCCCAGAATATCGCCAAGCGACGCGCCGCTGTCGGACGAGCCGTACTCGTTGATCGCCTGCTTGTCTTCCTCGACCTCACGGCCACGGATGGTCAGGGCCAGCTTGCGGGCGGCACGGTCGACCGTGACCACCTTCGCGTCGACACGCTCGCCAACCGCGAAACGCTCCGGACGCTGGTCAGCCTTGTCACGGGCCAGTTCCGCACGACGGATGAAGCCGGTCAGAACGTCGTCGACCTTCACTTCGATGCCGTTGCTCTGCACCGCGGTGACGATGCAGGTGACGACCGCGCCCTTCTGGACCTTGCCCAGGGCATCAGCCGCCGGATCGTCCTGAAGCTGCTTGATGCCGAGCGAGATACGCTCCTTCTCGACGTCGATATCCAGCACCTTGGCCTGAACGACCTGGCCCTTTTCGTAGTGCGCCATCGCGGCTTCGCCGGTCTCGTCCCACGACAGGTCGGACATGTGCACCATGCCGTCAATATCGGCCGACAGTCCGACGAACAGACCGAACTCGGTGATGTTGCGGATCTCGCCCTCGACGATCGAGCCGACCTTGTGCTCTTCGGCGAACAACTCCCACGGGTTGCGCTGAACCTGCTTGAGACCAAGCGAGATACGACGCTTGCCGCTGTCCACGTCCAGAACCATGACGTCGACTTCCTGCGAGGTGGCGACGATCTTGCCCGGATGGACGTTCTTCTTGGTCCACGACATTTCCGAGACGTGCACCAGCCCCTCGACGCCCGGCTCCAGCTCGACGAACGCGCCGTAGTCGGTGATATTGGTCACGCGACCGGTGTAACGCGCACCCGGCGGATACTTGATCGCCACATTCTCCCACGGATCAGCCTCGAGCTGCTTCATGCCGAGCGAGATGCGCTGGGTGTCGGAATTGAAGCGGATCACCTGCACGCGAACCGGCTGGCCGATCTGCAGGGCCTCGGACGGGTGGTTGATACGCTTCCAGGCGATGTCGGTGACATGCAGCAGGCCGTCGACGCCGCCAAGGTCGACGAACGCACCGTAGTCGGTGATGTTCTTGACCACGCCGTCGAGGATCATGCCTTCCTTCAGGCCCTGAATCAGCTCGCTGCGCTGCTCCGCACGGGTCTCTTCGAGGACCGCACGACGCGAGACGACGATGTTGCCGCGCGCGCGGTCCATCTTCAGAATCTGGAACGGCTGCGGAACGCCCATCAGCGGCCCGACGTCGCGAACCGGACGGATATCGACCTGGCTACCCGGCAGGAACGCCATGGCGCCGCCCAGATCAACCGTGAAGCCGCCCTTGACGCGACCGTAGATCGTGCCGTTGACGCGCTGGTTGCCCTCGAATGCCTTCTCGAGGCTCGTCCACGCTTCCTCGCGGCGAGCCTTCTCGCGCGATAGGACGATCAGACCGTCACGGTCTTCGTAACGCTCGACATACAGTTCGATCACGTCACCCGGCTTGACGTCGGGCGCGACGCCCGGGGGGCCGAATTCCTTGAGCGACACGCGGCCTTCGCTCTTGAGGCCGACATCGACGATCGCGAATTCGTCGGTCAGACGAATGACGCGGCCGGAGACGACCGAGCCGTCGAAGCCGGTGTCGCGGCCGAGGGTCTCGTCGAGAAGGGAAGCGAAGTCCTCGCCCCCGAAGTGATCGGCGGTCTGGGTGGTGGCTGAAGCCATGAGTTTCCTGTAATTCCTGCGACCGGGCGCCCTGATCGAGATCAATCGCCCGGAAACGTCGTTCCTGCGCCCCGGCAACATGGCCGACACGTCGTGACCACCCAGGCAGCGGAAGGGGCGGTCCAGTGGGATGAAGCCGCCCGCGGCGACTGCCCTGCACAGACACCCTCCGGACGGCCCGTGTCAAACAGAAACCGCCCGGCGACCGCGGAAAAAATCGTTCTTCACCAAACCGTCATGCGATCAGGTGCCGTCTGGGCAGCCTACGCAAGGCGCGTGCGCACGACCTGCAGGGCTTTGGCCAGAACCGTCTCCGCGTCCATCGCGTCCGTCTCGATCACCACAGCATCAGCCGCAGGCCTCAGGGGGGCCACCGCGCGGGCGGAATCAGCGGCATCACGCGCCGCCAACTGGGCAGCCACAGCCTCGATATGCGCGGTCTGGTCGCCATCCACCGGCGCGACGTCCAGTCCCTGCGCCCAGCGACGCCTGGCCCGCGTCAAGGGCGACGCGGTGATATACAGCTTCACGGTCGCGTCGGGAAAAATCACCGTGCCGATATCACGTCCATCCAGCACCGCACCCGATTCCCGGCCAAAGCGCCGCTGCACCTCGATCAGGGCGGCACGGACAGCCGGCTGTGCCGCCACCAGACTGGCGGCCCGATCGACCTCAGGCGTGCGGAGGTCGGTGCGATCGAGGTCCGAAGGCGCCAGCGCATGCGCCTCGGCCTCCGCTCCGGGGGCCGAGGGGTCCCGGCCGGCATCCAGCACCCGACGCGCGACCGCGCGGTACAGCAGGCCGGTGTCGAGGTACGGAAGGCTCAACGCCTGGGCCAGACGCCGCGCCAAGGTGCCCTTGCCAGCCGCCGCGGGTCCATCGACCGCTATGATGACGGGAGCAGCCGTCATGGCCTCACCCGAACTCCGCACCGATTTCGGTCATCAGCGACAGATAGCCGGGAAAGCTAGTGTCGATGAAGGCCGTGTCGTCGACGCGCACCGGCGCACGCGCCACCAGCCCAAGAACGGACGCGCTCATCGCCAGACGATGATCCATCCGGGTCTCGACCGTGCCGCCGCCCGGAACCGCGCCGCCCGTTCCGTGAACGATCATGTCGTCGCCCTCGACCTCGACCTCCACCCCGTTGACGCGCAGCAGCGCCACCGTGGCCGACAGCCGATCGCTCTCCTTGACCCGAAGCTCTTCCAGGCCCCGGAAGCGCGAAACGCCGGACGCATGCGCCGCCGCGACGGCCAGCACAGGGTATTCGTCGATCATCGACGGCGCACGCGCGGCTGGAACGTCCACCGCGTGCAGGGCACCGGCGGTCGCGGTAATGTCGCCCACCGGCTCGCCCCCCTCGACGCGGGCGTTCTCGATCACCAAATCGGCCCCCATGTCGCGTAGTGAGTCGAACAGGCCGGTTCGCAGCGGGTTGAGACCCACGCCGTTGATGGTCACGCTCGACCCCGGCACCAGAAGTGCGGCCACGATCACGAAAGCCGCAGACGACGGATCGCCCGGGACGAGGATGTCGCGCGCCACCAGATCGGGACGCCCTTCCAGCGTCACGACCCGGCCGCGCTCGCCCAAGGGGGCGACGTGAACGGTCGCGCCGAAATGGCGCAGCATGTTCTCCGTGTGATCGCGGGTCGCCGAAGGCTCCTCGACACGAGTCGTGCCGGACGCGTTGAGACCGGCCAGAAGAACGGCCGATTTCACCTGCGCCGATGCGACCGGCAGCCGGTAGTCCAGCGGTTTCGGGTCCGCCACCCCCTGAATGCACAGCGGCAGACGGCCGCCCTCACGCGCCACAAACGTCGCACCGCACGCCGACAGGGGGTCCGTGACCCGCTTCATCGGCCGCCGCCGGAGACTGGCGTCCCCCGTCATGACCGACACCATCCCGTGGCTGGCCAGAATGCCGGCCAGCAGCCGCGCGGCGGTCCCGGAATTACCCATGTCGAGCACATCCTCCGGCTCGCGCAGGGCGCCGAGGCCCTGCCCCTCGACCACCCAGCGGCCATCGGCCTCGCGCGTGATGGTCGCGCCGAGGGCGCGCATCGCGTCGGCGGTGCGAAGCACGTCCTCGCCCTCGAGCAGGCCCGTGATTTCCGTCCGACCACGCGCAAGTCCCGCAAACATCAGCGAACGGTGACTGATCGACTTGTCGCCCGGTACGCGGATGACGCCGGACAGCGGCCCGGCGGGAGGCGTGGAGACGAGCGGGCGAACGGTCGGGGAAGCGTGCTTTTCCATGGCTCATCCACTGCCGCCGCACGGGGCCTCCCGTCAATTGCCAAGATGGCCATTCTGCGCCAAAAAGACGCGGCCGTGTCGCGGGACGACAGCGGAAGCGTTTGACAGGCCTCCCACGAACTGGCATGTCGCGGCGCCCCCCGCCGACCTTTTCGCGCCCGGTGACCTGATCGTCGCCCCGGCCTGTGCGTTGAGGTCCCCACCCCTTCCTTTCCGACAGGTTCCCGATGGCAGCTCCCGAACTTGGCCTCAAACGTGTCTGCGTATCGTGCGGCGCGCGCTTCTATGACCTGACCCGCTCGCCGGCGGTGTGCCCCAAATGCGGTGCGGAACAGCCGACCGAACAGCCGCGCGTGCGTCGCCCGGTCGATGTCGTCCAGCCCGCCAGCACACCCAAGCCGGAAGCGGAGTCGGGCACCGACGCCGATATCGAGAGCGACGATGACAGCGAAGACGATCTGGAAGACGCGTCCGTGCTGGACGACGACGATGACGACGACGACCTCGGCAACGAAATCGAAGTCAGCACCGACTCCGACGACAACGACAACTAAGGTCGCTGGCCTGCGCCGCGCTTCGTCATGCGGCGGCGCAGGCCGACATCTGGTTCTGGGTCTGGTTCTGGCCGTTCCGGTCGCCGCCATGGGACAGACGCCCGAACTGCCCCGTTCGGCCGCCGCGCGACCGGTCGGACAGCCTGTTCACGCTCTGCAAGCTGCTCTCGCGGCGCAACCCAGTGCGACTGCGGTCCTGCAGGCGCGCTGCGACGCGCGCCACCTGCCAGGGCGCCCCACGATCACCGCAACCCTCCTGCCCCCGCGACCCGCACCCGATTCCGTGCGCGCAGCGCTGGGCGTTGCGGCCGGGGCGCCCCTGCGCGGGCGCCATGTCGCACTGGCGTGCGGCGATACGGTGCTGTCCGAAGCCTACAACTGGTACGTGCCAGAGCGCCTGACGCCCGCCATGAACCATGCGCTGGAGACCACGGACATACCCTTTGGCCGCGCCGTGCACGACCTCGCCTTCACGCGCGCGACACTGTCGAGCCGCGTGCTTGGCGCCGAGTCGGCGCCGTCGGTGCTTGAAAATCACGGCCTGCTGCGGCGGGGCGTCGACAGCGCGCCGATCGCCTACGTCATCGAGACCTATCGCGACGCGGCGCTCTGACGCACCAGGTCCGGCTGCCAGCGCTCGATCTCCACCCCGACCGAATCGAGATCGTCGAACACCTCCAGCTTCTCGATCCTGACGCGCACGACCACCACGCGGCGCGCGCCCAGCACCTCGGCCGCCACACGCTCGGCCAGTGTTTCCACCAGCCGCACATGGCCCTCGGCCACCAGACGCCGGACCAGCATCACCACGTGCTCGTACGACACCGTGCGGCTGAGATCATCGCGCCCCACATCCAGCCCGGGGCCGTCCTCGACCCCAAACTGCACGTTCACGCGCACGCGCTGGGTCACGCCCTGCTCATGCGGATAGATCCCGATATGCGCGTCCACGATCATATCGCGAATGAACAGGACCCGAAGCGGCGGGTGCGAGGGCCACGGAGCAAAGGGACTCATCGAACGCTCATTCCTCGATCGGCGATACCGCCGGACTCCATTGCAGATGCTGCCCACCATCCAGCGCGATCATCTGACCCGTCATGGACGGCAGGCTGAGAATGGCCATCGCGGCACGAGCGACCTCGGTTGGCGACGTGCCCTGCCCCAACGGCACGGACGCGCACTGCCGGGCGAACTGCTCCGCGCTCTGGCGCGGGCTGGGCAGTGCAGGGCCCGGCCCGATGCCGTTGACCCTGATGCGACGTGGCGCCAGCGCAAGGGCCATGGTCTGCGTCAGGGTCCACAGCGCCGCTTTCGAGACCGTGTAGGTGACGAAATGCGGCGTCAGCGACCAGACCCGCTCGTCCAGCATGTTGATGACCACGCCCTCGGCCTCCGCCGGCAGGGCGCGCGCGAACGCCTGCGTCAGTACGAACGGCGCGCGCAGATTGGGCTCCATATGCGCGTCCCAGTCGTCACGCGTCGTGTCGGACCATTCGTCACGCTCAAACCGGCTGGCGTTGTTGACCAGAACCCCCACGGGCCCCAGTTGCCGCGTGACCTGATCGACCAGCACGGCCGTCTCCGCCTCGACCGACAGGTCGGCCTGCACCAGACAGCCCCGGCCGCCCTTTGCCTCGATCTCCGCCAGCGTCACACGCGCCTCGGTCTCGGCGCCGCGATAGTGCAGGCCTACGGCGAATCCCTGCTCCGCCAGGGTTTGCGCCAGCGCCCGGCCCAGCCGGGCCGCGCCGCCGGTGACAAGGGCGACGCGCGGGATCGCAACTGAAATCGGCCATTGCATGGTTCTTCGTCCCGCCTTTCAGGCTGCCGTGTGCTGCATGGGCGGTCGCTCAGACCTGCGCGGGTCGGCGCGCGGCCAAGGCTGCCGCCAGCGTGCCATCGTCCAGCACGTCCAGCGCGCCGCCCATCGGCACCCCATGCCCGACGCGGCTGACCGCCACCCCGGTCGCCG
>NZ_JABXXR010000053.1 GCF_013376175.1 Ameyamaea chiangmaiensis
AGTGCGCGCAGGCTTTCCGTCTGGCTCGCCGTGGGGCCGCCCACGAACTCCGGCGCCGCGCCTTCGTGCAGCACGGCCACACGCTGGGTCGCGGCACGCAGAAGCTGGCGGAATTCGGCCGCGATGAGTTCGGTGCCCGCGTCCAGTTTCGCCAGCGCCGTGATCAGGGTTTCGGCGCGCTGCAGATCGCCTGTGAACAGGCTCAGTTCGGCAAGCAACAGGCGCGGGGCGGCGTCGCCGGGCGCGGCCTTGACGGCAGCCGTGGCCGCCGCGATGGCGGCCGACAGATCGCCGTTGCGGAAATGGTCACCGGCCGAAAGCGTGGCCTGGGTCGGGACGTTCGCGGCGGACTCTGACGTCATTCAACGGTCTCCGGAATAAAGTGGTGTGACATGTCCCTGCGAACCGGCGCGATCGGGGGAGGAAAGATTGGTGACGAGGCGGAATGTGGTCGAAATATCGTCCAGCTGGTAATGCGGCTGCAAATGAATGATGCAACTGAACTGACCGGGTCGTCCCTCACGGGCGATCACCTGAACCCGGCTCGACAAAAGCGGGTAGCGCGCGCGGCTCTCACCGGATGAGAGCGTGCTGGCGTTGGTGTACTGCCCCAGCCACTCCTGCAATCCACGTTCGATCTCCGCCGGGGTGGCCACTCGTCCGATGATATCGCGTCCCAGCATCTTGATATAATGGGCGAAACGGCTGACGCACAGAAGCGACACGATCTCGGCCGAAAGACGCCTGTTTCTGTCGGCCACGTTCACCTGACGCGGTGCCGCGGGATGTGCCTGCAGGCTGCGGGTGGAGGCGAACGCCACGCCGCCGAACGGAAGCGTGTCGAGAAGCATGACCCCGCTTTCCACCAGCGCCTGTGACTGTTGGTCGGTAAAGCCGAGTTCCGTGGGTGCGCGTGAAATACGGGTGTGCGTGCCGAAACGCAGGGCATCGTCGATCGTGCCGGTGACGAAACTGCCGGTGGCGCTGGCGGGTGTGACGCCGCGCACGTCCGCCGGCCAGCGAAATTCCCGCTGCGCGCGCGTCACGTTGCGCGCGAAGGCGTAACCGGCGGAGTGCCAGCAGAGCTGGCTTGTCCGGGTGGCATATTCCTCGTGCCGCAGACGGTTGTTGTCTCGCGTCCAGCGGGCGCGCGCGCGCAGACGGGGAAGCGTCAGGCAGAGAAAGCGGCTGTCCTCGCTGGCGGCAAGATCATGCCAGCGCCGGTGTTCGGGGTCGTCCTGAACGCCCGTAATATCCTGAACCAGGCTGAGGGTATCGAACGTTTCCACGCCAAACAGGCGCGGAGAGGCCGCCAGAACCGTCGGGACGAACGCCGCCGCCGCCACGGCCGCAAGCTGCCGCACGACGTCGACATCGTCGACGGAGGGAGCGTCGAAGGCGCCGCGCCTGGGCGGCACATGGGCTACCTCGCGGTCGATGAGCATCAGCCCGAAGGGATGGCCGCCGGCGTGGCCGAACTCGTCCTCATAGACCAGTCTGAAGAAAGCGGACTGGTCGAATTCGAGAACACGCAGCAGGTCACGGGCAAGTTCGGACCAGCCCGTGGATAGAACCTTGACGGCGATCTCGCCGCCGGGATCGAGATCGGCGACAAGCCACGCAAGACCGCGCCACGAGCCCTCGAGGCTTAGAAAACGGGGGTGGTGGAGAATTGCGTCGATCTGACGGGCGATCATTACATCGATCGTGGCGATGTCGCGATCCAGCCGCGCGCGAAGCCGTTCACGCGCGCGCCCCTTCGGGTGATGGCGCGACGGGTCGGCGGCGATGGCGCGCGCGAAACCGTCGCCGAACCAGGCGGCCAGGGCGCCGTTATCCTCGCGCAGAAAATCCTCGAACGGTTCGACGTCCCAGCCCGGCGCCGTGTGATGGCCCGTCAAAAGGCCATCACGCAGGGCGCGAGCCGGACCCGACGACACGTTGTCCGTCGCCGCCGGGTCCGGCGCGGTGACGGTATCAGGCATGCGCGCCTCCCCAATCCCGCAGGCGACCATGTCGTCGGAGCGTGAGGATGCGGACATGCGAGGTGGAGTCGCCCGACGTTCCGGCCGGTCAGATACGCTCGGGGATACGGGCCACCATCCGCATGCTGGTGGTCAGTTCCTCGAGCTGGAGCCAAGGGCGCATATACGCGATGGCATTGTATGCCCCCGGCCGGCCGGGAATTTCGGTGACTTCGATACGGGCCTCGCGCAGCGGATAACGCGCCTTGCTTTCCGGCCCGGCGAGATCATTGCCATTGACGTAGCGCCGGATCCAGTCGTTGAGCCAGCGCTCGCAGTCATCGACCTCCATGAAGGAGCCGATCTTGTCGCGCGCCATGACTTTCAGATAGTGGGCGAAGCGGCTTGTGGCCATGATATAGGGCAGACGCGCGGAGATCGCCGCATTCGCCGTGGCCTCGGGGCGATCGTATACTTTCGGTTTCTGCGTGGTCTGCGCGCCGAAGAAAACGGCGTAATCCTCGTTTTTGTAATGGCAGATCGGCAGGAAGCCGAGATTGGACAGTTCGTTTTCGCGACGGTCGGTAATGCCGATTTCGGTCGGGCATTTGGCGTCCATGTCGCCATCGTCGGACTGGAAAATATGCTGGGGCAGATCGTCGATGCGTCCGCCGCCTTCCTTGCCCCGGATCATGGTGCAAAAGCCCGTGCGCGCGAATGCGTCGGTCATACGCGCACCCATGACATAGGCCGCGTTCATCCAGCAATACTGATCGTGGGGCAGGGCGAGCGGCTTGCCGTCGGCCGCGCGCGGCGCCTCTTCGTAGCGGAACTCGTCCACGGCTTTCACACCCTCGCCGTACGGCAGGCGGCTGAGAACGCGCGGCAGCGTGAGAGAGACGAAACGGCTGTCCTCGCTGTCGCGAAAGCCGCGCCATTTCAGGAACTCGACCGTATCGAACGCCTTGGCCAAATCCCGGGGGCGGGACAGCTCCGTCCAGTCGCTGAAGCCGAACATGCCGGCACCCGCTGCGGAGACGAACGGCGCGAAGGCGGCGGCCGACACATGGCTGATCTCACGCAGGGTCTCGATGTCTTCAGGCGCGTTGGTCCATTCATAGTCGCCGATCAGGGCACCGTAAGGCTCACCACCGGGTGTGCCGAACTCGTTCTCGTAGATCTTGCGGAACAGAAGGGACTGGTCGAATTCGACCACGCGCGTCAGATCGCGGTGAAGCTCGCGCTTGCTGGCGTTCACGACCCGGATCTTGAGGTTGCTGCTGGTCTCGCTGTTCATGACCAGATAGTGTAGTCCGCGCCAGCTTCCTTCGAGTTTCAGAAATTTCGGATCATGAATGATCGCGTTCAGCTGCGTCGAGATCGCGACGTCGAGCGCTTCGACCGCGCGTTCGATCGTACGCGTCAGGTTGCGATCGAATGAGACGGTACCCTTGCCCGCTTCCTCCACCAACGTGCGCACCAGTTCGGCGGCGCGATCGGGTTCGGTCTGGCGCGTGGCGGCGACAACCTGAGACAGCAGGCTGGCACCGTGCTCTTCCGTGACGGTCGTCGGTGCGCCCTGAACGGAACGTTCTGTGTCAGACATGGGCTCAGCCCTCCTTGCGCGATGCGAGTTCGGCATTGAGCGCCGAGAGTTCGTCGTTGCTCTTCAGGATACGCTCCAGAAGTGCTTCGAGCTCTTCGGAGCGATCGGCCTTGCTCATGAGATCGCGCAGACGGTTGCGCGTCTCGAGCAGAGCCTTGAGCGCGGGCACCTGGTCGACCACCCGCTGAGGTTCGAAATCCTCGATGCTGCCGAAGGCCAGATCGACGACCATCGTCTCGTCACCGCCCTTGAGCGTGTTGGCGACCTTCAGATTGAGGCCGGGCGCCATGCGACGCATTACCTCATCGAAATTGTCGCGATCGATCTGGATGAAGCGCCGCTCGGCAAAAGGACGTAACGGCGTCGTGGGATCGCCTGAAAAATCACCGACCACGCCGACGACGAACGGAAGCTCGCGCACGACCTCCGCACCTTCGGTCTCAACCTCGTACGTGATGTGAACGCGCGGCCGACGAACTCTGGCCAGTTTCTCGTGGATGCTTGCACTCATAACTCGCTCCAATCTTGTGCACCAGCAGGGCCGGCTCGGACGTTGTTTCACTCGATCAGGTCACATGTCAGGGCTCGGGCGCCTGAATGCCAAGCCTGATCAGGATTTCAGCGCGGGACGCTTCATCCGCAACGACTTCACCAAGAAGGTCCGGCAAGGAAAGCCGGGCGCGTCGGACCGCATTCTCCAGCGTGTAGCTGAACGGTGAATGCGGCTCCAGGACGCGAAAACGCGTTGCAATGTCCATCACGGCGTCCAGAAGTTCGCCGCGTGCCGGCTGTGCCGACGACAGACGAAAGCCGACGCGTCGATCGTCGCTTTCCGCGAGCATGCCATGATCGTCGGGCTGCTCTTCCGGCACGGCGTCCATATCCGCTTCGACCTCCACGACGTCAGGCAGGTAGCGCTGAGCCGCGATGCGGATACCGTCAAGAAGCTGCGCGACACGCGACGTGGACGGTGTCTCGAGTGGCGGCACGCTCTCCCGGCAGGCCTGTGCAAAGCAGGCCTCCATGGCCTGCCACGCCGTGCATGCGTCGCGCGCGGCACGGAAAATCGATGACAGTGTCGGCTGACCCGGACCACGGGCGACCGCTTCCATGTCGTCGAGCGGCGGCAGATCGTCATGCACGCGGGGCACCTGCTTGCCCTGTGCGAGGGACGCCGTCCGCGCGGCGGCGCGTTCGAACTCCCAGAACGCGATCGGCCGACCGTCCCCCATCTCGAAGAGGACCGTCTTGCGGATGGGCTGTATCAGCGAACCGTCGCGATCCTGGCCGCTCAATCCCGAAACCGCGAAGGTTCGCGCGTCCGGATCGTCGGCCTCGAGGGGCGGGTAAAGTCCCTGATCCCAGAAGGTCCGGACAAGAGCGGTTATGGCGCGCGCGCCCAGCGCAAGGCCGTTCAGGCCGTCGCGCCGCGTAAGCGCTTCGGTAAGCCAGCTGGCGAGTTCGAGATCGCGCGTGTGTGAAATAAGCGCGTCCCGGGACAGGGTTTCAACAGTTCGCCATTCTGTCGGTGTGCCGATCGTAAGCTCGGGATCGTCATCGGCCGCGCGTTCGTGGGTGCGGGCGGCGGAACGCGCGTCGCGAATTGCGGAATAGACCGAGCCGATGCCGTTATCGGCGCGCAGGTCGGCACCGCACGGGGCGGAGGCGTCGATCGGCTCGACGATACTGTCCAGAAATGCGCTTTCGGTGGACGACGACATCGCGATCGAGACTGCCTTCTTCAAAGGGTTTCGTCCAGAATGACGGGCTGCACGCACGACCGAGCCGGAATGCAGTGCATGTCACCCGAGTGAACTATGCGCAGTGCCACTCACGCTCACAAGACAAAGCGGCCCCCAAAAAAGCTACAATTGAAACGTCAATGCGATGGACGCCTTTTCGGAACCTGCCGAAGATCGGCGTCGTATCGTGCAATGTGTCAGCAAGCCCGTTCAGACCGATCGGGCATGTCATGCAACGCGCGGAGGCACGGGTACGGGGCAGGGGGTGGCATGGTGGCGGTAATCGACCTTCAGAAGCTGATCGGGCGTCTCGATGATATCGGGCGTCGGGCTCTGGAGGCAGCGGCTGGGGCGGCCCTGTCCCGTACGCACTATACGGTCGAGATCGAGCACTGGCTGTTGCAGGTTCTCGATGTCGAGACGTCCGATATCAGCCGCATTGTCGCTGCGGCGGACCTCGGCCGGGCGGAGCTCGTCGCCGGTCTGAACGCGGCACTCGACAGATTTTCAACCGGAAACGGCCGCAGCCCGGCTCTTTCCCTGGAACTCGTCGCGACACTGAAGAATGCGTGGCTGATCGCGTCGATCGATTTGCAGGACGGCGTGCTGCGAACGGGGCATATACTGTGTGCGCTCCTCGGGGATGAAGTGCTCGCCCCCCGCCTGCGTGCGACGGCGCCCGCGTTGCGCGTGTTGTCGGGCGACCTCTTGATCAGGGATTTCGCGCGCCTGACGGAAGGCAGTGCGGAAGCCGTGGTGGCCGCGCGTGCGGTTCCCGCGGGTATCCGACCGCTGGCTGCGAACACCGTTTTGGCCACACTTGATCGTTTCACGATCGATCTGGTCGCGCTGGCGCGGGAGGGCAGGATCGACCCCATCCTCGGGCGGGATCGGGAAATTCGCCAGATGATCGATATCCTGACCCGCCGGCGACAGAACAATCCGATTCTGACCGGCGAAGCAGGCGTGGGCAAGACGGCGGTCGTCGAAGGCCTCGCTCTGCGGATCGCCTCCGGCGACGTGCCCGAGGCGTTGCTCGAAACCGTCATCCGCGTGCTTGACCTCGGGCTTCTTCAGGCAGGTGCCGGCGTCAAGGGCGAGTTTGAGAATCGCCTGCGTTCGGTGATCGATGCGGTGGGTGCGTCACCGACGCCCATCATTCTGTTTATCGACGAGGCACATACGCTTATCGGGGCAGGCGGGCAGGAAGGGCAGGGGGACGCCGCCAACCTTCTGAAGCCCGCTCTGGCGCGTGGTGAGCTGCGTGTGATCGCGGCGACGACATGGGCGGAATACAAACGTTATGTTGAAAAGGACGCTGCCCTGACACGGCGTTTCCAGACCATCAAGGTCGAGGAGCCGACCGATGCGGTGGCCTCCGACATGCTGCGCGGGCTGGTCGGCATGCTGGAGCAGCATCACGGCGTCCGCATCCTTGATGAGGCTGTGACGGCGGCGGTTCGTCTGTCGTGTCGTTACATCCCCGATCGGCAGTTGCCGGACAAGGCCGTATCGCTGCTGGACACGGCGTGCGCCCGCGTGGCGATGAGCCAGGGGGCTGTGCCCGCGGTCATCGAAAATCGTCGACGTCGTCGTGCCGCCATCGCGAGTGAAGTGTCTTTCCTGGAGCGCGAGGCGCGGATGGGCGCGACCCATGAGGCCCGGCTGGCGGCGCTGAATGCCGAGACGGAGGCGCTGGCCGTGGCGCTTGCGGAGGACGAGGCGCGGCTGGCGGCGGAGATGAACCTTGTCCGCGCGCTCGCGGAAGTGCGGGCCGACGTGGAATGCGGGGCTGAGGTCGCCTATGATGTCCGCCAACGTGCGGCGAGCCTGTCGGCGGAGCTTCAGGCGCTGCAGGGAGACACGCCGCTGGTTCACCCCGTGGTGGATGAGCAGGCGATTGCCGAGATCGTGGAGAACTGGACCGGCGTTCCCGCGCGCCGAATGCGACATGGCGAAGCGCAGCGGCTTTTATCGCTGGAAGATGATCTGCGGTCACGGGTGGTCGGTCAGGATCACGCCCTCAGGGCTGTGTCCGAGGCGATCCGCGTGTCGCGCGCGGGCCTGACCGATCCGCGCAAGCCGGTCGGGGTGTTCCTGATGGTGGGCACGTCGGGCGTCGGCAAGACCGAGACCGCGACGGCTCTGGCCGATCTGCTGTACGGTGGCGCGCAGTCGCTGACGACGATCAACATGACAGAATTCAAGGAGGAGCATAAGGTCAGTCTGTTGATGGGCAGCCCGCCGGGCTATGTCGGTTATGGACAGGGCGGCATCCTGACCGAGGCCGTGCGTCGCAAGCCCCATTCGGTACTGCTGCTCGATGAGTTCGAGAAAGCCCATCCGGGCGTGCAGGATGTCTTCTTTCAGGTCTTCGACAAGGGATCGATGAAGGATGGCGAAGGCCAGGACATCGATTTTCGTAATACGGTCATCATCATGACGACCAATGCGGGGACACCACTGATCGACGCGCTCTTCGCGGACGCGGACACCGCACCCGATGCGGATGGTCTGGCCGATGCGCTTGAGGGCGAGATGCTCAAGCACTTCAAGGCCGCGTTCCTTGGGCGTGTGACGATGGTGCCTTATCTGCCGCTTGCCGACGACACGCGACGGCTCATCGTCTCGCTTCAGGTCGCGAAAGTCGTCAAACGCGTTGCCGAGACGTATGGCGCGTCGATCGCCTTCGATGAGGCTGCGCTGGCCGCGCTGCACGCGCGCTCGGCGTCCAGCGCGTCGGGCGCGCGTATCATTGAACGGACCATCGCAACCGAAATTCTACCCATGCTGGCCGGAAAGTTTCTCGCGGTGTCGGGTGGTGACGATGCTGCACGCGCGGAGGGTCTCCGCGTCACACACCGGATTGCCGGTTTCGATCTTGTCGGTCTTTCCTGAGGTGTTGGCCGGTCTTCGTTGCGGCGTGTGTGACGCCCGACCGGTATTCTTATGACGAGGGACCCCAGCGATGAACAAGAGCACCATCATTGTCTACCATTCCCTCGAAGCGACGGGGGCGGGGATCAACCCGTCCGTCCGCTCGCAAAACCTGAGTCCGCGCAGCCACAGCAACACGCAGCACACCCATAATGACCGCGATTACATCGATATGAAACGCGATTCGGTGCGACGCTATGGCTATCCTGATGCCGAAACCTTTTGCGCGCCGGCCGAGCGTGCGCGGTACCCGCAGAAACCCCAGGCTCCTTTGGCGACGACGCAATGGGACGAGCATGCCGGGCGTGTTGTCCAGCATCTCGGCGTTCTGCGGGGCACTGCGGACCGAAGTGCGCGAGCCTCCGACGACGCCGAGCTGCAGAGGCGCACGGGGATGTTTCGTTCGGCGTCGCGCCAGAAGTTCGGCCGGGACGCGGACCTGACGGTGCTGGGCGAAGCCGTTCTTGACGATCCCTCCTATACGGCGCGCCTCAACGGTAACCGGGCGGATCCGGCGCACTATGAGGCACAGTCGATCCTGAGTCCGAACCGGAAAACGTCCAATGCGTTCAGCGTCGTCGACGGTTTCGACTCGGGCTCCGCACTAAACTTCAGCAGCCGGGCGACTGTCGTTGCGAGTGGCCAGAGCTTCGTGGTCGTGGGCATAAACGGGCTCAGGGTCGCGTTCGTGCACACGCCCAACAGCGTAGCGAACACGCCGGGTGCCCGGGACTTTTATGCCGGAGTCCTTGCGACGGGTTCGGTGGATATCCTTCTGGGTGATACCAATCGAAACGGTATGATCGCCCAGTTGCTGGGACCCGACTACCGCAATATCCTGCCGTCCCAGATGACAACGGTTGCGCGCCCGGACGGCTTCCCGGGTGGAAAAACCAATTCGACGCGCACGAAGCCGTTCGACCAGATCGTCTATAACCCGGAAACGACAGAGATGGTGTCGGCACACTTCATACCGTCCGATATCTCCGGCGCCACGATCAGCGATCATTTTGGTCTGATCCTGTGTGCCCGGAAAAAGGCTGGTGGCGGGAAGAAGAGAGACGCGCAGTCCATGACGGGCGGCGTCGGGACGGACTCCGGCGCCCCGCACAAGAAGCAGAGATGACGGGCGTGCAGGACGGCCGGAAGCGTTGCGAATTTTACAGACGTAACCCAAAAGCCAAAGACGATGCGATGTTGAACGCCTAACCTTCGGGGTGAAGGGGCGCCATCCGGGTCGCTCCCGATCATATCGGCTGGCAAAGGGTGTAAACGGAAAATGGGTATTTACCTCAAATACGGCGATGCCCAGGGCGACGTCACGGAAACCAATCACAAGAACTGGATCGAACTGCTCGACGCGCAGTGGAGCATGTCGCGCACGATCCGCACGGCGGTGGGTATCGGCAAGAACCGCGAATCCACGTCGGCATATGTCAGCGAACTGACCCTGACGAAATACATCGATGATTCCAGCCACACGCTTGCAAGTTACGCATTCGTCGGTCAGGCTAAGAAAGCGCAGGTCGATTTTACCCGCGTTGACGATGGTGGCGAGACATTGTTTCGTTCGGTCATCCTGACGGACGCCATTACTTCGAGCCTTGTCAACTCGGCGCATGGAAAAGACCGTCCGGTTGAAACCCTGACGCTTAATTTCACCGAGATTACGATCGAAGACTACGGCCAGGATGCGACTGGTACCAAGACCGGACCCAACCGGATCATCTACGACCTGACGGAAGCCAAGACCTCCTGATCGGGTGATACACTGTGCGCTGCAAACGGGGTTTCCGCCGTTGCGGCGCGGAGACAATGGTCGCCGGGGACGGGAATGGCGATCGGGCTGATAGAAAAGGGTTGAGCGTATGGGAGGCGAACTCCAGAACCTCCTGCTTCTCACATCGCCGCTTGGGGATGACACGAAGCCCTATCAGCCCGGCACGCTGCATGCCGTGGGCCTTAGGGCGGACGAGCAGATCAGCACGCCGTTCCAGATGTCGGTGGACGTCGTCTCGACAGAGGGGCAGATCGCTCCGAACGCATTGCTGAATCAGTCGGTCACGGTAACGGTTCGTCGCAAGGACGGAACCGATCGTTACTTCAACGGGCTGGTGCGGCATGTATCGTCGGGTGGGGTCGAGCATCGGGGGCGATGGACGTACCGGCTGGATGTGGTGGCGTCGTTGTGGTTTCTGTCGCAGACGGTCGACTGTCGCATCTTCCAGAAAAAGACCGCGGTCGAAATCCTGCGGCAGATTTTCTCGGAGCACGGCATCCATCCTGTTGAGTTCCGCGTCACGGGTTCGCCCGCGCAGCGTGAGTACACGACCCAGTTCAACGAGAGCGACCTCGTGTTCTGTCATCGTCTTATGCAGGAAAGTGGTCTCTTTTATTATTTCGTCCACGACAGGAGCCAGCACACGCTGGTGGTGGCGAACGCCAATCAAGGCTTCCGCGTCATGGCGGACCCGATGCACCGGATCATGGCGCAGGGCGACAATGTCGATATCATCAATGTGTGGCAGACCGCCAAGATGGTCTCGACCGGCGCGGCGCGTCATCAGGATTATGACCCGACACGGCCGTCGGCGCCGGTGACGGGTCAGGCGACAGCCGATGACCCGGGACCGGGCGGCGGCAAGCGGACCAGTTTCCTCTGGCCCGCGATGACGACGGAAAACGACGTGGCCCGGGACCGGGCACGGTATGCGCTGGAGGCCTCGGCCGCGCAGGCGGGACTGGCAAGCGGTATCTGTCACGATCCGCATTTTTGCCCCGGATTCCGGTTCCAGGTCGAGCGCAACCCGGCCTCGGGCGGCAGCGACTTCGTCGTGCACTCCGCCCGGCATATGGCGCGCGACGAGAGTTGGCTCGGCGGGACGGCGCCCTCGCAATATGAGGTTGCTTTCACTGCGTTTGGCAATACGCTTCCCTGGCGGGAGGCTGCGACGCTTCGGCGTCCGGCGATGCCGGGCATTTACTCGGCGATCGTACTCGGTGAGGGTGGCGAGGAAATTCATGTCGATCCGCTGGGTCGGATCAAGGTGCGGCTTCTGTTCGATCATCGGCAGGACACGTCGGCCAGTATGGCGATCTGGGCGCGCGTCCTGCACCCGTGGGCCGGGAACAAGTGGGGGTGGCAGCATCTGCCCCGCGTCGGCACGGAGGTCGGTATTTCGTTCATGAGCGGCGATTGCGATAACCCTGTCGTGCTCGGCTGCTTTTATCATGAGCAGGCGCGGCCCGTGTTCGACCTTCCGGCCGAAAAAACGAAAATGGGATTTCGCAGTCGTTCGACCATGCGCGGCGGCACGGCCGATTATAACGAGTTGTCGTTCGACGACGCGTTGGGGCAGGAAATGTTCTTCATGCACGCCCAGCGCGATTCCCTGCTGGAAGTCGAGCGCGATCATGGCGTGGACGTTGGTCGCGACCGGGCAACGGTGATCGAACGCGACGAGACACTCCATAGCCGGCAGGGTGACATCCATGTGGAGGCGGATTCGAAAGCCGTAACACTCAAGGCCGCCCAGTCGGTCCGCCTGATCTGCGGCGGATCGTCCATCACGCTGACGCCCGAAGGCATCCGTATCGAAGGACTTCAGGTGTCGGTACAGGGCGCGACGGACGTCGTCATCAAGGGAGGCATGGTGCAGATACAACCCTGAGATGGGCGCATCGTGACGCGCCGCGGATGATTTTCCTCGCGCGTTGAACAGGAATGATCCATGCGGTTGTCGTGACGGAAGACGATGTGATGGAGGGCGATCCGCAAGCGGCCGGCCGACCACGCACGGAAGGGAGAAACAGGGTATGGCCGATCTTACGCTAGTGCCGCGCTGCGTGCCGCCCGGCGTCGCATTGTCGGCGTTTCGCGTTCGCGGCGAACAGGCGTCGCTGGGGCGCGGCGCGCATTGCGACTGGGTGCTTCCCGACCCGCAACGTCTCCTCTCCAAGCGTCATTGTGAAATAAGCCTGCGCGGCGGCCAGTGGCTGATCACCGATTTCAGCAGCAACGGCACGACCGTTCGCGGCGAGACGCTGCCGCCCGGAGTGCCGCAGGAACTGCACGACGGCGATACCATCGGTTGCGGCAGCTATCTGATCGACATCGCTCTGGACGCGGCCGATGCGGACGACGCGACGCAGAGCGTGCCCCGTGCGGAACGCCCCGCGACGGACGAGCGTGCGTTACCGCCCCTGTCGGGAGAGTTCGGGCGGCGAGGGCTAAGCCCCGGCGATGGTCCGGTGTTCGACATGGGCGACCATCACCGCTACGGCCGCACGACGGTCGAGACACTGTCCATCATTCATCCGTTCAGCTTCGCGCTGAGCGACAGCGACGGTGCGTTCGATCTGCCCGGCGCCACGGCACCGACTGACCCGGCGGGGACTGTGCGTGGTGGGGAGGCGCCTTCGGGCCTGCACGATTCATTCCGGCCGCCGCGTCCGGTCTCGGTGCTCCTTCCCGAAGACTGGGACAGTCCGGGGACGCTCGCCGGCCCCAGGGCCACCGAGGTGGCCAGCGCGTCGGACGTGGAAGCGCTCGCGGAGACGCCGGTCAATCCGTTCGCCGTTCCCCGGGACGAGGCGCGCGAAGTTCCGCTGCCACGCCCGGCTGAAACCCCATCGCTCGGTCAGGGCACGCGCGACGAGCGCGAGAGCCGGGACACGGCCGCGCTGGCGGCGCTCATGCGCGGGGCGGGGATCGAAGGGACCCCTAGTGAGCGCTCCGAGGCCTTTTTCGAAGAACTGGGGCGGACGTTCCGTGCGCTTGTCGTCGGACTGAGGCGTGCGATGATCGCGCGTGCGAAGGTCAAGAGCGAATTCCGCATCGAACAGACGATGATCCGTCCGTTCGGCAACAATCCCCTCAAATTCGCGGTCGATGACGACGACGCGCTGTCGGCCATGCTGGGGGTCGGGCGTCGCACGGGGATCTCCGGCTCGGAGGCCGTTGCCGATGCGCTGCGCGATATCCGCGTCCACGAGATGGCCGTGACCCGGGCGATCGAGCCCGCGATACGCGAATTTCTTGCCGTCAGCGGGCCCTCGGCCGTTCTGGAACAGCTTTCCTTCCCGGCGGATCAACCCTTGCCCCTGCTGCGACGCGCCAAGGCGTGGACGACCTATGTCCGCCAGCACGAAGACCTTGCCGCTTCACTGACCGAGACGTTGGACGGGACGTTCGGCCGGGCGTTCGGTCACGCCTACGAAGCGGCGCGGGAAGAGATCGAGGCCGCCGAATCCCGCGCCGCGCACGCGCAGCGTCGAGGCGTCCAATCCGACGGGCGGGAGGACGAGCGATGAGCTGGACCAGTCGTGTCGTCTGGCAGGAGGGGATGTTCCTGCGGGCGCAGCATTTCCAGCAGCAGGATCGCTGGACCGCCCATGATCTGGCGCGCGGCCTGTCGCTGCTGCGCTCGTATGGCTGGGGTTTTGCGGAGCTGGAGATCGCGCGCGATCTTCTGGCCTCCGGACGGATCGGTCTGTCGGTCGCCAGCGGCTTCTTCGAGGATGGCACCCGGTTCTGCGCCCCGGACGAGGCCTCGCTGCCGCCGCCGCTGACCGTGCCCGACGGCGCGCGTGATGTTCTGGTCTATCTCGCCATTCCGGTCGCGGAGCCCGGTCGGGCGGAGTTTGATGCCGACAGCCGGGCGACACGCTTTGTCGGCACGGAGGCGGACGTCTACGACACCCATACCGGCTCGCCCGAACTGGCGACGATCCGCGTCGGGCAACTGGCGCCGCGCCTGATTCTGGGAACCGACGATTTGGCAGGATATCACTGCCTGTCGGTGGCGCGCATCGTCGAGGTGACGGCGGACCGGCGCGTCGTTCTGGACAGTACGTGGATTCCGCCGGTGCTTGCTTGCGCGGCGTCCCCGGCACTTGCCAATCTTCTGGTTGAATTCGCGGGGATTCTGCATCAGCGCGGCGAGGCGATCGCCGGGCGTCTCAGCGCGATCGGCGCGCGCAGCACGACCGAGATCGCCGATTTCATGCTTCTGCAGTCGCTCAATGGCTGGCAGACGCTGGTCTCGCATCTGGCCGATGGCGCGCGCCTCCACCCGGAAGAGCTGTTTCGTATCCTGTTGGTCATGGCGGGCGAACTGGCGACATTCACCGACCCGTCCCGCAGGCCGGAGCCATTTGCGCCGTATCGCCATGACGATCTGCGGCGCAGCATCACGCCCGTCGCGGCCTCGATCCGCCGCGCGCTGGCCAGCGTGCTTGAACAGACAGCGGTGCAGATCCCGCTGAAGGAACACCGCCACGGGGTACGCGTGGGCACCATCACCGACCGCAGTGTCGTCACCAGCGGTACGCTGGTCCTGGCGGTGCGCGCGGACGTGCCGCTCGAAACGCTGCGTCGTGTGTTCCCGACCACGGTCAAGATCGGCGCGGTCGAAAATATTCGCGATCTGGTCAACGTGGCGCTACCGGGAGTGGAGCTGCGACTTTTGCCTGTGGCACCCCGGCAGATGCCGTTTATCCCCAATGCCCTGTATTTCGAGCTGGAGCGTCACTCCAGCCAGTGGGAAGCCCTCAAGCAGTCGGCGGGCTTCGCCATTCATGTCTCGCATGATTTTCCCAACCTGATGCTGGAACTGTGGGCAATCCGCGCATGACGATCCAGGGCAATCCCTTCGCCGAACCCGACGACGACGACCGCACGGTCATCATGAGCCGCGAGGCGACGCTGTCGGCCCTCGCCGGGCGTCAGCAGCTGATGCAGGTCGAGGCGTCGGAGGAGGACGACCTGGATTTCGCGGCCCTGCCACACAGTGGAGGGAACGTCGCCGTCACTCTGGCGGGGTCGCTGCTGACGCTGATGGCGCGCCTGCGCAACGCCGTCAGCGTGCCGGACGCAGGCGCGCTGCGGGATCGTACTGGGCGGGAGGTCGAGCGGTACGGCGCGGCGTTGCGGGAAGCCGGACTGCCGTCGGAGGTGATCCGGCTGGCGCATTACGCCATCTGCGCCAGCCTAGACGATGTAGTGCAGGGCACGCCGTGGGGATCGCACGGGCCGTGGGCCGATCTCTCCCTGACATCGGAATACCACCGCGACGTGAAGGGGGGCGAACGCTTCTTCGTGATTCTGGGCAAGTTGCGGGAAAGTCCCACGACATACGTCGATGTTCTGGAGCTGATGTATATGTGCATGTCACTGGGCATGCAGGGCCAGTACCGGCTGATGCCGCGTGGACCGGCCGAACTGGAACGCGAGCGCGAAGAAACCTATGCCGCCATCGTGCGCGTGCGCGGCCCCGCACCTGCTGATCTGTCGCCCTCCTGGGCGGGGGTGGCCGAACCGTTTCGGGCGCTGCGGTTCGAGATGCCGATATGGCTGGCGGCGCTGCTGGGCGCGGGCATTCTCGGCGTTGCCTACGCGCTGGTGCTGTTTGCTATCGGCGCGGCCTCGGACTCCCTTCTGGCGGGCGCGTTCGACCTGCCGCCCCATGCCATGCCGGCGATCGGTCGGCCCGCGCTGGTCACGGCCGCGCCGGCCGTCCCCCACCGCGACATGCTTAGGGCCCGTCTCGAGGCCGCTCTGGAAGCCGACATTCATGCCGGCAACCTGACGGTGGCGGGGACCGAGTTGGTTCCGATCATCCGTCTTCAGGCCCGCGGGATGTTCGACACCGGGGCGGCCACCGTGCTGCCGCAGTTCGTCGGGGTCTTGCGGCGCGTGGGGGACGCCATCGGTCGTAACGACCGGCGTACCAACGTGATTGGCTACACCGATTCCCAGCCCATCCGCACGGTGGCCTATCCGTCGAACTATGCGCTTTCTCTGGCGCGCGCGCAGGCGGCGGCGGCCGTGATCATGCCGTATGTCGGCGACGGACAGGTAACGGCGTCGGGTCAGGGTGCGCAGTCCCCCGTCGGTGACAACGCGACGGAGGCCGGGCGGAGTGCGAACCGGCGTGTGGAGATCGTGGTTCAGGAGACCGCCGCCCAATGAGCATGTTTTCTCCGCTGATCTCGCTGGCGCAGCGCACGGTGAGCAACCGTTGGGCGCGCGCGATCGGGGTCGCGGTCACGCTGACGGCGCTGCTGTGGTTCTACCTGCCGCTGTTGCCGTTTTTTATGCCGTTGTGGCGTCGGGCTATCGTGTTCGGGCTGTTGTGGGTGGCTGTGTTCGCGGTCAGCGCAGTCGTGCAGCACGCGCGCAACCGTCAGGAAAGTGCGATCGGCGACGCCCTGACGACCGGCGGTCAGGACGAGGCCCTGACGGTCGGCCCGGTGCGCGGCCGCCGCGACGGCCGCGCCGGCAGCGAGGAGGTGCGCGAACTCCGCCGCCGCCTGTCGACCGCGATCGCAACGTTGCGCAAGCGCGGTGTCCGCCGGTTATACGACCTGCCGTGGTACGTCATGATCGGACCGCCCGGTTCGGGGAAGACCACCGCACTGCATCATTCCGGGCTGCATTTTTCCGTCGACAGTGACGGCGAGGAATCGTTTCGCGGCGTAGGCGGCACGCGGCTGTGCGACTGGTGGTTCGCCGAAGAGGCGGTGCTGATCGACACCGCGGGTCGCTATACCACGCAGGATTCCGATCGCAGCGTGGACCGGGCGGGGTGGCTCGGCTTTCTCGACGCCCTGCGGCAGGCGCGCCCCCGGCAGCCGATCAACGGCGTGATCGTGATGATGTCGATCCTCGACATCGCGAGTGCCTCGCCCGAGACGCGGGCGCCCCATGCGCGTCAGGTGCGCATGCGGATCAACGAACTGACGGAAAAACTGGGTGTCCGCATCCCGGTCTATCTGGTCTTCAACAAGATCGACCGGCTGGCCGGTTTTCAGGTCTTTTTCGACGATCTGGACAGCGCCGGGCGCGCGCAGGTGCTGGGCACGACGTTTCCGGTCGAGGGCGACGTGTCGCTGTTCCAGAACGGTTTTACCGCGCTGGTCGAACGGCTCGACCGGCGCCTGATCGATCGCCTTCAGGCCGAGCGCGCGCCCGAGCGCCGCGCGCTGATGAGTGGCTTCCCCCTTCAGGTCGCAAGCCTGGCCGAGCCGATCGGCGCTTTTCTGGAGGGCGCTTTCAAGGGCAGCCGCATCGACCGCCCCCCGTTCCTGCGCGGAGTCTACCTGACGTCGGCCACCCAGGTCGGCGCGCCGCTCGACCGTCTGGCGGGTGCGCTGGCGCGGTCTTTCGGCATCGACCAGAAACGCGCCGGCCAGCCCGCGGGGCAAC
>NZ_JABXXR010000054.1 GCF_013376175.1 Ameyamaea chiangmaiensis
CCCTCGGCCGCTGAGCCGTCCCGGCGCGCGGCCAAGGCGGCAGCGCCGGTCCGGCCGGTGCGCACACGGCGTGAAACGGTGGGCGATCACACGCTGATTCGGGGCGACTGTCTGCGCGTCATGCGCGGGCTGGAGGCGGATTCGATCGACGTCGTGATCACGTCCCCGCCATACAATCTGGGGCTGGCCTATCGCACCTATCAGGACCGACGGGGCGAGGGGGATTACCTCGACTGGATGACCGATGTCGGCCGCGCCGTGGCCCGGGTGATGAAACCGGGTGGCTCGTTCTTCCTCAACATCGCGGGTTCATCGTCCGAGCCCTGGCTGCCGTTCGAACTCATGGTTCGATTGCGAACGGTGTTCCACCTCCAGAATCATATCGTCTGGGTCAAGTCGATCGCGGTCGAGGACGACAGCTACGGCCACTTCAAGCCGGTCAACTCCCCCCGGTATGTGCATCGCAACCACGAACACGTCTTTCATCTGACGCGCGGAGGCGATGTGCCGCTGGCGCGTCTGGACGTCGGGGTACCGTACAAGGACAAATCGAACATCGCGCGACGGGGCCACGCGCAGGACCGGCGCTGCCGGGGCGATACGTGGTTCATCCCGTATGAGACGGTCCGCGCCAGAGCCCAGAAGTTCAACCATCCAGGAACATTCCCCGTCGCCCTTCCGGCCATGTGCATGCGTCTGCATGGTGTGCCCGATCCTGTGGTGCTCGACCCCTTCATGGGCACCGGCACGACGCTGGTGGCGGCCCAGCAGGAAGGCGCGCGCGGGATCGGGATCGAGACGGACGCCGCCTATGTCGGGATCGCGCGTGAGCGGGTGCAGGCCGCGATACGCGCCATGGAATCCACGGACATCTGACACCGGCCTGGCAGACGGCCGTGAACACTCTTCGTATGGCAACGTTCTCATATATGATTTATATTCCCATATATGAGAGATCACATTCACTATCGCCTCGCGCACCGTCTTGAGGCTCTGCGTCGGGCGCGGGACTGGTCGCTGGACGACCTCGCGGCGCGGAGCGGCGTCAGCCGCGCGACCCTGTCGCGGATCGAGAAAGGCCAGACGAGCCCAACAGCCGCTGTTCTGGGGACCTTGTGTCCGCTGTTCGGTCGGACGATGTCGCAGCTTATGGCGGACGCCGAGACGATCCCGTCCGCTCTGCTGCGTCGCGCCGATCAGGCCGTCTGGGAGGACACCGAGACCGGCTTCCGGCGCCGGGCGGTCTCGCCCCCGGCGGCCGGTTACGCGATCGACGTGATCGAGGGCACGCTTCGGCCGGGGGCGGAGATTGCCTACGACGCGCCGGCCGTGGCCGGTCATGAGCATCATCTGGTGATGCTCGCCGGGCTGCTGGGACTGACGATCGAGGGGCAGGTGTTCGCGCTTTCGACCGGCGACAGCATCCGCTACCGACTGTTCGGCCCGTCCCGTTTCAATGCCCCCGGGCCGTCCGAAGCGCGCTACCTGCTGGCCATGAGCGTTCCCGGAGGCGAACGATGATGTGTGACTTGCCTACACCGCCGGTGATCCGCCCGGCCGACTTCGACGATCCCGCGACGCGCGACCTGCTGGCGCTCCATCTGTCGGGCATGCACGCCAATACGCCCTCGGCCTATGTCTTCGCGCTCGACCTGAACGGGTTGCAGGCACCGGACATGGCGGTCTGGACGGCGTGGTTCGGCGACACGATCGCCGGTGTCGGGGCGTTGCGAACGCTGGCGACGGATGCGGGAGAGATCAAGTCGATGCGCACGCACCCGGATTGTCTGCGCCGTGGCGTCGGCCGTGCGCTACTGGCGCATATCGTCACCGCCGCGCAGGACAAGGGGATGACGCGCCTGAGTCTGGAGACGGGACGCGGCGCGGCGTTCGAACCGGCGATCGCCCTGTATCGGCGGTTCGGGTTTGTCGAAGGCGCGCCGTTCGGTGGCTACGAGGCCGGCCCCTTCAGCCGTTTTTTTCACCGTACGATGTAGGCCATCCGGCGTCGCGTCATCGCCCTGATCGATCATCGTTATGAAAATTCATTGTTTTTCACGACCACGCAAACGTGTCAGACCGCCTCCATTCGCCGCGACGCGCGGCCTGACCGAGACCGGACCCACCATCCTCCGTGGATGATGAGGCACGGTGCAGGCGCAGAGGGAGATACGATGATCGGGAAACTTCTTGGCGGTCTGGCTGTGGCCGGAGCCGTCGCTTACGGTGGCGTGGTCGCCTATCTGACCCATTTCGACCATGCCGGTGCGCCGGAGCTGAGTGTGTCGTCACCCACGCGCCACGATCCCGTCGCGCTGGCAGCGTTCAACGTGCTCCGCGAGGCACGCTGCGATTACTGCCACGCGGCGCATACGACGCTGCCCTTCTATTTTCATCTGCCCGTGGCCCGGCAGCTTATGGCGTCGGATTTGCAGAGCGGTCTGCGGCATTTCCGCGTGGAACCCGTCCTCGCGGCGTTCGAGGCCGGCACCGCACCATCCGTCGAGCAATTGTCGCGCATCGAGGAGGTGATCAACCAGAACCGGATGCCGCCGACGTTGTATCTGCTGATGCACTGGCACGCCTATCTGGACGAGGCGCAGCGTCACGCGGTCATCGATTGGATCAACCAGACCCGCCGTACGCATTACGCCACGCCCGGTGTCGCGGCGTCGTTTGCGGCGGAGCCGGTGCAGCCGATCCCCGAATCCGTCGCGGTGAACGAGGCGCAGGCCGCGCTGGGCAAGCGTCTGTTTTTTGAAAAGGCGCTGTCGGGCGACGGAACGCTGAGCTGTGCGAGCTGCCATGCCCTGAACAAGGGCGGTGTCGACAATCTGGTGACCGCCGACGGCATCCATCACCAGCGCGGGCCGATCAACGTGCCGAGTGTGTTTGATTCCGGTTTCAACGCCAGCCAGTTCTGGGACGGCCGCGCGGCGACGCTGGCCGACCAGGCCGCCGGCCCGGTCATGAACCCGGTTGAAATGGGCTCGCATGACTGGGCGGGCGTGGCCGATCGCGTGCGGACCGATCCGTCCTATGTCGCGGCGTTCCAGTCGGCGTTCGGCAACGACACGATCGACAGAACGACGATCACGACGGCGATTGCCGAGTATGAAAAGACGCTGATCACGCCGGACAGCCGGTTCGATCTCTATCTCAAGGGTGACGCGGGCGCGATCACCGCGCAGGAGAAACGTGGCTACGACCTGTTCAAGAGCGTCGGATGTTCCGGCTGCCATTCCGGCGTGGCGATGGGCGGCCAGGCTTATGAGGCGATGGGTCTGGAGGGACCGTATTTCGACGATCGTCACGCCGCGTATCAGAAGGTCGACAACGGACGGCAGAATGTGACCGGCGAGGCGTCCGACCACAACCGCTTCAAGGTGCCCAACCTGCGTAATGTCGCCCTGACCGGACCCTATTTCCATGACGGAAGCGCCACGACCCTGGAGCAGGCAGTGCGCGCGATGGCGCGCTACCAGACGCCCGATCACGCCATCTCCGATCGTGACGTGACCGACATCGTCGCGTTCCTGAAGACGCTGACCGGCAAGTATCAGGGCACGCCGCTGGACCAGATCAGCGCTCCCTGAGGGCGGAAGGGGACGGGCGCGACAGCCGTCCCCTTGCCATACGGTCCCCGCGCGGTATCTCTGGCGGGAACTGTGGACGGGGGACAGCGTGCGACGTCGGGCGCTCAGACAGGAGGAGGAGGCATTGTGGGCGGCGTTCGTCCGCGATATCGCCCCGCTGCCGCGTCGATCCTCCGACCTGTCATCCGCCCTGAAACAGGGGGCGGAAGCGCCGCCGTCGCCCGTCCAGAGGCGCGCGGAACCGGTCGGGACAGGCACGCGGCCCGAGCGCGTGATCGTACCCGTCGGTCCGACGTCGCCGGCGGTGCGCGTCACGCGATCGGCCGCGGCGGTGATGGTCGGCCAGCGTCTGCCCGGTGTGGACGACACCAGCTGGAGAGCGCTGTCGACCGGCAAGATGCGCCCGCAGCGCACCCTTGATCTGCATGGCCATGCTGCGCAGGCCGCCTTTCTGCGTCTGCACACATTTCTGCTGGCCTGCGCGGCGGACGGAGTGCGCTGCGTGGAGATCATCACCGGTCTTGGCAGCGGGGCGGAAGGCGGCGTGATACGACGTGAATTGCCGTTATGGCTGGGACGCGCGGACCTGCGCGGGCTGGTGCTGGCCATCGTGCATCCGCACGCGGCCAATCGCGGCGCGGTGCGGGTTCTGTTGCGTCGCCGACGGCGCTGAGCGTCAGGCGCCGGGCAGGTTGCCCAGGGTGTCGAGTGCCGCCTGAAGGATGTACGCGGCGGCGACCTTGTCCACGACTTCGGCCCGCCGTTTGCGGGTCATGTCCATGTCGCCGATCAGCATGCGGTTGACCGCGCTGGAGGACAGGCGCTCGTCCCAGAGTGCTCCGGGCAGACCGGTCATGTCGCTGAGCGACGTCGCCCAGTCGCGTGCGGCCTGCGCGGCCGGCCCGAACCCGCCGTCGAGCGAGAGCGGCAGCCCCATGATGAACCCCCCGATGGCCTCGCGCTGTCCCAGCCGCGTGATCTCGCCCACGAAGGCGGACAGCTTGCCGCGTTTGAGCGTCGTCAGCGGCGAGGCCAGCATCAGCGAGACGTCCGACAGCGCGAGCCCGATCTGACGCTGGCCGGGGTCGATGCCGAGCAGCCGATGGTCCGGGGGTAACTGCGCGCGAAGGTCGGGGAGATTGAACAGGGGCATGGGAAGGGTTTATGATCGCGCCGCATTCCGGGAGCCAGGGTTTTTCTTCGGCTCCCGAGGGATTTCCCCCTCACTCTGCAGGAAAGTTTTTGCTTCATGTCGCTAGACACCGCGACCGTCCGGCGCATTGCGCGTCTTGCCCGGATCGGCATCGAGGAGAACGAGACCGAAGGCCTCGCCCGTGAACTCAACGGCATCTTCGGATGGATCGAACAACTCGACGAGGTCGATGTCAGTGGCGTGGCCCCGATGATCGGCACCGGCCTGGCGACACCGCGCATGCGCGAGGACGTGGTGACGGACGGCGATCGCCGGGACGATGTGCTGTCCAACGCGCCCGATCGCGTGGACGCGTTCTTCACCGTGCCGAAGGTGGTCGAGTAATGGCCGCCGATACCCCCAACGCCCTGGACATGAGCCTTGTCGAGGCCCGGGACGGGCTGGTGCGCAAGGCCTTCTCCTCGGTCGAACTGACGACGGCGGCGCTGGCGGCCGTCGAAGCCCTGAACCCGCGTCTGAATGCCTATATCACCGTGACCGGCGATCAGGCTTTGGCACAGGCGGCACAGGCCGATGCCGCGATCGCGGCCGGTGAGGCGGGGCCGATGGCCGGCGTGCCGGTCGGGATCAAGGACCTGTTCTGCACCAAAGGCGTGCGCACGACGGCGGCCAGCAACATTCTGCGCGATTTCGTCCCGCCATATGAGAGCACGGTGACGGCGAACCTGCGGCGCGACGGCGCGGTGTTCCTCGGCAAGACGAACCTGGACGAATTCGCCATGGGGTCGGGCAACCTGACCTCGGCCTTCGGGCCGGTGGAAAACCCTTGGAAGCGCGCGGGCAGCGATGCGGCGCTGGTGCCGGGTGGGTCGTCGGGCGGCTCGGCGGCGGCGGTGGCGGCCGGTCTGGGGTTCGGCGCGACCGGCACCGATACGGGTGGCTCGATCCGTCAGCCGGCGTCCTATTGCGGGATCACGGGAATCAAGCCGACCTACGGCCGCTGCTCGCGTTTCGGGACGATCGCGTTCGCGAGTTCGCTTGATCAGGCGGGCCCGATGGCGCGGACCGTCGCCGATTGCGCCGTGATGCTGGGTTCCATGGCCGGGTTCGACGCGCAGGACAGCACGAGCGTCGATCGTCCGGTGCCCGATTATCTCGCTGCGTGTGGGCGCAGCCTGAAGGGACTTCGGATCGGCATTCCACGCGAATACCACGCGCCGGGCATGCCGGCGGAGATCGAAGCCATCTGGCAGCAGGGCATCGCGTGGCTGCGCGACGCCGGATGCGAGATCGTCGATGTGTCGCTTCCGCACACCAAATACGGGTTGGCGACCTATTACATCATTGCCCCGGCGGAGTGTTCGTCCAACCTTGCGCGGTATGACGGCGTGCGGTTCGGCGCCCGCGTCGCGGGTGGGACGCTTGACGAACTGTATGAGAACACCCGTCGTGCGGGTTTTGGCGACGAGACGCGCCGCCGCATCATGATGGGCACCTATGTGCTGTCGGCCGGGTATTATGACGCGTACTACCTCAAGGCGCAGAAAGTGCGCTCTTTGATCCAGCGTGATTTTACCGACGTGTTTGCCGATGTGGATGTGCTGCTGACGCCGACCGCGCCGTCGGCGGCCTTCGCGCAGGACGAAAAGCCCTCCGACCCTGTGCAGATGTATCTGAACGATATCTTCACGGTTCCGGCCAGCATGGCCGGGGTGCCCGCCATGTCGGTGCCGGCTGGCGTCGATGCGCAGGGCCTGCCGCTGGGTCTGCAACTGATCGGCCGTTTCTTCGACGAGGAGACGCTGTTCGCCGTCGGCAGTGCGCTAGAGCGTGCTGCCGCCTTCACTCATCGTCCGGCGCTGCGCGCTTCGGACGTCGCCAGGGCTGGAATCGCGTCGTGACGTATCGCATCGAAGGTCGGACCGGGACGTGGGAGATCGTCGTCGGTCTGGAGGTCCACGCCCAGGTCATCAGCCAGGCGAAGCTGTTTTCCGGCGCATCGGCCACGTACGGCGGCGCGCCGAACACGCATGTCAGCTTCATCGACGCGGGCTTTCCCGGCATGCTGCCGGTCGTCAACCGCGAGTGCGTGGCGCAGGCCGTGCGCACGGGGCTGGGGCTTGCCGCGCACATCAATGTCGTCAGCCGGTTCGACCGGAAGAACTATTTCTACGCCGATCTGCCGCAAGGTTATCAGATCAGCCAGTTCGAGCATCCGATCGTCGGCAGCGGCGTGATCGAGATCGAACTGGCCGATGGCGCGACGCGCGAGATCGGGATCACGCGCCTGCATCTGGAACAGGACGCGGGCAAGTCGATGCACGATCAGGATCCGACGCGGTCCTTCATCGACCTCAACCGCTCGGGCGTCGCGCTGATGGAAATCGTCAGCGAGCCGGATATCCGCTCGCCTGAGGAGGCCGGCGCATATGTACGCAAGCTGCGGCAGATCCTGCGCTACCTTGGGACCTGTGACGGCAACATGGAAGAGGGGTCCATGCGTGCGGACGTCAACGTGTCGGTCCGTCAGGCGGGCGAGGCGTTCCGGACGCGGTGTGAAATCAAGAACGTCAATTCCATCCGTTACGTGATGCAGGCGATCGAAGCCGAGGCGCAGCGTCAGGTCGAAGTCTGGGAGAGTGGCGGTACGGTCGATCAGGAGACACGCCTGTTCGATCCGGGTCGCGGCGAGACGCGTTCGTTGCGCAGCAAGGAGGACGCCCACGACTATCGCTACTTCCCCGACCCCGATCTTCTGCCTTTAGTGCTGGACGAGGGCTGGGTCGCGGGGTTGAAGGCGTCGCTGCCCGAACTGCCCGATGCGAAAAGGGCGCGGCTGGAGGCCGACTATGGTGTTACCCGTTACGAATCGGGCGTGCTGACGGCGGAGCAGGCGATCGCGGACTTTTACGAGACCGTGGCGCGTGGTCTCGATACGCGTCTTGCGACCAACTGGGTGCTGGGTGATTTTTTCGCTGCCCTGAACCGGACCGGCCGCTCGATCGAGGACAGCCCGGTCAGCGCCGCCTCCTTGCGTGCGCTGCTGGGGTTGATCACGGATTCGACGATCAACGGCAAGATCGCCAAGGACGTGTTCGAGGAAATGGTCGACACCGGCGACGAACCCATGGCGATCGTGGAGCGTAGGGGGCTGAAGCAGGTGACCGACACGGGTGCCATCGACGCGGCCATTGCGAGGGTTCTAGCCGATAACGCGGACAAGGTCGCCGAATACAAAAGCGGCAAGGACAAGCTGTTCGGCTTCTTCGTCGGCCAGACGATGAAGGCGATGGCGGGGAAGGGCAACCCTGCGTTGGTCAACGAGGCGTTGAAGAAGCAACTCGCGGACTAAGGGCCGGGGACTGAAAATAAATCCCCGGGGGGATTTGACGCGCTGTGAAATCCCCCCTAGAAGCAGGACTGCAAACGCCGTGTTAAAACACGCTTCTCCGGCGGAGGGGTGGCCGAGTGGCTGAAGGCGGCGGTTTGCTAAACCGTTGTACGGTGTCAAGCCGTACCGTGGGTTCGAATCCCATCCCCTCCGCCAGAATACCTTGAAATAGCTCGCTAAGTCGTAAGTTCGGCTATGGTCGTCGCCACAGTAATGCAGCGCCGTCGACTGCTGGCTACGATATCATGCGTGGGTGTCCCTACAGCCTCTTTTCTTGTGCCTCGTGCCGAAACCTCGTTTTCGTGGGGGTATCGGGAACAGACGGTCCGTGCACACGGTCTTTTCTGATAGGTCTTAGGGCGGCAAAATCGTGGTCCTTCAGCACATGTAATGGCTCACGGAGGTTTGCGGGTTGCACGAAGACTATCTCCCGCGGGGGAGATACTCCCGGACCGCTCGTGCGGTTACGCGGGCGAGCCGGCTCTCCTTACCGTCATTTCGCCGTCTACGCCTCAGACGTGTCTCTGAAAGTCGCCCGCGATCCGGTGGCCAGCAGGCCGGTGAACAGCTGACGGCCTCGCAGCCTGCGTGCGGCCGACGCCGATCCCGGTCGCCGCGTGATGACGTGCCACTCCGTATCGTTGCAGATTGGAGCGTCGTTATTTCAGGCGCGCGATATAGGATTCAATCTCCGCGCCGCCGGTGACGAGATCGGCGACGATTGCGTCTCGCGCGCCTGGCTCGTCGTGCCGCTCCAGTGCCTCCAGCGCCGCGCGATGTGAGGCAAAGCCGCCATAGTCGGGGCCGACACTCTCGTGGAAGAGTTTAAGGATCGGTCCCATGGACAGCCAGAGATTTTCGATCTGGCGCACTAGTATCGGCAGGCCCGATAACTCGTAGACGCCAAAATGGAACGCGCGATTAAGGCGTGCGACCCCCTCGTCGCGCGATCGGTTCCAGGAGTCCTCATAATCGCGCTGTATCGCGCGCAGTCGGACGATGTCGCCCGTGCGGGCATTGGCCGCGGCGCGTTCCGCCGCCAGACCTTCGAGGGCGATGCGAATGACGCGAAGCTCGCGATAACGCTCCAGCGTCACCTCAGGCACCACCACGAAGCGACCAGAGCGTAGCTCCAGCCCATGTTCACTGGTCAGACGCTGGCAGGCCTCGCGCACCGGCGTGATGCTGGTGCCCAGTCGCTCCGCCAGATCGCGCATGAGCAGCCGGGCGCCCGGGCGGAAGCCGCCTGCGATCAGTTCTTCACGCAGGGCGAGGTACGCCTGGTTCGAGAGACTGCCTTGGTCGAGACGCCGCATGGGACGTTCGTGCCTGTTTCCGACGTGCCCGGCAAGCACGGAAAGCCATTGCTAAACCGAATTTATAAGTTATAAATTGATCGTCTCCGGATCGGGACAATTGCCAGTAACGAGTTTGCTTTCCATGAAGCGCGACGACCTGTTTTCGACCGCCATCGCACAGCTGACCTCCGCGCCCCCCGCCATCCCTTCGGACAGCGTTCGGCGTGCCGTTGCCGACCGTTATGGGCTGGAGGTTTCGCTTTCACCTCTTCCCGGCGAGAGGGATCTCAATTTTCAGGCGACGGCGCGCAACGGCGACCGCTTTGCGCTCAAGATCATCAACGCGAACGAAACGGCCGGGGAAACCGCGCTGCTGACCGCGATCATGACCCATGTCGATACCGGTGACGTTCCGGTCGCGCCCGTCATTCGTGATCGCGACGGCCGCGCCGATACGGTCCTGACACACAACGACCAGACATGGCGGATGCGACTGGTCGGGTGGCTGGATGGCCTGCCTCTGGCCGAGGCGCCCGCCTCGCTCGCGCTGTGCCGCGATACCGGACGCCAGATCGCGCGTGTCGCGACGCGCCTGCGCTCGCTCGGGACAGACACCTCCGCGTCTCGGCGCCGAATCCTGTGGGATTCAAGTCGTGTCGATGAACTCGCCGACTTTGCCATCCACATCGGCGATCCGCATCGCCGGACGCACGTCCTGGCGTTTCTCGCACATTTCGCGTCCCTGCGCCGCGCCGGGATCGACGGGCTTAGGCGCCAGGTCATTCATAACGACTACAACGCGTCCAACATAACCGTCGTGGCAACCGACCCCACGCGCGTCGCGGGATTGGTGGATTTCGGTGATGCCTGCGAGGCGCCGCTGGTGAACGAACTGGCGGTCGCGGCGTCCTACCAGATGTGCGCTCCGGAAGGTCCGATCGCGTCTCTCGCTGCCATGGCGGCGGGGTTTCACGCCGTCACGCCCTTGACCGGCCCCGAGATCGAGATGCTGCTGCCGCTTGTGCAGGCCAGACTTGCGACCCGGCTCATCCTTGGTGAATGGCGCGCGTCGCTGTTTCCCGACAATGTAGCCTACATTCGACGCAGTATCGACAAGGCGGTCGCGCTATTCGACCAACTTCGAACCCTGTCCGACGGCACGCCACACGTGCGCGCGGCCCTTGCAGCGGAGCACGACCTGTCATGACGTCCAACGCCCATCTGCTCGAGCGCCGCCGGCGTCTGCTCGGGGGCGCCTATCGCCTGTTCTACACCGAGCCGGTGCACCTCGTATCGGGCTCGGGCGTATGGCTGCGCGATTCTGATGGCAAGACTTATCTCGATGCCTACAACAATGTCGCGTCGGTCGGGCATTGCCATCCGCTGGTGGTCGAGGCCCTGGCGACGCAGGCCGCCACGCTGAACACACACACACGCTACCTGCACGAAGCCGTTCTGCTGTATGCGGAACGGCTGCTCGAACTGATGCCCGACGCGCTGGGCAATGTGATGTTCACCTGCACCGGCAGCGAGGCGAACGACCTTGCCCTGCGTGCCGCGAAGGTTTTTACCGGTGGCACGGGCATCATCATCACGAAACATGCCTATCACGGCGTCACGGAACTGACTGCTGGTCTGTCGCCGTCGCTTGGGGCCGGGGCTCCGCCGGCACACGACGTCTATTTCGTGTCGGCGCCCGACCCCCTCCACGATGGAAACGCCGACGGCACCCTGTTCGCATCGAATGTTCGCGCGGCACTCGAACGCATGCGCGCCGACGGTGTGACGCCCTGCGCGTTGTTGGTCGATACCATTTTCTCGTCCGACGGAATCCAGCCTTTTCCACGTGGAGCTTTGCGCCTGGCCGCCGATGAAATGCGCGCGGCCGGCGGCGTTTTCATCGCGGACGAGGTGCAGGCCGGTGTCGGTCGTACGGGCACGCATATGTGGGGCTTCGCGCGCCATGGCGTGGTGCCCGACCTTGTGACCATGGGCAAGCCGCTCGGGGATGGACACCCGATCGGCGCGGTCGCCGCGCGGCCGGCGATTTTCGATATGTTCGGTGACAAGGCGCGCTATTTCAACACATTTGGCGGCAATCCCGTCTCGGCCCGCGTGGGCCTTGCGGTGCTGGATGTCATCCGGGACGAGGGGTTGCTGGAAAACGCGGCGACCGTCGGGGCTGCCATGGAGCAGGCGGTCCGGTTTCTGCAGTCCCGCGAGGCGTGCATCGCCGATGTCAGAGCCGCGGGCCTTTATCTCGGCGCGGAGATCGTGGATACGGCGACCGGCGCGCCAGACGCGGTGCGGGCGGCGGCGATCGTCAACGCGATGCGCGCCGACGGTGTTCTGATCAGCAACAGTGGCCCGGCGGGCAATGTTCTCAAGATCAGGCCGCCCCTGTGCTTTTCGCTGCACAATGTCGATAGACTGGCATCGTGTCTCGAGAGCAGCATTGCCATGTCCGCCTGACCCCACCTCACTGTCTGATCTGGAACGCGCATCATGTCTGAATCATCGTCGTCTATGGCACATCGTCCCGTGATGCTTCTGACGGGTGCAAGCCGTGGTATCGGGCATGCGACCGTCAAGCGCTTCCAGGCTGAGGGCTGGCGTATTCTGACCGTCTCGCGACAGCCATTTTCAGAAGAGTGCCGTTGGCCAAATGCCCGGGAAAGTCACCTCCAGGCCAATCTGGACGACCCCCGCGATGTCGAGCGGCTGATAGAGGAAGTCAAGCGACGCCTGCCGGAAGGGAAACTTCATGCGTTGGTCAACAACGCTGGCATCTCCCCCAAACTGCCCGACGGCGGCCGTATGGGAGTGAGAGACACGACGCCCGAGACGTGGCTGAGCGTGTTCAACGTCAATCTGTTCGCGATCGCTGAACTCGGTCGTAGTCTTTTTCAGGAATTGAAGGCTGCACAAGGGACAATCGTCAATGTGACGTCCATCGTCGGCAGCCGCGTGCACCCTTTCGCGGGGCCCGCCTATGCGTGTTCCAAGGCGGCTCTGGCCGCGCTTACACGTGAAATGGCACATGAGTTCGGTGCCCATGGCGTACGTGTCAACGCTATCGCCCCCGGCGAAATTGCAACCGCAATGCTGTCGCCGGGCACCGATGCGATCATCGATCAGCAAATCCCGATGCGACGTCTGGGTCTTCCGGCCGAAGTGGGCGAGACGATTCTGTTCCTGTGCTCGCCCCAGTCATCTTATATCAACGGGGCGGAAATCCACATCAACGGTGGCCAACACGTCTAAGGGCCTTTCGTCCGGGCAGGAGCTTTCGCTCTTCGCCCTGTCGAGGCGCTACGTACAAAAAGGAGGGAACGGGTCGCCGCGCGACGCGTTTGCCCAGGACGGCACGAACCCCCGGGTCAGGGTGCCACGGGGATAGACGCTGACCAGGCATGGGGATGTTGACTGTCTTGCGCTTTCTTGTGTTTGTTCTGCTGCTGGCAGTCGTCATCCTGAATTGGCTCTGGCCGTTGCCTTGGCCTCTGGCTGTAAAACTGCCTGTCGCCGTCGGCATCGTCGTGGCGTCACAATATCAGTTCTGGAGCAAGCTCTCTTCCGGGTCTGTCTTCGCTCCGGAGTTCCCAAGACCCGTGATCCTGCTCTTCAACTGGGCGGTCGGGACATTGCTCTTCCTGATGCTGGCCCAGTTGGGTCTCGATCTCGGGGCGCTGGTTATCGCGGTCGTACGGTGGCAGCCGGTTCATATCGGGACGGATGCGCGTTTGGCGGTTGGGGGAACGGCCGCACTCTTGAGCGCAGTTGGCGTTGCCAACGCCGTGCGGGTTCCGCCGATCCGCGATGTGCGTGTTGTCATACGTGGCTTGTCGCCGGAGTTTGACGGCTATCGGCTGCTTCAGTTGAGTGACCTCCATCTCACGCGGCTTTTCCCCGCACGATGGGCGTCTGGCGTTGTGGACCGCGCCAATGCGGCGGATGCCGATCTGATCGTCGTGACCGGTGATTTCATCGACGGGTCAGTGGCCATGCGCCGCACCGACATCGCGCCGCTCGCCCGACTGCACGCACATGACGGTGTCTTGGCCGTGCCCGGAAATCACGAGTATTTTTTCGATTATGCGGAGTGGATGCGCCACTTGTCCGCACTTGGGTTAACCATGCTGGAAAACCGTCACACGGTCATCACGCGTGGGGCCGCCCATCTGGTGATCGCGGGTGTCACCGACCGATCGGCACGCCACCATGGCGTGCCGGAGCCAGATCTCACCGCGGCCCTGGCGGGGCGGCCGGTCGACGCACCGGTCGTGTTGCTTGATCACCAGCCGGGTGACGCCCGCGCCGCGGCCGCTCAGGGTGTGGCGCTTCAGCTTTCGGGCCACACACACGGTGGTATGATCCTCGGCCTCGACCGCCTGGTGGCACGGGGCAATAAAGGTTTTGTCTCCGGGCGTTACGATGTCGGCGGCATTGTTCTGTACGTCAGCAACGGGACTGGCCTCTGGCCCGGTTTTGCACTGCGCCTCGGCGTGCCGTCCGAAATGACGCGCTTTCATCTGCGGGCCGGATAGGCGGCGCGGACGAGACGCCATGTCCAAGACGGTGGCGCTCGCGACGTTCCAACAGAGAACAAGGCATCGATGGCGGTATTGCGATCGCTGTGGCGCTCGGCCCATCGCCTGCGCTGATACCGGACGGTCATGCCCTGATGACAACGGTCCTTGCCCTGCTGCCGTCGTAACGCCGAGGCGAAAACTGATCAGTCTGCGGGTGGCAAAAGTTTTCCGGGGTTGAGCAGGTTGGCGGGATCAAGGGCCGCCTTGATGGCGCGCATGACGTCCAGCGCGTTGGCGTCGTGCTCGCGCGTCATGAACATCTGCTTGGCCATGCCAATCCCGTGTTCGCCGCTGGCCGACCCACCGAGCGCCAGCGCGCGGGCGATGATCTGATGATCCAGCGCGACGGCCCGCTCGTATGCTCCGGGCTCGGGCGGGTAGAGGATCAGCGTGTGGAAATTGCCGTCGCCGACATGCCCCAGGATCGGCGCGACCAGCCCGGATGCGGCGATGTCGGCCTTGGCGCCCGTCATCAGCTCGGTCAGGCGCGAGATCGGCACGATGGCGTCGGTGGTCATGCACGACCAGCCGGGCCGATAGGCGGTACCGGCGAAGTACGCGGCATGGCGCGCCTTCCACAGGGCCAGCCGCTCGGCCTCGCTGGCCGACCAGCGGAAGTCGAACCCGCGATTGTCGTCGACGATGGCGCGCACGGTCTCGGCCTGTTCGCGCGTGGCGGTCGGCGTGCCATGGAACTCGAAAAACAGCGAGGGCAGGGCGCGTAGACCGTCGAGCTTCGAATACCGGATGCAGGCGTCCATCTGCACCTCGTCGAGAAACTCCATCCGGCCGACCGGCAGTCCGGACTGCATCACCATCACGGCGGTGTCGATCGCGTCCGACAGGGTCTCGAACTGGCATGTCGCGCCGACGACGGATTCCGGAATGCCGTGCAGACGCAACTGGATTTCTGTAATAATTCCCAAAGTGCCTTCCGAGCCGATGAACAAATGCGTCAGGTCATAACCCGTGGATGACTTGCGCACGCTGCCGCCGGTGCGCAGCACACGACCATCGACCGTGACGACGGTCAGACCCGAGACGTTTTCGGCGATCGTGCCATAGCGCACCGCGCCGGTCCCGGACGCGCGGGTCGCGCACATGCCGCCGATCGTGGCCTCTCCACCCGGATCGACGGCGAAAAACAGCCCCATGTCGCGCAGGTCGTGGTTCAGCGCCTGACGCGTGACGCCCGCTTCGACGCGGCACGTCATGTCCTCGGGACGCATCTCGATCACGCGGGTCATGCGCGACAGGTCGAGACTGACACCGCCGCGTAGCGGTGTGGTCTGGCCCTCCAGCGAGGTGCCCCCGCCAAAGGCTGTGACGGCGATGCCGCGCGTGGAACATTCCCGGAGCACACGGGCGACCTCATTGGTCGTTTCCGCGAAGATCACGAGCTCGGGCTGCAGCGTCGCGTCGGGCGAGCGCCAGCCTTCGCCGTGGCTGTGCTGTTCGCGCACGACGCTGTTGGCGGTCAGCCGGTCGCCGAAATGCGGCGCCAAGGCGGTCGCGAGACGTTCGATCGGTTTGGCGGTCTCAGGCAAGGCTGTGGTCCCTTCTGCGGCGCGATCCGGCGGTGACCCCGCATACAGGCGGTGTCCGGTGCCGTCCAGCGGTCCGGACGCTTGCCAGCACGGCAATGCCGGTGGAACATGCCGCATCGTAACGACTGCAGTGCGGAGTGATACGGGTGCGTACCGACATAGCCGACTCCCAAGGCGATGCGGCCCGGCGGGTGATGTCCCTTGAGGCCCACACGATCTACCCCATTCCGCACTCGGAGCGGCATGGCCGCACGCGTGATCTGTTCACCGTGTGGTTCGGCTGCAACCTGATGATGCTGACCGTCGCCACCGGCGCTTTGGGCACCACGGTGTTTGGGTTGCCGCTGCTCTGGGCGATCGGGGCATCGACATTGGGGATGGTGGTCGGCGGCGTCTTCATGGCGTTGCACGCGGCTCAGGGCCCCCGGCTGGGTGTGCCCCAGATGGTCCAGACGCGCGGGCAGTTCGGCTCCTGGGGGGCTGCGCCGATCGTAATGATGATGGTCCTGATGTATGTGGGCTTCGCCGCCTCGAACTGCGTGCTGGGGGGGCAGTCGCTGCAGCTCGCGGTGCCGGCCATCAGCCGCGATCAGGGTATCCTGCTGATCGTGGCTTCGACCATCCTGCCCGCGTTGCTGGGCTATAACGCCATTCACGCGGCCGCGCGCCTGACGACGTGGTTTGGGGGGGCGGCCATCCTGTACTGCCTGTGGCGGGCGACCGCCCTGTTACCGCTGTCCGCATGGACGGCCGGGCAGGTGACGATGACCGGCCTGCTGGGCAGTGTCTCGACCGGTGCGTTGTGGCAGATTGCCTACGCGCCCTACGTGTCCGACGCGTCGCGCTATCTGCGCGCGGATCAGTCGGGGGTGCGGGCCTCGTTCTGGGCCAGCTACGGCGGCAGCGTGCTCGGCTCCCTGTTGCCGACGATCCTGGGCGCGGAACTGGGCCTGATGGCGGGTCACGGCGATCTGGCGCATACGCTGGGCTGGGTGTCCGGCCCGTTCAGCCTGCCGGTCGTCGTCGTCATGTCGTTTTCAATCGCCATCGCCAATGCGGTGAATGTCTATTGCGGCACGCTGTCGACGATCACGGTCGTGCAGACGTTCGTGTCCCGCTGGCGCGCCGGGCTGGCAGCACGTGTCGTCGTCACGCTGGGCCTGACCGGCCTGGCCGCGTATCTGTCGCTGGCGATGGCGGATAATTTCCTCCATTCCTACACGGCATTTCTCGAACTTTTGATGGCGGTGATGGTCCCGTGGACTGCCATCAATCTGATCGATTACTACGTGGTGTGCCACGGGTCGTATGATGTGGACGCCTTTTTCGCCAGGGGCGGGGGGATTTACGGGCGCTGGAACGTCTCCGCACTCCTGTCCTATGCCGTGGGTATTGCCTGTCAGATACCCTTTTTGTCCACGCCACTCTATGTCGGGCCGATCGCGCGCCGCCTGGCCGGGGCCGATATCTCGTGGGCCGTGGGGCTGCTGGTGACGACGCCGGTCTATCTTCTGGCCGTGCGTGTGCTTGATCGGTCGCGTGGCGCGCCTACACTCGCCTCCCCGATATCCCGGGCGTCCTGCACGCCCTGATGTCCCGTTACAGCGCCCTCAAGGAATTATCATGACTTTCTCGATCGCCGCGCGGTGTCAGCGCACCGGTCAGTTCGCGGTTGCCGTCTCGTCGTCCTCTCCTGCCGTGGCCGCCCGCTGCGCCCATGCCCGTGCCGGCGTGGGCGCGGTCCTGAGCCAGAACGTCACCGATCCGCGTCTGGGCGCCCGGACGCTCGACCTTCTGGAACGCGGCGCGACGGCGGAGGAGGCGTGCGCGATCGTGATGCGCGG
>NZ_JABXXR010000055.1 GCF_013376175.1 Ameyamaea chiangmaiensis
GCCCCCGTGCTGGGCCACGGCGGCGGCGTCCTTGCGGTCCAGGGCGTGCAAAAGCGCGCGGCGCGTGGCATCGTCGAGCGGCTGGTCGGCCAGAAGGGCGGGGACCAGAGGCGGCATGGTCAGGTCGAAGGAGACCCGCCCGGTGCCCAGCCGTTCCAGCGCCTCGGCCGCGACGGCGACGATCTCGGCGTCGGCCTCGGGGCTGTCGGGGCCGATCAGCTCGATCCCCGCCTGTGAAATCTGGCGGGCACTCTCGCGGCCCGACCCTGTGACCAGAACGCACGGCCCGGCATAAGACAGGCGGAGCGGGCGCGGCGCGTCGGCCAGACGGGTGGAGGCGATGCGGGCGATCTGTGGCGTGCTGTCCGGACGGACGGCCATCATCCGGCGCGTGTCGGGGTCCATCAGGCGAAAGGCCTGCTCGGCCAGCGCCGCGCCCGACCCGCTGAGCAGTCCGGCCTCGAACTCCATCAACGGCGGTCGCACGCGTTCGTAGCCATGGGTGCCGAACACCGCCATCAGGGCTTCGATTCCGTCGGCCTCGGCCTCGGCCTGCGGCGGCAGAAGGTCGACGAACCCGGCGGGCAGCAGCGCGGGATTGAGGGGGGCATCGTCCATCATCGAAGCCCTCATAGCATCGGACGCGTCGGGCGTCATGCCGCAGCCGCCGTGTAACGGGCGCGCACCGTGGCATGCGCCCAGTCGAGCCACGGCAGCAGCGCGGCGATGTCGGCCTGTTCCACCGTGGCGCCGCCCCAGAGGCGCAGGCCCGCCGGTGCGTCGCGATAGCTGGCGATATCGAGGGCGACGCCTTCCTGCTCCAGCAAGGTTGCGATGGCCTTGGCGGCCTTCGCCTGCGCGGACGGGTCGAGGGCGATGAACCAGTCCGCGCCGATCGTCAGGCAGATCGACGTGCAGGAGCGCAGGGCCGGATCGGTCGCCAGAAACCGGGCCCAGTCCGAGGTTTCCACCCAGTCTTCGATCGTGCGCAGGTTCGCCGCACTGCGGGCGGCGAGGCCGCGCACGCCGCCTTCACGTTCGGCCCAGCGCAGGCTGTCCAGCGCGTCCTCGACGCACAGCATCGACGGCGTGTTGATGGTGTCGCCGCGGAAAATGCCCTCGATCAGGCCCTTGGCGGCGGTGAGGCGGAAGATCTTGGGCAGCGGACGTGGCGCCCCCTGTTCGAGACGCGCCACGGCACGGGGCGAGAGGGCGAGCATGCCATGCGCCGCCTCGCCGCCCAGCGCTTTCTGCCAGGACCATGTCACGACATCGAGTTTTTCCCACGGCAGGTCCATGACGAACGCCGCCGACGTCGCATCGCAGATCACCAGTCCGTCACGGTCGGCGGGGATGAAATCGCCGTCCGGAATCCGCACGCCCGAGGTGGTGCCGTTCCAGGTCAGGACCACATCCCGGCTGAAATCCAGCGCGCCGAGATCGGGCAACGCGCCATAAGGGGCCGTCAGCACGCGCACGTCGTCCACGGCCAGAACGTCGGTCAGGTCCTGCGCCCAGGTGGCGGAAAAGCTTTCGAACGACAGAACGTCGATCCCGCGCGTGCCTGCCAGCGCCCACAACACCATTTCCACCGCGCCGGTGTCGGACGCCGGGACGATGCCCAGTCGCCAGCCGTCCGGCATGCCCAGCAGCGCCGCCGACCGGTCGATCACCTCGGCCAGCTTCGCGCGTCCTTCGGGGGAGCGGTGCGACCGGCCCAGCAGGGCGCCGGACAGGGCATCGAGGCTCCAGCCCGGGCGTTTGGCACAGGGTCCGGACGAGAAATGGGCGCACGCGGGGCGCAGTGTCGGACGAGGGGGCAGGGCGGCGATGGTCATGGAAACGGGGTTCCGCGCAGGAAGAAGGGCGCGCGCGGTGGCGGCACGCCGGGCGCGGTCACCGGGGAGCGCCGCGCTCTGGCCACGAGTGGGCGCGACGGGCGCGCCGGCGGATTGGTACGAGAGAGGGGATTCGAACCCCTATGCCTTGCGGCGGTCGATTTTGAGTCGACTACGTCTACCGTTCCGTCACTCTCGCTCCGGCGCTTTCCCTACCAGCAATCGCGCGTCGGCAAAAGAGGGAAACCGGCCGTCGCACGCGGCCCGCACGGGCTCTCAGAGCCCCAGCATCAGGCGGATGTTCTGCAGCGCGGCACCCGACGCGCCCTTGCCCAGATTGTCCAGGCGCGCGGTCAGGACGGCCTGGCGGTGCTCGTCATTGCCATGCACGCGCAGTTCCATGGTGTCCTGCCCGGCCAGGGTTTCGGCGACCAGAGCCGCGTCGGCCGGAGCGACCGAGACGGTGGGGCTGCCGTCGTACCGGCGGCGCAGCGTATCGAGCAGATCGCCCGCGCGCACAGTCCCGCGCAGATCGGCCAGATGCAACGGGATCGAGACGATCATCCCCTGGCGGAAGTGCCCGACCGAGGGGACGAACAGCGGCCGGCGCGACAGGCGCGCATGCAGTTCGATCTCGGGCACGTGCTTGTGTTCCAGCCCCAGCCCGTACAGTTCGAACGCGGGGCCGCCGTGGTGTTCATGCGCCTCGATCATGGTGCGGCCGCCGCCGCTGTAGCCGCTGACCGCATTGATCGAGACGGCATGGTCGGTGTCCATCACCCCGGCCTCGATCAACGGCCGTAAAAGTGCGATGGCCCCGGTGGGGTAACAGCCGGGGTTGGACACGTTGGGGGCCGTGGCGATCAGATCGGCCTGACCGGGTGTCATCTCTGCAAAGCCGTAGACCCAGTCGGACGCGACGCGAAAGGCCGTGCTGGCGTCCAGTAGCCGGGGGCGGGTGCTGCCCATCTCGTCGGCCATGGCGGCGGCCTCGCGCGATGCGGCATCGGGCAGGCAGAGCACGACCAGATCGGCCTGCGCCATCATGGCGCGCCGTGCCGACGGGTCCTTGCGGGCCGCAGGATCGATCGACAACAGTTCGACCGGCAGGCTCGTCAGGCGCTCGCGGATGCCCAGCCCGGTGGTGCCGGCTTCGCCGTCGATGAAGATGCGCGCTCTGGCAATGGGCGATGTCATGGCAGTGTCCTGCGTGTCGAAAAGGGCACCGACGATAGGCGCAATCGCACATCCGCGCCAGTTCCGTCGCGCGCCGCTGCCCCTTAACGGGGGCGTCGGCGCGGGATAGGATCGTGCGATGACTGTCGCCAAAGCCCGCAAGGTTCCCGCCATGACCCGTGCCCAGGCCCGTGCGTTCATCACGCATCTGGCCGAGGCCAATCCCGACGCGCGCAGTGAGTTGACCTACACCGACCCCTACACGCTGCTGGTCGCGGTCGTCCTGTCGGCGCAGGCGACCGACGCATCGGTCAACAAGGCCACCGTCGGGCTGTTCCGCGATGCCCCCGACCCGGCCGCGATGGTGGCGCTGGGGGTGGACGGGGTCGCGCGCCATATCCGCACGATCGGGCTGTGGCGGGCGAAGGCGGCCAATGTGGTGGCCTTGTCCGCACAGCTTCTGGTGCGGCACGACGGGCGGGTGCCCGACACGCGCGAGGCGCTGGAGGCGCTGCCGGGGGTCGGGCGCAAGACGGCCAATGTCGTGCTCAACGTCGCGTTCGACCAGAGCACGATGGCGGTCGACACGCACATCTTCCGGATCGGCAATCGCACCGGTCTGGCCCCGGGCAGCACGACACGGCAGGTGGAGGACGGGCTGGTGCGGCGCATTCCCGCCGACATGCTGCGCCCGGCGCACCACTGGCTGATCCTGCATGGCCGCTACGTCTGCAAGGCCCGTTCGCCCGAGTGCTGGCGTTGCGCCGGGCGGGAGGAATGTCGCTTCCCCGACAAACGCGCGTCGCCGGCCTAGCGTACGTCACGCAACTGTGTCGGCGCGTCCTGCAACGCAGTGCGGGGTCCGGATGTTCCGGGCATGACGGGGTTGCCCTGACGACACGGCATCCGGCCCGTCAGAGGAGGTCACTATGGCTTCGTATGCTCTCAATCACCCGACGCAACACAATGCACGCAACACCATTCTTGGCGGTGTCGTGATCGTCGCCGGCTTTCTGGCGATCATGGTGCTGGCGTGCGCGTTCATGCCGACGATACCGCTACCCAATTACTGATATTTCGTGCGCGGCATTGACGTCGTCGAGCGTGCCCGACGGCGTCAATGGTTCGGTAGCGATCTGTAAAATGTGGGGTGGTCTGGAAGATTTTTATTCAAATAAGAACATCGCCGAGTATTTTCCCTATACCGCCCGACAGTGCCCCATTTAGGTGTTAAAAACGTAATATTTTTACAACAACAAATAGAAATAGATAAGTATAAATAAATAAAATATGTGTTGCTGTAGACCAAGAATCATCTTTCCGTGATTTTTGTGCTTTCAATTGTGTCATAATGACGGTAGGTTGCGTTCTCACGTCATTACACAAGGTCCTGACGAACACCGAGGCTCTCGCGCGTCCAACGTGCACCGATTATCGTTTGGATCGGTCCAGTTGCGAGAGTCCGATAGTAGTGACGCGATCCCCGACCGCGCCTGCATGCCGCAGGCGCGTGCCGTGTCGAACCGCAGGTTCATCACGCGCATCCCTTCATGATGATTTTGGCGCGCGACGTGCGGTCGCGGGCCAAACGCAGCTTGCATCGATGCTTCGTCCCCGGTTCGAAGCCCCTCACGCCGTATGTTGGCTGCCTGATCAAGAGGACTTATTCTTCTGATGCAGACAGATTCCCCTGTGCCATCCTCTCCGCTTCTGGACAGGATGGGTATTCCCCGCTCCCTTCTCTGGGGCTTTGTCGGCCTGTTGCTGTTCATGGTCGGCGACGGCGTCGAGGCGGGCTATCTGGCACCGTATCTGGAACACCACGGCGTCTCCACGCGCAACGTGGCGCTTCTGTTCACGGTGTATGGCGTGGCCGTTTCGCTCTCGTCCTGGCTGTCAGGTCCGCTGTCGGACCTGTGGGGCCCCAAGCGTGTCATGTGGATCGGCCTTGCGATCTGGGGCGTGTTCGAGGTCGTGTTCCTCGTCTGCGGTATTCAGACCGGCAGCTATTCCATGATGCTCGCGGCCTATACGCTGCGCGGCTTGGGGTATCCTCTGTTCGCCTACAGCTTTCTGGTCTGGATCGCCGCCGCGACCCCCCCGCGCCAGCTCAGCTCGGCGGCGGGCTGGTTCTGGTTCGCGTTCTCCGGGGGGCTGCCGACGCTGGGCTCGCTGTTCGCCAGTGCCAGCATTCCGCTGATCGGTGAAGTCGCGACCTTCTGGTCGTCGCTGGGTCTGGTCATGGTCGGTGGCTGCATCGCCCTGCTGATGACGCACGAGCCCAACGGCACCCGCGTGCTCAAAAAGCCCGATCAGAGCGTAAGCTCGGTGTTCTTCAGCTCCATCACCATCCTGTGGCGCGAGCCCCGGACAGCGGTCGCGATGATCGTGCGTGTTGTCGACACATCGTCGGAATATGCGTTCCTCGTGATCATGCCGTCGTTCTTCGTGTCGGTCGTGGGCTTCTCGCTGTCGCAGTGGCTTGTTCTGCTGTCGATCGTGTTCTGCAGCAACATCGCCTTCAACCTGGTGTCGGGCCTTCTAGCGGACCGTCTCGGCCATCGGCAGGTCGTGGCGATCGGCGGGTGCCTTGGTGGGGCGGTGGCCATTCCGCTGTTCTACTATCTGCCGCTGCACTTCCACGGGAACTTCCTTGTGGCCGCCCTCGCCGGGGCCTTTTACGGTGCTACCGTTGCTGCCTTCGTGCCGTTGTCCGGTCTTGTGCCGCAGATCTGCCCGAACGAGAAAGCGGCCGCCCTGTCCGCTCTGGCCCTCGGGGCTGGCGCCAGCACTTGGGTCGGACCAGCCATCGTGACGTGGTTCCAGCCAACCTATGGGATCGAAGGGGTGATCTGGATCTTCTCCGGGATCTATGCGGCGTCCGCGTTGTTGACGATGCTGCTGAACATTCCCGAGCACGCCAAGGCGCATCACCGTCGCCAGGAGCGCCGGGAGCGCGAGATGAACCGCCGTCAGGCCGGTTCGATGGAAGGTCAGCCGATCTGACCACCGTCGCGTCGCGATCGTGACGCAGGCGCGGCTTCGACCCGTCGAAGCCGCGCCTTTTTCCATCGCGCATCCGTCCCCTGTGTGTCCGGACGCCCGGCCATCATCCAAAGCGCGGGGACGTTACTTTGATCTCTTCCGGAACCGTCTAACTTGCGGTTTCACAAGAGCAAACGGGAAGAGATACGCCAGCGATGGCCAAAGATGCCCCGTCACCACGGCTCACCCGCCGAAGCGCATGGATGAGTCTGGGCATGGCGGGTGCCATTCCCTTTGTCGGCGAGGCGCGTGGCGCCACGAAGCCGCCTCCCGATACAGGCAACGGCGCGGCGGCTGTCGCCCCGCCCGTTTGAGCGGCCCGTCATTCCCGTGGCCGAGCGGGCGGGTGACGGCCAGCCGCGCCCTACATGCCTGATCCGTCTCGACGGCACGCAGGCCACGTTGCTGCTGATTGCGCGAACGGATGGGCTTCCGGAAATCGCCTACTGGGGCAAGAGATTGCTTGATACGCTTGACGCGTCGGCCGTATTTGCCGCCCGAGACACCCAACAATGGCCCGGACCAGTGGCGCCCCTCCATTACGCTTGTGGACACGGTCGGCGGCTGGAACTTCGACATGCTCGGGCTTCTCGCCTGCCGTCCGGACGGCACGAACTGGAAGGCCGACTTCACCGTCACCGGCATACATCAGACGGGCGGCACGGTGACGGTCGACGCCCGCGACCCGGTCTGCGCGCTGGGCGTGTGCCTGACGCTGTCGCGGTGGGACGAGGATGTCCTGACGGCGGCCTGGTGGTCGAGAGCCGGCGCAATCGTGCCCACGACCATTTTCCAGCGCTGGCCGCGACGACCGACGCCACGGCGGCGAACGCGGGCGAGGCATGGGCCTTTCTTCTGGGCTGGAGCGGCAGCCATCGTCTCGCGGCCGAACGCATGGAGGATGGCCGCTTTCGCGTCTCCCTCGGCGAGTGGCTCTATCCCGGCGAGATGCGGTTGCGCCCGGGTGAGACTTATGCGGCGGCCCCCGCGTACGCCGTTTTCTCCCGGGGTGGCACGGCGGGCATCGCGCGGCCGGAGGTCTCCGACTGGCTGTTCGCGACGATCAGCAAACAGGTGGACGACTGGCGGATCGACTACATCAAGTGAGATTTCAACCGCGATCTTCTCGATGCGTCCGGCAGTCGCGGTCGCCCGGCCTATCGCGTGCAGGTGGTGGCGCTCTATGCCTTGTGGGACCGGCTGGACGCCGCGCACCCGGCGCTGGAGATCGAAAGTTGCGGGCCGCGCCGACTGGGGCGCCATCGCCCATACGCAGCGTGTGTGGACCTCGGACAACACCGCCGCCGTCGACCGGCTGTGCATACAGGGGCAGGCCTGGCATGTCCTGTCGCCTGAGGTCACCGGCTGTCACATTTCCGCCAGTCTGAACTGGCTCGACAAACGTGAGACATCGCTCGACTTCCGGGCGGCCATCGTCCTGTTTGGTCATCTGGGTCTCGAGCTCGACCCGCTGCATCTCGACGCGGGGGAGCGCGACCAGTTGCGGCAATGGGTCGCGCTGCACAAACGCCTGCGGCCGGTGCTGCACGCGGGCGTGGCCCTGTTCGGCGAGGATAGCGCCACGCGGGTGAACAGGGGCGTCACGCGCCATGACGGCGGCACGGGAATCTATCTCGTCGCCCAGCGGGACTGGCCGTCCGTGCGTCTTCCGGCCCCGGCCTGTCTGCCGGGACTGGCGCCAAAGACCCGGTATCGCGTCACGGTGCCCGCGCCGCAGCATATCCAGACCCGGCGGCCTTCCGCCGTGCAGGAGACATTACTGCGGGAGGGGCTTGTGATGGACGGGGCAATCCTGTCGGAGGTCGGCGTGTTCCTGCCGCAGATGCCGCCGCAATCGGCACTCGTTCCGGAGTGTCAGGCGCTTTGGCGCGACATGGGGAACGATGATGCGGGGATATGAGGAGCTGGAGCGGGTGAAGGGAATCGAACCCTCGTATGCAGCTTGGGAAGCTGCCGTTCTACCATTGAACTACACCCGCTCGGGCCTGTCGCCCTTATGACCCATCGCGCCGCGCGTTGCAATCCGCGTGCGCGGGGTGCCGCGCGTGCGGGCGGCCGAGTTGACGATTGCCAGACGGTGCGGCAATAACCGGACTGTCGTGTGTGTCCGGATAGAAACGGGCGGCGCGACCCTCGCGATTTGATCGGCCGGCTTGCGGCGAGGTGAAAGAAATGCGCTAAAGAGGCTCTGGCCCGGCGGCATGACGCCGGTGTTCACGAACTTCCACGGCCGGGCGAGTCCCCTCGCCGGGGTCGGTTCCGCCAGCAGGCGTCGACCGTCCTCGCACAGGGGCGATCTGCTTCGGGACGACCATCATGACCGACACCCCTTCCTCCTGGCGCGCGGCCACCCGCATGGTGCATGCCGGCAGCGAACGCACGCCCTACGGCGAGACCAGCGAGGCCCTCTTCCTGACGTCCGGCTTCGTCTACGACAGTGCCGAGCAGGCCGAGGGTACGTTCACCGGCGACATCGAACACTATCAGTACAGCCGCTTCGGCAACCCGACGGTCGCGGCCCTCGAACGGCGCCTGGCCGATCTCGAAGGGGCCGAGGCCTGTATCACGACGGCCACCGGCATGGGGGCCGTGTCCAGCGCCCTTCTGTCGCACGTCAGGACCGGGGAGCGGGTTGTCGCCTCCCGCGCGCTGTTCGGGTCGAACTACTGGATCATCGCCAACCTGCTGCCCCGCTACGGGATCGAGACGGTGTTCGTCGATGGCGGCGACCTTGCCGCGTGGCGCGAGGCGCTGGCTGTGCCGACGGCGGCGGTTCTGCTGGAAAGCCCGTCGAACCCGATGCTCGATGTGCTCGATATCCGTGCGATCGTCGAGGCGGCGCACAAGGCAGGCGCCATCGTGATCGTCGACAACGTGTTCGCCACCCCCGTGTTCCAGAAGCCGCTCGAACTCGGCGCGGACGTGGTGGTCTACTCCTGCACCAAGCACATCGACGGACAGGGCCGCGTGCTGGGCGGTGCCGTGCTGGGCCGCAAGGACTGGATCAGCGAGACTCTTCAGCCCTTTACCCGCAACACCGGTAATGCCCTGTCGCCGTTCAACGCGTGGGTGATGCTCAAGGGGCTTGAGACGCTGGCCATCCGCGTCGACGCCATGACCCGCAATGCCGCCACGGTGGCCGATTTTCTGGCCGGGGCCGCGGGCGTGGTGCAGGTGCGCTATCCCGGCCGCGCCGACCATCCGCACCGCGACCTCATTGTCACGCAGATGACCGGCGGCGGCACGCTGGTCGCCTTCACCGTCGAAGGCGGCAAGGAGGGCGCCTTCCGGGTGATGAACGCGCTGCGCCTGATCGCGATCTCGAACAATCTGGGCGACAGCCGCTCGCTGGTCACCCATCCCGCGACGACGACGCATATGAAGATCGCACCCGAAGAGCGGGCGCATCTGGGCATCAGCGACGGCACGATCCGCCTGTCGGTCGGTCTGGAGGATGCCGCCGACCTGATCGAAGATCTGCGGCGCGGGCTGGCGGCGCTCGCCCCGGTCTGAGGGCAGTGGCCATCGGTCGCGCTTGCCCGCGGCCGGTGGCTTGGCTAAACCACGCTCTCTGCCGCCCCGGTCCGGGCGCGGCTGCCTGCCCCTTTCAACGGGATCCGGGAGACGCGCCATGTCCAAAGACCGACCGCCGCCGCGCATGCTGCACGACCCGGAAGCGGCCCTTGCCGAAGCCATGGCCGACGCCCCGACGTTCGAGAGCACGACGGCCGACGTGCTGGTGCGGGTAAAGACATTCTGGCTCGACGACCAGTCGCAGCCCGAGGACCGGCACTACGCGTGGGCCTACCATATCCGTATCGAGAACCGACGGCCCGAGACGGTGCAACTCCGCGCGCGAAGCTGGGAGATCATCGACGCGCATGGCCGTGTCGAGCATGTGCATGGCGACGGCGTGGTCGGCGAGCAGCCCGTTCTGGCCGAGGGCGAGTCGTTCGAGTACACCTCCGGGGCTTCGTTGCAGACGCCCACCGGTTTCATGCGCGGCGCCTATCACATGGTGGTGGTGGCCAATGGCGCCGCGTTCGACGTGCGCATCCCGTGCTTCAGTCTCGACAGTCCGCACCACTCGCGCCTTGTCCACTGACCGTGTTTTTCCAGCCCGAACGGACCCGAAATCGATGAGCAGCCAGAGCGACTCCCTCCCGCGTCCGACGCGCGCCGAAGCCGAGGAGGCCGTGCGCACGCTGCTGCGCTGGGGCGGGGAAGACCCGACCCGCGAAGGCCTGCTGGATACCCCGTCCCGCGTGGTCAAATCCTATGAGGATTTCTACAGCGGCTATCGCGACGACCCGCGCGAGATCCTGTCGCGCACCTTTTCCGAGGTCGACGATTACGACGAGATCGTGCTGCTGCGCGACATCCGGTTCGAGAGCCACTGCGAGCACCACATGGTGCCGATCATCGGACGGGCGCACGTGGCCTACCTGCCGCGTAGTCGCGTCGTCGGCATCTCCAAGCTCGCCCGTGTGGTCGAGGCCTATGCCCGCCGCTTCCAGATCCAGGAGCGCCTGACCGCGCAGATCGCCAACACGATCGACGAGATCCTCCAGCCGCACGGAACCGCCGTGATCCTCGAGGCCGGTCATCAGTGTATGACCACGCGCGGCGTGCATCGCCCCGGCGTCTCGATGGTGACCAGCCGCATGCTGGGGGTCTTCCGCGACAATTCCGACACGCGCCGGGAACTGATGGCGATGCTCAACCGCCCGCAGCTCAGCGAGTTCTGACGCCCGGGCCCGGTGCCTACAGCGTCAGACGCAGGGCCCGCGCCGTGCGGAGCGACAGGGCCATGATCGTCAGGGCCGGATTGGCCGCGGCGGCGCTCGGGAAGACCGAGTGATCGCAGATCCACAGATTATCGATATCGAAGCTGCGCCCGAACGGGTCGACCACGGCATTTCGGGGATCGGTGCCCATGCGGCAGGTGCCGATCATGTGGGCGGCGCGCTCGGCGACCCAGATGTCGTGCGCGCCCGCCGCCGCCCATAGCCGCGTCAGCAGACGGGCGGCGTGGTCGTGCATCGCGCGCTCGTTCGGACCGTTATTATGAAAGATCCGGGGCTTGGGCATGCCGGACGCATCCGCCTCGCAGGACAGCTCCACGCGGTTGGACTCGCTCGGCAGGCCCTCGCCGTTGATCCCGACCCCGGCGGAAAAGTTGTAGCGACGCAGCGCCCGAACCAGCGACTCTCCCCACAGGCCGCGACTGCGGGCCACCAGATTGGCCCATGTCGCGGGCATCATGCCCAGGGACTGGATCAGGTAGCCGCCGGCGAAATCCGCATCGGCCGGGCGCATCATGTCCTCGGAAATGATCGCGGAGGGGTAGCCGCGGTTAGGGCGGATTTCCTCGTCGAAACTACCCCAGACCTGGGTCGCCACATGAGTCATGTAATTGCGCCCGACCTGGCCCGAACCATTGGCCAGACCCGTGTGCAGCAGCAGCCGGGGAGTTTCGACCGCCCCTGCGCTCAGTACCACGGCACGGCACGGCAGCCGTCGGTCTACGCCCTGTTCACGGTACAGCACGGCGCTGATGCGTCCCGTGCCGTCGCGCTCCAGCCCGTTGACCATGCAGCCCGAACGGATGTCCGCCCCGGCGGCGCGGGCCAGCGGCAGCCATGTGTTGACGGGGCCGGACTTTGCGTCGTTCCGGCAACCCTGATGACAGGCGCCGCACCCGACACAGCCCAGGCGACGCCCGTAGTGCGGTTGCTCGCGCGTCTGCGTGATCACCGCCGCCGGGGCGTCGGTGCAGGTCAGGCCGATGGCCGATGCCGCCCGCACCATGATCTCGGCCGGGGCATTCCGTGCCGCGGGGGCATAGGCATACCGGCGTTCCGGGTCCCACGGGTAGGTCGCGGGGCCCGATACGCCGATCGTCTCCTCCACCTGCACCACCCAGGGCTCCAGCTCGGCCGCGCCGAACGGCCAGTCGCAGCCTTGGCCCGTCTCGTTGAACAGATGGAAATCGCGCGCGTCCATTCTGGGCATGAACGCGCCATAGTGCAGCATGGAGCCGCCCACGCCGGTGCCGCTGTTGTTGCCGCCGAAGGCCTGTGGGTTTTCTCCGGCCGACAGACGTTCGTCGCGCCAGTACAGCTCCGCCGCCGTGGCTTCGTCGGGCGTGAAGGTATCGGGGCGAAAAACCGGGCCGGCCTCCAGCGCCACGACGTGCAGACCGGCCGCCGCCAGTTCGGCCAGCAGCGGCGCGCCGCCCGCGCCTGTGCCCACGACCACCACGTCGGCCCGGTCCTCAGGCCGTCGATCCCTGACGGCCGTCATGCGACATGCCCCGGCAGAGCGGCCGGCGCGGGCGGTTCCCATGGTGCGTGGTGACCGGCGCGAAGTTCCTCGAAGCCCTGCATCGGCGCGTCCCCGCCGTTCAGGGCACTGTCGATCCCCAGCCGCGCCATGACGGCGGGATGGGACACGAAGGCCTGTGCGGCGTCGGCGCGCAGATCGAGGCACCACAGACGCATCTGAGCAGCCGACAGGGTGGCGTCCCCCTCCGCGGGGGTGACGGTCAGCGTTCCGGCATCCGCACGGCGCAGCAGGTCGTCCTGTCCGGCGCGGTCCAGCAGGATGAAGGGCAGGGCAGCCCGTTCGCGCGCGGCGCGGTCGAGGGTGCGCAGCGCTGCGGCGTAGGCATCCGCGTCGGGGGGCAGTTCGGCGAAACGCCATCCGTCACCCGGGGTGGACAGACGTTCGTCGATCAGGCGGCCGAGGTCGATTCCGCCGTGCGGCAGAACGTCGGCCTGCGGCAGGACACGGTCGAGGACCGCCCGCAACACGGCCAGCATCGGCGGGTTCAGGCTGACGGTCGCCTGCGCCGCGTGGCCCCGCGCCCGGTCGAGCAGGATGCTCCGTGTCCGCGCCGAGATATGGTCGCCGTCCATCAGGCTTCGAAAGCCGGGGTCGATTGCGGCGTCGACGGGACGTGGCATCGTCAGGACGGCACGAAGCAGCATGTCGAACGGCGCGCCGTCCGCCTGTGGCACCCACCGCTGACGGCGGAAATGGGGGGCGAGACTGCCGCGTAACCGGCCGTCAGGGTCGGTGCCGATCAACAGGGTCGGCAGGTCGAGCAGGTGACGCGTCGAGGACAGGGCGTCGGGCGCGGGGTCGATCAGGACAAGGGCGTCGAGCCCATGCGCGACCGCGCGGTCGCCGGTCGTCAGGCCGCGAAGAAGACCTGTTGCGGCCTGTCCCGATGCCGCACCGACATGCCACGCGCCCTCGTGCAGGGCGGATGGCGGTTCCAGACCCGCCGCCGGATGCCACGCATAGTTGTCGAGGCAGCGGGCCCAATCGCCCGGGCCAAAGCATGAAAAGCATATCGGGCGGTCATCCCGGGGCCCCGCGCGGCTGTCCGTTGCAACATGCACGTCGATCGTCCCCCGTCCCGGCCCGATCCCGTCACCGGTGCCACCGGGGATAGAACTGTCGGTCGGACGGGCGGTTCCACGCTCATCTCAGGGCGTTACGGATTCCGATGTGGCCTGACGGGCACGAAGACGGGCCACGTTACGGTTGTGGGCGTCCAGCGTATCGGCAAACGCATGGCCGCCGTCACCCATGGCCACGAAATACAGCGCCCCGCCGGAGGCCGGGTGGGCGACCGCTTCCAGTGCCGCGACACCCGGCGCGCAGATCGGGCCGGGCGGCAGGGCGGCGATGACGTACGTGTTGTAGGGGCCGCCTTCGGCCAGATCGGCGTGCGTGAGCGGCCGATCCAGCACGCCCTCGCCCGCGCTCAGGTCATAGACGGTGGTGGGATCGGACTGGAGCTTCATGCCCGACGCCAGCCGGTTGAGAAACACGCGCGCGACGAGCGGCCGCTCCTCGGCCAGAGCGGTCTCCCGCTCGACGATCGAGGCCAGCGTGACCAGATCGGCGGCGGAGGCCAGGGCATGGCCGGGCGCGCGGTGGCGCCAGACCTCGGTCAGGGTCGTGGCCATGGCCGACTGCATGCGCGCGACCAGCTGCGCGCGTGTCATGCCCCATTGATAATCGTAGGTCTGGGGAAGGACGCTACCTTCGGTGATCGGCGGCACGTCGCCTCGCAGGACGGGGGCGGCGGCGATCAGGGCAGCGATCCTGCGCGCGGTCAGGCCCTCGGGTATGGTGATCTGGTGCTGCACGGGATGGCCGTGACGCAGAACCAGAAGCACGTCGGCGATGGAGGCATGGGCGGGGAACGTCAGCTCGGCCGCGTGAAGCTGTCCCTGCCGGCGTGTCAGCGCGACAGCCGCGCGGAAGACCGTCTCGCTCTGTCGTCCGGGCGACAGAACGCCGCCGTCGCGCAGGTGCGCGATCGTGCTGTCGATACCGCCGTGCGGCACGATCACCGCCCGGGCGTCGGTCAGGGGGCCGGGCGCCTCATACTGGTGCCAGCCCCAGAACCCCAGGCCGGACGTGACCAGAACAAGGCACAGCAAGGTGGCAAGGAGGGTGCGCATGGCCATTACACGCTCCGCGGCATGGGCGTCGGACAACGCGGACGCCGGCCGCCCGGATCAGGCGGCCGGGCCGTGATCTCAGACCCGGCGGACGATAAGGCTCGCGTTGGTGCCGCCGAAGCCGAAGCTGTTGGACAGCGCCACATCGACCCGGCGGTCCTGCGCGGTGTGGGCGACGCGGTCGATCACGCTCGCCCGCGAAGGCTCGTCGAGATTGAGGGTGGGGGGCACCACGTTGTCGCGGATCGCCATAAGGCAGAAGATCGCCTCGACCGCACCGGCCGCACCCAGAAGATGGCCGATCGCCGATTTTGTCGACGACATGGCCAGCGTGCGTGCGTCGTCTCCGAACAGGCGCTCGACCGCGTCCAGTTCGAGGTCGTCGGCCATGGTCGATGTGCCGTGGGCATTGACGTAGCCGATGTCGGCCGGCGTCAGACCCGCGTTGCTCAGGGCGCCGCGCATCGCCCGGAACGCGCCCTCGTGCCCTTCGGCGGGCGCCGTGATGTGATGCGCGTCCCCCGACAGGCCGTAGCCGACGATCTCGCCGTAGATCTTCGCGCCGCGTGCCTTGGCGTGCTCGTATTCCTCAAGCACGACGATACCGGCGCCCTCGCCCATGACGAAGCCGTCGCGGTCCTTGTCCCAGGGGCGCGAGGCCTTGCCGGGCGTGGCGTTGAAGCCGGTCGACAGCGCGCGCGCCGAGCTGAACCCGGCGATGCCCAGCGGGCAGACCGCGGCCTCGGCGCCACCGGCGACCATCACGTCGGCATCGCCCAGCATGATCAGGCGTGCGGCGTCGCCGATCGCGTGAACGCCGGTGGCGCACGCCGTGACGGCCGAGTGGTTCGGCCCCTTGAATCCGTATTTGATCGAAACATGGCCCGAAACCAGGTTGATCAGCGCCGACGGGATGAAGAACGGCGACAGGCGCCGGGCCCGTCCTTCATGCACCGTGATCGAGGCGTCGTAGATCGTCTGCAGACCGCCGATGCCCGAGCCGATCATCACGCCGGTGGCGCAGCGATCGTCCTCGGTCTGCGGAACCCATCCGGAATCGGCCACCGCCTCGGCGGCCGCGACCAGGCCGAGATGGATGAAACGATCCATCTTCTTCTGGTCCTTGACCGGAATCCAGTCCGACAGGGTGAGGGCACCGGCCTCTTTGGGGCCTTCAGGGACTTCGCCCGCGACGTGCGCCGGCAGTTCCATGGCGGCCGCGTCGAACGAGGCGATCGTGCCGATGCCGCTCTCGCCCGCGATCAGTCGCGCCCAGACATTCTCGAGACCCAGCCCAAGCGGGCTGACGATGCCAATGCCCGTGACGACAACGCGACGCTGTCCCAGGGCGGATCCGGCGGAATGACTCAAACCAGACTGCTCCACTGCGCGGTGCACGGAAGCGGTCCGCGTCACCCTGTTCTTCGTATCATCGGCCCGGGCCCGCAGGCCCGGGTCCTTCCGGCGCCGTCCGGTCGGGCGCGCGCGGAATGGTCAGAACGTGGCCTCAGGCCGCCTTCTGCTTCTCGATGTAGTCGATGGCGTCCTTGACGGTCGCGATCTTTTCGGCCGCGTCCTCGGGGATTTCGACACTGAAAGCCTCTTCGAACGCCATCACCAGCTCGACCGTGTCGAGACTGTCGGCACCCAGATCGTCGATGAAGGACGCGTCAGGCGTCACCTTGCTTTCCTCGACGCCGAGGTGCTCGACAACGATCTTCTTAACCTTATCAGCGATTTCGCTCATGTGTATCAGCTTCCTGTGTGCCCCGAAAACGGGCGGTTCGAAACTTGTTCGTCCTGTCCGGCCCGGACCGGCCGGAGCCGTTCCCGGACCCAGCCCGTTGTGGGACGAAGCAGCGCGCGATTAGCACGGTTTGCGTGCGCTCGCCAAGGCAAAGCACACGCCAAAGCAAAAAGCGGCGGACTACGGCCGTTTTCAGGCCCTCGTCCGTCCGTCTCAGGGCATCGCCATCCCGCCGTTGACGTTCAGCGTGGCCCCGGTAATCCACGAGGCCTCCTCGGAGGCAAGATAGACGACCGCGCCCGCGATATCGTCCGGCCGGCCCATGCGCCCCAGCGGGATCGCGCCGATCAGTTTCTCGCGCTGCGCCTCGGGCAGGACGTCGGTCATCGGTGTGGCCACGAAGCCCGGCGCCACGACGTTGACCGTCACCCCGCGCGAGCCGACTTCCTGCGCCAGCGACTTGCTCATGCCGATCATGCCGGCCTTCGCGGCGGAATAGTTCGCCTGCCCGGCATTGCCGGTGACACCCACGACCGAGGCGATGCTGATGATGCGGCCGGCGCGTCGGCGCAGCATTCCCTTGAGGGCCGCGCGGCACAGACGGAACGGCGAGGCCAGATCGACCTCAATCACGCGGTTCCAGTCCTCGTCCTTCATGCGGATGGCCAGATTGTCGCGCGTCAGGCCGGCATTGTTGACCAGAATGTCCAGCGGCGCGCCCGCGGCGGCTTCCGCCGACGCCACCAGCGCGTCGGCCGCGCTGGGGTCCGACAGGTCGG
>NZ_JABXXR010000056.1 GCF_013376175.1 Ameyamaea chiangmaiensis
GTTGCCTCGACGTCGATGACGCCCGCTGCGGCGCCCTGCGTGCGGCCGGCCTTGTCCGGGCCGCCGACTTCACATTGGACGGCTACGCGGCGCGTCTGGGGTCGTTTTATCGGGGCCTCGCCAGCCCGGCGGCCGCACGGGACAGCGTGAGATGAGACACTCCCTTGCGCCGCGCTGCGCCTTGGCGCGCACGAACGGTTTTACGGAGGCTTCCCGCCATGGCTGATCAGACGGTCGCGCGGATAGGCGTCGACGGATTCAATCTCGCCCTCGAACGCGGGACAGGGGTTGCGACCTATGCCCGTACGCTGACCCGCGCGCTGGAGCGCATGGGGCATCCGGTCGACATGCTGTATGGTCTGGACATTCCGACCGGATCGGACCCTGCGCTGCGCGAGGTGCGGTTTTTCGATCGTCTGGAGCAGCCGCCCGGCAAGCGTCCGGCGCCCTTTTCAAAGCGCTGGATACGGGAGCGGCGGGCCGACCTGCACGCACCGGCGCCGCAGGAGATCACCCTCACCGGGCGCGTCGACAGCCGTCCGTTCGCCGACCGGCTGCCAGCATTCACGCGACTGTTCAACGCTGACGGCCTGTTTCAGCGCGCGGCGCGCCATTTCCGCCGCACGGGGCGCCTGACGCGGCTGCGGATGGACACGCCGCCCGCGATCATGCACTGGACCTATCCCCTGCCGGTGATGATCGAGGGCGCGGCCAATATCTACACCATCCATGATGTCGTGCCGCTGCGGCTTCCCTACACGACGCTGGACGACAAGCCGTATTACTACCGCCTGATGAATACGATCTGCGCGCAGGCGGATGCCCTGTGTACGGTGTCGGAGGCGTCGCGTCGCGACATCGTGTCGTTCTTTCCGTCCAGCGATGGCAAGCTGCACAACACTTACCAGTCGTTCAGCCCCTCCCCGGTGGCCATGGAGCGCAGCGACGCCGAGTGTAAGGCCGAGATTGACGCCGATTTCGGCCTCCTGCCACAGAGCTACTTCCTGTTCTTTGGCTCACTCGAGCCCAAGAAGAACATCGGTCGGCTGATTGAGGCCTTTCTGGCGTCCGGGTGTGCGCGCAAGCTGGTTCTGGTGGGCGCCATGGCGTGGAAGTCGGAGCGCGAACTGCGTTACCTGGATCGTGGCATTGCCGCGGGCCGGATCGTGATGATCGATTATCTGCCTGAACGCACCCTGTTCGCGCTTCTCCGCATGGCCCGTGCGCTGCTGTTTCCATCCCTGAGCGAAGGGTTCGGTCTGCCGGTGCTGGAGGCGATGAGTTGCGGTGTCCCCGCGCTTGTCTCGGCCGAGGGCGCGCTGCCGGAGGTGAGCGGCGATGCGGCGCTTCAGACCGATGCCTACGACGTGGATGCGATCGCCAGAGCGATCCGCCGACTCGACGCGGACGATGCGTTGTGCGATGGCCTTGCGGCTGCGGGCCGCGGACAGGCCGCGCGATTTGATATGACCTCCTATTGTCAACGACTGGCGGGGCTGTATCACTCCGTCCTTGCTTCCGCCCCCACCACAAAGGCCTGACCCCCGATGCGCTTCGGTTTCTCTTCGTCTGTCATGTCAGCCCGTGCCGGGTCGAAAGCCGCCATCCTGGGTACGGTCATGGGTCTGGCGTTATCGGGCTGCAGTGCCATGCCCGACAGCGGACCCACCGAACGCAGTGTGCTGAACGCGCAGAAGGATCAGGCACACAATCCTCTGGGGTTTGAAATCCTGCCCGTAACGCCGCAGATCGCGGCGATCCTGGCCTCCGAAGTGCCGCCTCTGATCTCCAGCCTCGATGCGGCCAACAACCCGTTTTCGCATAACGATCGTATCGGCGCCGGCGACGTTCTGACGATCACGGTGTTCGAACTGGGCAGCGGGCTGTTCGCCTCTTCCGGCGGGGGGGGCGCGAGCGCGGCGGCGGGTGAGGGCGCGTCGGCGCCGGGTCCGGCGGCAAGTGTCACCAACCAGAACCTGCCACCCACGCAGGTGGAAGCCGATGGCACGATTTCGGTGCCCTATGTGGGCCGGATGCGTGCGGCCGGCATGACGCCGCAGGATCTCGCCGAGAATATCCGGCGCAGTCTGGGGAGCAAATCCCAGAACCCGCAGGTCATGGTGCGAATTTCGAGTGACATTGCCAATACCGTGATCGTCTCGGGCGAAGTGCATCACCCCGGGCGCGTTGTGCTCAGCACGGCGCAGGAGCGTCTGTCGGACGTCATCGCGATCGCCGGCGGTGCGACCTACTCGCCCGAGGATACGCACGTGCAGCTCGTTCGCGGCGACCGCACGGGGGCGACCGATCTCGGGACGCTGGAATCATTCCCCCGTGAAGACATCCGCGCCCGGCCGGGAGATCGTATTCACGTCATCTACCAGCCGCGCACCTATACGGTCTTTGGGGCCGCCGGGAAGGACGCGACGGAAACGCCGTTCAAATCGCCCAATGTGTCGCTCGCCGAAGCACTCGCGCGCGTGGGTGGACCTGCTGATACACGGGCTGATCCGAACGCCGCTTTCCTGTTCCGTTTCGAGGACCCTGTCGCGGCGCGGCAGCTGGGCCTCACGACCCCGGCGACCCCGATCGGAACGCCGGTCGTCTATCAGCTCGATATGATGAACCCGAGCAGCTATTTCCTGGCGCAGCGGATTCCGATGAAGACCAAGGACGTGCTGCTGATCGCCAATGCGCGGATCAACCGGTTCTACAAGATGAACCAGTTGATCGGAACGCTGGTCAGCCCGGCGATCACCGCAGCTTGGATCGCAAAGTAATCAATCTGGGAAGAAATAGCCGAGAGCTTTTGCTTTCGGCTAAGGCCGGCCACCGGCGGCTCCTGTTCTCCCGACGTTCACCGTTGGCGTGCGTCAGTTAGCAAGCTTTGACTTCAAAGAGCCTCGTACGTCGCAATAGCTTCTGCATTGTCGTCGTACCGGGTAAAAAGTCCTTGGTTGATGACGGCCATATGGTCGCAGGTGTCACGCATGAAACCCATATCGTGCGACACCACAATCATGGCCCGGTCGTGACGCTTTTCGAAGAGTTCTTCCTGACAACGCCTGTGAAAACGCGCGTCGCCAACCATGATCACCTCATCGATCAGGTAGCAATCGAACTCGATCACAATCGACAAGGCGAACGCCAGACGCGCGCGCATACCTGACGAGTATGTCTTGACCGGTTCACCCAGTTGGGATCCAAGCTCTGCGAAGTCATCCACGAATGCGCGGGTGGGTGCGTAGTCGAGACCATAGATCCGGCAGATGAACCGAAGGTTGTCGAGGCCGCTCAGGCTTCCCTGAAACGCGCCGCCAAAGGCCAGAGGCCACGAGACGGTCATCGTGCGTTCCACGCTTCCGCCGCTCAGAGGCTCCACGCCGCCGATGATCCGGATCAGGGTCGACTTGCCCGCACCGTTGCGACCAAGAACACCGAGCTTCTCGCCGCGCTCCAAGGTGAAATTCACCCGGTCGAGCACACGGCGTCGACCGCCATGCGCCGGATAGTCTTTTGTGACGTCAATACAGCGCAGCATATGTGGGATCAGACCAGCTTGTGCTCTTTCGCGCCACCGATCAGCAGCATGACCATCAGGTAAAGTCCGAGTGTCGTTGCAAACACGATTGCGGTGTCGGCCACGCCGCGAGGATAGGCCGCGTAGTCGGGCAGGTTCGGTTGGGTGACCTCGTCCAGATAGAGCGTCTGACGATTGGCTTGCACCTTGGCGGCCTCGACGGCCGAAGCAGCTGTTGCGACCTCTTTTTCTAATAGGGTCCGTTGAAACACCAATTCATCGTAGGCGCTGATCTTGGGAACGAGTGAATCCTGCGAACCTGTTACATTGGTTGCAGTGTGGGCGATCTCGTCGTTCAACGCATCAATCCGCCTCATATAAACGGGGATCAGGGGGCTACCTGGTGTTGATCGTTCGAGCTGCGCGAGTTGCACGCGCGTCGTGATCAGCAGGCTCTGGAGCGACGCGATGTCGTGCAGCACGGGCTGCGACTGGCGCGTCGGATCGAGCATGGCGATCTCGTTTCGGTAGGAATCGATCTTGGCATTCAATGCTGAAAGCCGCCTTGTCGAGTCATCGAGCTCTCTAAGTGATGCCTCGATCGTGTTTGCACGCTGGCGTGCATTCATTTTGTTGACAAGCTCTTCGGCCGCGGCAAGCAGGGCGCGTGCTATGCGCTGCGATTCGGCGGCGCTAAAGGTGCGTACGCGCAGTGTGGATAGCCCAGTCGTTGTGTCGAGTTCTGCGACAACGTGGCGCTGGTAATACGCATAAAAGTGCTCGAACGTTTTGCCCGAATAGAAATTGGGAAATCGGGCGATGGCGTCAGCCTCAGGTGGATCATAAACCGATTTCAGGTTCTGTTTCTCGATCAACAATGCGGCAGCATCGCGTGACATCAGGTAATCCTGAACGGCATATGTGTCCTCGGTCGCCCCGGTTGCACCCCCCTGTAGCAGACCAGCCAGCATCGAGCCCGATTGTGTCGTCTGTCCGCGAACCACAAACTGCGCATCCGATAGATACTGAGGCGTCGCAAAGAACGCGAAATAGATGGCCGACAGTAGGGTCGGCACCCCGACGAAACCCGAGAAGGCACGGTGGTTGTTGATCCACCGGAGCATCGGCGAAAGAGGCGATCGATAGGCCTGTGTTCGCATGGGCGCGTCGTTATAACGGGGGGACACCTGATTCATGTGTTCTGCCTTGCCCGAAACAGCCAGCCTAGGCAAGCCGAAGGGGTGTTACGAGCGTCCTATGAGGACCTGGAAGGAGCCGCGATCAGCGGCCAAGCCTTATCCTGAACATGGAATGTGACGCCGGAATGGCAAAGGGCATGTGACCTGTCCGATGGCTTTTTGTTGACATGACGATAGGCCACGGCAATCAAAAGGCGAGAAATTGAGTTTGCGTGCCGGATTCAGGCACCTCATCATACCTGACCAAACGGCGATCTGGATAGCATGACCGGTGTCTAAAACCTCACCCCCTTCTGCCGCTGCCAACGGCGACAAACCGGCTATCATACCCGTGATTCTGTCGGGTGGGACCGGGAGCCGGCTGTGGCCGGTGTCGCGCAGCAGTTTTCCGAAGCAGTTCTGGCCGTTGCTTACCGACCATACTCTGTTGCAGGAAACGGCCCTCAGAGGTGCGCTGGTGGCAGGCGACTCTCCTGTTGTAGTGTGCAATGCCGAGCATAGATTCATCATTGCAGAGCAGTTGCGTGAGGTTGGTATCGCTCACCCTCGTATCGTGTTGGAGCCCGTGGGTCGTAACTCGGCGCCAGCGATCGCTGCCGCAGCGTTCCTGGTCGCTGAACGCGACCCCACCGCAGTGATGTGGGTGATGGCTGCGGATGCTGCGATCACGGGAGGTTCGGCTCTGGCCGAGGCTTTGCGCGTGGCGGAGGACGCTGCCCGGAATGGCCGCATCGCGACCTTCGGCATCTCCCCCACGAAAGCGGAGACTGGTTACGGCTACATCGAAAGAGGGACGGAACTAGGCTCCGTCGCCGGAGCGTTCGATGTGGCGTCCTTCGTTGAAAAACCAAGCCTTGAAAAGGCTCGGGAACTGGTGGCGTCGGATCGATACCTATGGAACTCCGGCATGTTCATCATGCGTGCCGATACAGTTCTGTCGGAACTTCGGCGGTATGAGCCAGAGCTCTACCAAGCCGTGGAGGCAGCCGTCCGCAACCGCGCCATTGATGCCGATTTCGAGCGGCTGGAAGACGTATCCTTCCGGGGTGCACCCGCCATTTCAATCGATTATGCTGTTGCAGAGCGTACGCGGCTTGCTGCCGTGGTGCCGGGGCATTTCCAGTGGTCCGATATCGGAAGCTGGGATGCACTTTGGGAACTTAGCCCCAAAGATGGGGAGGGCAACGCGACATACGGGAACGTGTTCCTTGACCGTACACGGAATTGTTACGTTCGGTCAGACGGGATCGTTGCGACCGTCGCCGGTGTCGAGGATCTGATTGTTGTTGTTACGTCTGACGCTGTAATGGTGTCGCACCGCGATCGTGCTCAGGACGTCAAACACATGGTGACGCGTTTGACTGAAGCCGGGCATCGCGAAGCTATCTCGCATAACCGAATGTATCGGCCTTGGGGCTTTTACGAGGGATTGATTCAGGGCGATCGTTTTCAGGTCAAGCGGATTGTCGTCGAGGCTGGCCAGAAACTCTCGCTACAAAAACATTTTCACCGCGCAGAACACTGGGTTGTTGTCGCGGGGACCGCCTTGGTAACCCGGGACGATGAACAGGTGCTGGTACGCGAAAACGAAAGCATCTACTTGCCGCTGGGTACCGTTCACCGCCTGGAGAATCCGGGACGCATTCCGCTGACGCTGATCGAAGTTCAGTCAGGCCCCTATCTTGGAGAGGACGACATCGTGCGAATCGAAGACGATTATGCGCGGTCGTAAATGTGTTTCTAACTCGTCTTGCCGACAGCGGAGCTAAGGGAAGCCGGAGAACTATCTGGAGATACGTCGTTTTCCTCTCGAAGTGAAGAAGCTAGAACCGAACATCCTAGCTTCAGAGCCTCTTGTCACTTGAGAATTTATAGCTTTTTGAGAGAAATCCGTGAAATTTCTCCTTTGAACACACGTTTAATCGCGATACGAAACTCAACGTCATGTAGCGGCGCCAATGTGTCGAAACTCAACGTCGCGACAGGACAACGACCGAGTCCCTTCCCGCCATAGATAGCACTCTTGATATGCGTCTGTCCGACATCAGCTAGAATTTCCAGCAGACATTCGCCGTAATTTGACGCGGTTGAGAAGTCAAATCTTACTTCGTAGGAGCCTGGGTCAATGCTGACATATGGCCCCCATAGAGCGTTGCCACTGTTGCCGTCTAGACAAAAAATTCTGTCTCGTCGTGTCACTTTCGTTTCATCGACTTCTATTCGCTGGTTGCGGGCATCGAAGGCAATCTCGCCTGCTCGATTTTTTTCAAGACGTTTATTATTTCCGGACACAATTCCGGACAAGTTTTCCCAAGAAGTGGGAATATTCACGAATATATCGTTTAAATCTCGATCGCTGCAATCAGTAATAGATTTCCCGACGGTTATATATTGATGACAAAAGGATAAATTCTGTAAGGCCAACTCCTGTCTTACAATAAAAACAAATATATTCTGCCCAGTGGGAAATGCTCTGCTCAGGCACACGCAAGCATTTTCCAGATCCTGATTCCTGTATTTTTTGACTATATTGGAAAATCCATCTGTTTCCGAACTTACTTCGGTCAGGTCAGGATTGCCAAAAATGAACACTCGAGTATCTTTTTTTTCAAGGTCGCGAATTGATTCGAGTTTTTTATTTTGATTTTTTATGGCCTCATCAATATTGAACCCTTCCACTTCAAATGTGTCGCTACGAGTATTCAAAAGTAAATTTTTACTCGTAAAAAAAGTTCCTGTATTGTTAATATAGAAAGTTTTCTCCGTCGACATGGAAATTCGGAGTTTCGACAGTGACATGTTCTGTTTGTCGCCAATATAAGTGCTTATGAACCGACTAAGGAGGCGTGGATCTTGAACAACGTTCTCGAAAAATGAAGGCGCTCGCTGAAGGGGTTCACCTAACCGTCGCTCCAACGTTGCAATGAGTTGGTCACAGTGCCGTTCGTTGATAAACGGAGTGCCGAGAGGGACAAAGGCTACGTTGTTACCCACGATCATTTAAAGACTCTTCGAAATTTTAAATGGGATAAGAGGCTGAATTATTATAGCGACGTTGGCAATAAGAAAGCGTTAGCGGGTCCGGTTCTCAACCCTGTTTCGTTTTGTTTCCAAGCCATGCGAATTGCCAGAGTGATGGAGCAGGCTCTGAAATGTCTTATTATCACTATGAAGTCCGACAATTGTCCTACAGACAAATTGTCGAATCCATATATTTATATTATGTTACCCATATAACTCACCATATCTTGTGAGGTAGTTCTTTTTCGGTTTTTCTGATGCCAAAATTTTCGGCTCCTGTAATTATTTTAAGAAACTGTACAGCGTATATTTCTAAGTTAGTTTCGCGATTAACGCGAACTACGGCTTCAACGTCTAGACACTCATGAGAAATCGAGAAAAAAGCTTCAGCTAAAATTCCTTGGTTGTTTCTGAGGTCTTGGTGAGATGATGTGTGTAGTAGATTTCCGCCACTATTTTCTGTGACGCTGAGTTCAAAGTTCGACGTGGATGAATCTTTCTCGGCGAGTAACTTACCGAATAGGCGTATACAGTAATCGCCTTCTCTGAGTTGAATGTAAGGGCCATACAGTAGTGCTCCGTCCTTTCCGGTTGTTCGGACACCGTTCGGATTTTTCTTGCCGACGCTGGTTTTGATGGAGGTGTGAGTGGTAGGAAAATAGTAGCCTGGGCCATCATCAGGCCACGCAATCTCACGTCCCTTGGTAATTTGAGCAACAGTTTCAGTTAGATTTGATACGCGATCACGAAATGTCGGTGCGTGAGCACGTATATGTTGCCAAATAAAAGGCCCAAGATTAACGACGCTGTCGCCCTCACGTTCAAATATAAAATTATACCCTATACCCTCATCTTCAACGTAGCGATTTAATAAGCTATTTAACATGCTCTGGTCGTCTTCTATATCTTTTTCCCATATTTTAGCTTTGTTATACTTTTCGTCAGGTATATTATTAACAAAGGACCAATAATCAGTTGCAAGTCTCCGACCAAGAGTGTGCGAGAAATTTAATGCGAATCCGCCGGAATTCACCCAATGTGGAACATTATTTACATATCCTGAAAATATACCTGCAAACTGCCCTTTATCTTTCAAGTAATCACTAAGGTCGAAGTCAATGTTTTCTATGTAAGCGTCTGAATCCAAATAAAAAACCCACCCCGTGATGTTTCTGTCGACCATCTCCTTTAGGATGTATTGCCTGTTGTATGCGGCATGCCACGGCAGTGTGCCGCGCTTAATACCTAAAAAACACTCGTATCTGAAACCGTTGCGTAAGCAGTAGTTTCTGACACTTTTGGATGTCTCGCCTATCATGTCATGGTAGAATATTGAGTCAGCGGTCTGAATGAATGTCACAGTCATATTGAACGTCTCTTTTCCATTTTTTTGTGTATATGTCGGGATAAAACTCTTTCCACATCTCTTTCCCGACGGTTTCGTGTTGGTGCCGATTATGGCTCAATGAGCACTGGAACTAATCTGTTACACAATAGGCGGCCCGATACAAATTTCGAAGCTGAAAGTGAGTTGGTCTTGCTCCCGACATCCATCGTTAGCCTCCTGCACTGCCAAGCAGACGCAGAGCGCAAAGTTGGCCATGTGGTGCTCGACAGTAAGTGAACTGCGTCAGGCCATCGCCCCAAAAAAAACACATAGCGCCGTAATTGTTGGATGATAAAATTTTGAATTACGACTACAGTAGAGGTTTGGTCCGAAAATTGGATTTTCATATGTCTCAGGTTTTTATCGTCAAGAGCGATTGTCGCAGCATAAGGAGGCTGGTCTGACGCATGGTGGCTTGCGATGATACGCCCACTACTGAGAGTCCTGGGGACGATACAAGAATTGGTTGGTCGCCACTGGAGGCGCAGGACGGTGATCCCCTGACCAATCTTCGGGGAAGAGAGGGTCAAGACTTCGTTCGAAGCCTACTGCATGATCTACATCTTCGTCGCGCACCGTGGCTTCCTCGTGATCTCGAACTTGCGTCGCAGAATAATTTGCCGTTGATAGGTGGCCTAGTGCGCTTCGTTGCCCGTATTGGCGCGAAAACGCTTTTTTCCTACGGTGCGCGAGTTTCGCTCAAGCAGATCGGTTGGCTGAAGACGGGCGCGGGCACACCCGTACTGACAGGAGTTGTGACGTTCCGGGTGGTCGCCCACACGCGCCACACGCTGACGGAGGCGTGCGTCAGGGCGGACGGAGGCAAGCGCGATCTCGCGCAGGCCGTCCCTATCAGGATTCGCACTTGGGGGCGTGCCGGTGTCTGGGCAGCCAACGTCTGGGTTGATGCATCTAGATTGCCGCCCGGCAGGCAAAAACTGCACATGTATCTCTATGCGGGTCGACGTCGTGTTGGACACATACGTCGATTTGTCGACGTTCGGCCCGAAAGCTTGTCTCTGACCGAGTTTTCGCAAGTGACGGCCTCGGACTCGTTTGTGCCGTCTTCCCCTGACGGAGACATGACCACAGACGACTACGTACTCTCGTTGCCCGTGCGCAGGCACCGGCCACCGGGCCGTCTGTTTTTAGGGGCGATAGAATCGATCCTTGTCGTTCGTGCGGATCAGCTGGGCGACGTGTCTGCATCCTTACCAAGTATGATGCGTCTGCGCCGTTTGTTCCCGGAGGCGCAGATAACAATGCTTACGCAGAAGGCTGTGCAGCCCATCGTGGCGGCCTCAGGCGTGGCGGACGACTATCTTACGCTGTCAATGACATATGATCCAGTCACCGAGAAGCGGTTCCTTACGACTCAGGCGGAAGCCGACATTCGAAGGCAGTTGGCCGGGCGGACCTTTGATCTGGCGATAGATCTGTCTCCGGGCGCAGAGAGCCAGCCGCTGATGCTGCTCTGCGCCGCGCGTTACCGCGTTGGGTTCAAGCCTGAGCATTTTCCTTTTCTCGACTTTGGTATTGAAGTGATTTCGCGCGACAAGATCAATCGGCAGCCTCTCGTCTCTCACGCTGCACATGTCGGCATGCTGATCTCGGCTCTGGAGGATGCCCTGGCTCCGGGCCAAGCGCCGGTAACCCGGGCGGATCACGGGATAGACGAGTCGATCCTCCGGAGACACGGACTTCAGTCGAAGCGCTATATTGTCGTGCACGCAGGCGCACGTCATCCCATCAACCGCTGGCCATTGCCACAGTTCCTCGCGTTGTGTGACAAGCTCGCGTGCGCGACGGAACAAAAGATCTTGTTATTCGTTGACGCCGATGCACTCGATCAGGCGTCCAGTACCGTATGCCCTGAGAGTGGAGGCATTATGCTGATGGGAGGCCTTGATATGGAAGGCTTTGACGTTGTGGTGTCTCATGCCAGCCTTGTCGTGGTAAACGATACCGGCCCCAAACATCTGGCCTCGGCACGCAATGTTCCTGTCGTGAGCATATCCATTCCGCGCCTGAACTGGCAGGAGTGGGGGCAGAACCGGGGGGGCATCATTCTTTCTCGGCACGTCCCCTGCGCCGGCTGCGGTTTGAATGATAGACGCGCCTGTGCCAAGGACGCGGTCTGTGTAACTTCCATCCCGGTTGACGATGTCTTTGAAGCCGCGATGAGCGAGCTCGGGTTGGTCTGCGGGGACGTGGAGACGATTGACTGATGGAGGCCTCAATCAATCATCGGGACGCTGACGGACAGCAGAATCAGCGTGGTCGTGCTGCCGTATTCTTCGACCGGGATGGTGTTCTGAATGTCGACACCGGATACCCATCTGTTCCCGCCGAACTCGTATTGATCCCGGGTGCGGCGCAGGCGGTGGCGCACGCGAAAGCGTGCGGATACGTCACTGTAGTGGTTACCAATCAATCGGGCGTTGCTCGCGGCTTGTTCGACGAAGCTGCAGTCGATCGATTCAACGGCCATCTTGCAGCTCAGATTGCCAAGAGCGGTGGTTCATTAGACCACTTTTATGTCTGTCCCTATCATCCGGATGCTCAGGTGGCAGCCTTTCGCGGCGATCATCCCGATCGGAAGCCGAATCCTGGAATGATCCAGCGCGCCGCACACGATCTGGGCCTAGACCTTTCCCGGTCCTTTTTGGTTGGCGACAAGAGCACCGATGTGGAGGCGGCTAGGGCCGCCGGCATACCGGGATACCTTTTTTCGGGTGGCGACTTAATGAGCTTCCTTTCTCCTTATCTACGGCCTGTGGTCACTGAGGCAAAATCATGATTAACGATTTCAAGTTCGGTCGGGTGGTCATCATCGGTGACCTTTTGCTCGACTGCTATGTCAGTGGTTCCGTGCATCGTATTTCACCTGAAGCCCCGGTGCCCGTCTTGCATCGGGCACATCACACTGCGGTACCGGGTGGAGCCGCGAATGTAGCGATGAATGCGGCCACCCTGGGAAGCAAGGTAACGCTGATCGGTATCGTGGGTCAGGACAGTGCGGCCGACACGCTTAAGAACGCTCTGTCCGAAATTTCGGGCATTGATCTTTCGCATATTGTCGATGATCCGAACTGGATCACGATTGCGAAGACCCGGGTTTTGAGTGGCCGCCAGCAGATCGTCCGGATCGACGAGGAGCGAATCGAGACTCCGTCGGCTGAAACTCGTGCACAGTTGATCCAGGCTGCCAGAACAGCAATGGAAAACGCGGATGTTGTGGTATGTTCTGATTACGCAAAGGGTGTTCTGACGGACGATGTTGTTCAGGCCGTTTGCTTGGCGGCCCGCGAACGTGGCATTCCGGTCATTGTCGACCCGAAGCGTAAAGATCTCTCGGCTTATGAGGGGGCGTATCTCATTACCCCCAATCGTAGCGAACTTTATATGGCGACAGGTTTGTCTTGCAAGGACGACCGGGAGATTACGGAGGCAGCGCGTGTAGCCTCCGCGGCGTTTGGTGGAAACGTCCTCGTGACACGGTCCGAGGATGGCATGACGTTGTATGAGACCAACGGTAAAACCACGCATGTTCAGGTCCGGAAGTCTGAAGTGTATGACGTCTCGGGTGCAGGGGACACCGTTGTGGCCACGATTGCGAGTATTCTCTCAGCGGGTCAGGATCTCGAGACTGCTGTCGTTATCGCATCGAGTGCTGCTTCGATCGTCGTCAGCAAGCTCGGCACGGCAACTGTATCACGCGCCGAACTGAGTGCCGCACTTCTCTTGGAGATTCAGGAGGATGGAGAAACAGCCGATCTTGCCCGTGCCCGCGACATCATTGAGGGATGGCGACACCATGGCGCGCGAATCGCTTTTACAAACGGCTGTTTCGATCTGGTTCACCCAGGACACATCGCCCTTATAAAGGCGGCGGGTAAGCAAGGGGACAAGCTGGTCGTTGCGATTAATAGCGACGCGTCGGTCAAACGTCTGAAAGGTGAGAAGCGGCCTTTACAAGACGAACAGGCCCGCGCCACCGTGATCGGTGCGCTGCGGGATGTCGATCTGGTTGTGATTTTCGATGAGGACACACCCTTGGAAACGATCAAGGCTCTGCGACCGGATGTCATTGTCAAAGGTGCTGACTATCGGGAGAATGAGGTCGTCGGCGGAGACTTTGTAAAAACCTATGGTGGTAGTGTTGTCTTGGCGGATTTGATTTCCGGCCGCTCGACAACGTCGATCGTGCGCAAGATGCAGGTGGGTGTCTGACCATGACACTTTCTGGGGCAGTTAATCTGCCTACAAATCCCAAGGGAGAATGGACCCGATGGCTGCTTACGCGTGCGCTCCCGCTTTGGAGCACTGCTGGTTACAGTGCTGAGAGCGGTTTGTATCATGAGCGTCTGAACTGGGATGAGAGCCCTGTCATTCTCGATGCGCAGCGATTGATGGTGCAGGCTCGGCAAATAGCCACGTATTGTCGCGCGACACTCGATGGGTTTTACGATGCCTCAGGTCAGGCCTTGGCTTGCCTTGATCGGGTTGAGCGTCTGTATCGTGGGGTCGACGGGCAGCCCGGCTGGATATTTTCTATTGCCTCCGACGGTAGACCGGCAAACGGCACCCGCGACCTTTACGCGCATGCATTCATTTTGTTTGCGTATGCGTGGGCGATCCGTATTTGCGGCGATGCACGCTATCACGCTATGGCGCGCACCACGGCCAGTGAGATCAAAACCATCTTTGCCGCTGGCAATGGTGGTTACCGGGACGCCGTGCCTCCATCTGACGACCTCCGACGGCAGAATCCGCATATGCATTTGCTCGAGGCCCATTTGGCGCTGTTCGAAGCGTCGGGTGACGAATTCTATCTCGAAGAGGCCAGACAGCTTGTTGAGCTAGCCCTGCATAAACTGATCGAGCCGCGCAGCCGTCTCCTGCTGGAGTTTTTTGCCACCGACTGGTCGCCGGTCGAAGCGCCGGGCAAGAACCGTGTTGAACCAGGTCACCTGTTTGAGTGGGCATGGCTTCTATACGAATATCAGCGCCTTGCGGCGGTGACCGGGGCCATGGGGAGTCAACTTGAAAGCGCCGCAGAACGTTTGTTTCATGCGGGCATCACGCAGGGATGTGATAAGACGACGACCTTTGTGTTCGACGCTATGACGGAAGATGGCGTTGTTCTCGAACGCACTACGCGCGTATGGCCTCAGACGGAGTTGCTTCGCCTTCTATGCCGGCGGCAAACTCTCGGTAAAATGAATTTTGCTTCACCTCTGGCCCTTGGTCAGCAATTTCTCGCACAATACGCGCCCGAGCGTCTTCGGGGTGGGTGGATAGATCGGCTCGATCAGCTAGGACGGCCGCTCACCGACTATATGCCTGCCAGCTCGCTCTATCATATTTACGGTCCCGCTCGAGAGATCATTAGGCTTGAAACGTAAAATGAACGTTGATTATACCTCGTGATGATTTCCTATGCGGGCTTTTTTGTATCGCGAAATGCCTGGCTAATCTAAGGTAAATCTCTATACAGAGTAATATTTTAAAGTGCCGGATAGCGTCTCGTCGCGTAAACGTAGGGTCGCTGATTTTCTGAAGACGAGTCTGCAATGAACTTTGGTAAACTGATCCGCTCTCTCTATCCCCGAGCCACCTCGAAGGTGGTTGAAGTTCTTCATGTCACTAGAGGTGATGGTGAACCACGGGAGAGCAAAAAAGGGCAAGACGCAGAATGGAAGAGACGATTAGATATCGCGGATCACGCAAGAGATACAGGCCGCTTTCGTGAAGCGGCCGAACTCTTCCTTAATGTTCTCGAGATTCGAGAAGACCGAGGCATTCGTATGCAAGTCGGTCATATGTATAAAGAAGCGCGTAATTTTGAGGCTGCACGCCAACATTACGATATCGTTTATGCGGCAGATGAAAATGACCCGGAGATCTCCCTACAACTTGGTCACTTCTGCAAGGTACAAGGCCGATATGAAGATGCACTAAGTCACTACCGCAGAGCGTCCGAACTAAGTCCCGATTGGGAGTCTCCCCGGCGTGAGGTAGAGGCAATCGAGTGGTCTGATGATCTTCGCCTAGAGCGCAGGCGCAGTGCATTGCTATCGCCGACGGATGCTGAAGTTCAATATGGCTTCTCAGAATATGATCTGTTCGATCCTCTATTGGACGGTTCGCTGATCGCGCAATCTTATGAAGATTTATGCGTCACCCATCAACCTGCGTTTGTCCCAACTCGGAACGGAACGCCGCAGACGAGCGAATGGGGAAAAGGACTGACGGTCAGAGGTATTTCTGCTCTGCGTGGGTATCTCGTATCTTCGGTGCACATTGACCGAGTCGATATCATAATGGACGGGGAGTTGATTCACAGCGAAAATCTCACTATTGCCACGCAACCTCGTGAGAAGACAAATAAGGATATTCGTAAGTATTGCTATAATGCCTGGATCGACTTCACGGACGTCGAATCGGGGTGGCATGATTTTGTTTTTCGCGCTGTTGCACCAGGTTTAGATGAGGCCGAAGGCAAGACTTGGCGGCGGGAGCGTTTGATCGTCGCGCCGCCGTTCGAAACTGCATACTATAACCAGTCCGACGCTGTCTTGGAGACCCTCGACAAAGATACCCCTCTCACCCTGGTTGAGCAGATCAATGCTCGTCCAAGCGTACTGCACAGGTGCACCACCCAATCGTTTCCATTCGACGTCAAGACAGTTGCAGTGCTTCGACCAGATCAGCTTGGCGATCTGGTAGCTTCAGTTCCTGCGCTTCAGAAGATTCGTGCCGCGCTGCCGCGTGCAAAACTGGTCGGTCTCCTGAGTCGTGCCAACGAAGGGCTTGCTCGCTCGCTCGGTATCTTCGACGAAATTATCGTGGTCAACTTCCCAGACGATCCAGTTATGCGTGATCGGGTGATGTCCATAGAAGATCAAATAGCCCTTAAGAAGGCTTTGGCGCCGTTTAATTTCGATCTTGCTATCGATCTTCCCGTATCGGCTAATTCTCATAAGCTGCTTCCACTTCTGGGCGCGCCGTTGACAATGGGTTTCGGGGGACCACGCAAATCGATCGATTTGAATTTTTCGAGTTATGATCCGAGCACGGGTTGTGATTTTGTAAAACATTCAGCAAGAACGGCAATTATCGGCGATGCGGTCGCTCTCGCGGCGGATAGCGGCGCACGGGTTATCAGACGAAATGACTTAAGCCGTGAGACATTAGTTCCGTATGGCGTTCCGGCCCAGGAACCCTATATCGTAATCCATAGCGGTGCGCGTATTAAGTTTACCCATTGGCCGCATTACACTGAGTTGGCAGAACGCGTTGTCCGCCATATGGGAATGCGTGTAGTCTATATGGCCGAAAATACCGATCAGAAGTCACGCCTGCCCGCTGATCTGCTGGATAGTGGTGGTATTGTCTACGTGAGTGGCCAAATGCCATTCGATCATTTCGACACATTCCTGTCCTTTTCGTCGGCCTTTATCGGCAATGACTCCGGCCCCAAGCATCTGGCTTCTCTTCGGGGAACGCAGGTCGTGAGTCTTCATTCATCGCGAATTGGTTGGCAGGAATGGGGACAGGAGCGCGGGGGTATCGCGATCAGCCGGCGTGTACCGTGCGCTGGCTGCTCGCTGCACCACAATTATGATGAGTGCGCCAAGGACGTAGCCTGCATTAGGTTGATTTCGGTAGACGAAGTCTACTCAGCGATTTCTCAGCTTTTGTCCGAGGTGCACCCATCGTAATGGTTCGTACAATGTAGAATGGAAATATCTATTTTATAAACTAGAGGGTGTTATGTACTTTCGTGCGTGATTGGTTCAGTAATGCTGAATGACGCAAGTTCGGAAGCCGTATCCTTCTGACGTATCAGACGAAGAATGGTCGTTGGTTGTC
>NZ_JABXXR010000057.1 GCF_013376175.1 Ameyamaea chiangmaiensis
CGGGCCCGAAGGTCGGCCTGACCGCGCGGGGCACGGTCCCGACGGACATGAAGGGCCCGCTGGCCGTGCGGGCCGATGGTTCCGTGGACCTGTCGCTCGCCAACGGTATTCTGGGAGCCTCCGGGCGCGAGGCGAAAGGGCTGCTGCGGATCGCCATGGCCGTTGCCGGAACCGCCGCGCAACCCCGCGCGACAGGCCGTGTCGACCTGACGGGCGGCGAAGTTCAGGACTTCGCACAGGGTGTCCGACTGACCGATATCACGGCGGGGATCGTCGCGGCGGGCGACCGTATCGTGATCGAGCGCTTCGATGCGAAGGCCGGCAAGGGCGGCCTGGCGCTGGCGGGATCGGTCGGTGCGTTCCAGCCTGGCATACCCGTCGCTCTGACGTTCACGGCGCACGACGCCACTCCGATCAGCAGCGACCTGATCACCGCCACGATGAACGCCGACATGGCGATCAAGGGAATGGCCACGCAGCGGATCGACGTCAGCGGTTCCGTCACCCTGCCGGAGGTTGAGGTGAACATTCCCAATGCCATGCCGGCCTCGGTGGCGACGCTCGACGTCGTGCGGCCCGGTGACAAGCCGCCGGCGCCCGTCTCGGCCACACGCCAGGGTGGCATGGTCGTCGGACTGGACGTGCATGTCGTCTCGCCCGGCCACTTCTTCGTGCGCGGCCACGGTCTGGATGCCGAGATGGCGGGCAACCTGCACGTTACCGGCGAGGCATCCGCACCCGTGGTCGAGGGTGGTTTTGACATGCGGCGCGGTAACTTCAACCTGGCCGCGATCGATCTTAATTTCACGCATGGTCGCGTGGCGTTCAATGGCAGCGGCGTCGCGCACAAACTGGACCCGACGCTTGATTTTCAGGCCGATCGCAACGTCAGCGGTACCACCGCGCGCCTGTCGGTCGGGGGGTATGCCAGCGACCCGAAGATCACGTTCTCGTCCATTCCGTCGCTGCCTCAGGATCAGGTGCTTGCGTTGCTGCTGTTCGGCAAGTCGGCCCAAGACCTGTCGACCACCGAACTGGCCGAGGTCGGTGCGGCACTGGCCTCCCTGGCCGGTGGCTCGTCGTTCGACCCGTTAGGCACGGTGCGAAAGTCTCTGGGCCTCGACCGCCTCCAGCTCGGCGGCGGGTCCGGCGTGGGGAACGGCGGTGCGTCCCTCGAAGCGGGTAAATACGTGATGCGGGGGGTGTATGTCGGGGCTAAGCAGGCGACGTCGGGCTCGGGGACGCAGGCGCAGGTTCAGGTCGATCTGACCAAGCGACTCAAGCTCAACACCACCGTCGGGACCGGTGGGAATGTCACCGGCTTCACCACTCCCGAAAACGACCCCGGCAGCAGTGTCGGCCTGTTGTACCAGTTCGATTATTGAGTGCGGGCAGGGACGGTCAGATCGGCGCGGCCGAGGAGGATTCGATCGCGCGCACGCGCTCGCACACACGCCGGACGACCGGCTTCCAGTCGAACAGTCTCGTCTGGCGGAAAATCTCCATATGGGGGTACCACTGGCTGTCCCGCTGGCCCACCGGCCAACGCCAGCAATGGTCGAGCCGGTCCAGCATCAGCACCGGTAACCCCAACCCCCCGGCAAGATGAACGCTCGACGTATCGACCGAGACGACAAGGTCCAGCGCCATCATCAGCGCGGCCGTGTCGTTCATGTCGTTCACATCGTCCATGGGGTCGAGCAGCGTGAAGCCCTTCTCCAAGGCCGCGATCTGGTCGCGCGGCGGTCCCAGCTGAAGGCTGACGAGGTCGATGCCCGGAAGACCGCTCAGCGGGCGCAGGGTCTCCAGAGGAATAGAACGCTTGCGATCGATCATGTGCGGAATGGTCTGCGTCGGGCGTGGCGCGCCACTCCATACGAGGCCAACGCGAAGCCCATCGAGCACCGACAGCCGCTTCTCCCACGTGGCGACCAGAGCGGGGTCGGCGCGTAGATATGGGACAGGATCGCCAAGCGGCCGCCCGGTCACGGCCAGAGCCCGGGGCAGGCTGATGAACGGACAGTGGTAGTCGAAATCAGGCGCGTCAGACTCCGTCCAGACGCGCGCCACGCCGTCCACCCGCTCCGCGAGCTTCTGGAGGGCGGGCGGGACCATTACCGTCACCACAGCGCCACGTCGTGCTAGCTCGGGCACGTACCGCAGATACATCAGCGTGTCGCCCAGCCCCTCCTCGTGCGTGACCAACACCCGCTTTGCGGCCAGATCCAGGCTCGCCGTAACATTGGGCAGCAGTGTCGCACGGGGCAGCGTCGTATGGCCCGGAAGCTGCAACCGCCATTCGTGCTCCGACCAGCCCTGCGCAAAACGACCGGCCTTCAGAAGTCCGATGGAGTGGTTCAGGCGAATGCGCGGATCCTGCGGTGCCATCGGCAGGACGACACGATAGATTGCCAGTGCGTCATCCATCGCACCGACAGCCGTGTACAGGCAGGCCAGATTCGCGTGGGCGGCGATATTGTTGGGATAGCGGTCGCAAAGGCGTTTCAGGATTGCGATGGCCTCGTCGTAGCGGCCGCTTTCGGACAGCATGGACGCCAGCACGAGCTGCACGTTCTGGTTGTGAGGATTCCTGGCCAGGGCAGACTGTTGCAGATGCAACGCCTCCTCGAAGCGGCCCGTCTGAACCAGAACGGTTGCCAACGCCTCCAGCCCCCTGGGATCATGGGGCGACAGCTCTACCACGCGGCGCAGCACGGCCTCGGCGGCCGGTCGCCTGTCGAGTGCGCCCATCGTCTCGATCAGGGAGTGGCCCGGATGAACCTGGTCCGGCGCGGCATCCGCCAGACGTACCGCCAACTGGGCGGCCTGTTCGACATCGCCGAGGCCGCTGAGCACCAGCAACGCCAGACGATCGATCGTGACGTCGCCATCACCGTAAAACGGGGCGAGAAGGGCATGAACGGCGCTGAAGTTCCCCGCGGATACTTCCAGCGATGCACGGGAGAGCGCTGCCTCGTTCGGTCGTGACGTCATAGGTGTTTCCAGGGGCGACGGATCATCGCGATAAATCCATCGGTGTTTGCGAGCATAGCGTCTTTAGATTTTGTGATGTTTTTAAATAACAAACATACTTCTCTGTCCGTAAGCAGTTGGGTTTGTTTGTAGTGACCGATCCGTGACGAGACAACACATCAGCTCCGGCGCGCGTTGCTTGATGCCCTGTGGCACGAGGCTCATAATGCAGGTTGACACGCCGCTGCACGGACACACTGACGATGATCGACCCCTTCTCCTGGCTTGCAGGCTGGATTCAGGAACACTGGCTCATACCGGTCCTCTATCACTTCGGGTGGATGGAGTGGGAAGATACGTCGTTCCTGTGGGCGATGTTCGCAATTTACGGTGTACTTCAGGTCGGCCTCAATCTGAGCGTCTGCATGCCGCTCGAACGTTTCTGGCCGCTCCAGAAATGGCCGACGCGCGAAGCGGTCGGGACTGATATTCTCTATACGCTGATCGCGCGCATCGGACTGTTTCCGCTGGTGACGTTCTTCCTGTTTTATCAGGCCCAGACATGGCTCAGCGGTGTCCTGACCGACCGCGGCTATATCCCGCCGACGCTTGAGACCACGTTTCCCATGCTGATTGACCACCCGGTCATCACATTTTTCTTGTATGCGTTCCTGCTCGATTTTGCCGACTACTGGCGTCATCGCTTTTCGCACATCTTCGGATGGTGGTACGGCCTGCACGCCATTCATCACGCCCAGGAAAAAATGACGTTCTGGTCGGATGACCGCAATCATCTGCTCGACGATACGATCACCTATCTGTGGGCCGTCATCATTGGCTTGCTGATCGGCGTGCCGCCGCTTCAGTTTCCGCTGCTGATGCTGATGCTCCGGTTTGTCGAAGGCCTATCGCACGCCAATACGCGTGTCGGCTTCGGCTGGCTGGGCGAGAGGCTTTTGGTATCGCCACAGTTTCATCGCGTCCATCACGGACACAAGGCCGCCGGCCGCCGCTCATGCAATTTCGGCGCGGTGTTCCCATGGTGGGACATGTTGTTCCGCACCGCCGACTTCTCGCATGACGTCGTCGAGACCGGCGACCCGCGTGCCGACCGCGCCATGATTGATGGCGGCTGGTGGGCGCAGCAGCGTGCCGGATTGAGATTGAGCGCGCGTCTGGCATTCCGCCGCTGGGGTCATACGACCACTCCGGCAAAACCGTCCGTTTCCACAGCGAGCCCGAACACCTGACGGGTCTCGTCCGTCAGCTCGCCCAGTTCTCGGCGAAGTCGTTATAGAGCGTCAGACCGCCGTCGACATATAGCGTCTGGCCCGTCACATAAGAAGCGGCGTCAGAGGCGAGAAACGCGATAGCCTCCGCGATCTCGTCCGACGTACCGGGACGGTGCATCGGAATGTGGCGGCACACGGCCTCGCGCTTGGCGGGGTCAGAGGTCCAGGCGTCGTTCATCGGCGTTTCGATGGCGCCGGGAGCCACGCCGTTCACACGAATGCCATGGCGCGCGAACTCCAGTGCCAACGTCCGGACGATGTTGCCGACCGCGCCCTTGCTGGCCGAATATCCGAGATAGCCGGGCTTGGGGATAATCTGATGAACGGAACTGTTGATCACGATGGTGCCGGATCGGCCCTCCGCACGCCACTGGTGCAGCGCGGCGCGCGCGCACAGGACCACGCCCGTGACGTTGACCGCCATGACGCGAGTGAAGGCGTCGAGGGTCAGGGAGTCCGACGGCTCCTCGGTCTGGATACCGGCGTTGCAGACCAGAATGTCCAGGCCGCCGAACGCGTCCTGAAGCGTCCGGAACATCGCCGCAACGCTGTCCTCCGCACTAATATCGCCGGGCAGGGCCACATGCGGGCCGCCGGGCAGTGATGTCAGTGCGTCTTCCAGCGCCTCGGGCCGATGTCCATTGACCGCGACCCGGGCGCCTTCGCGGGCGAACAACTGAGCCGTGGCAAGCCCGATGCCCTGCGACGATCCTGTAACGAACGCGCGGCGACCGCCGAAGCGACTGGGAAGGGTGATGGACATCGTAAGTGCAGCCTTCGCATGAAAGATTAAGGTGTCTCTCACACTGCAACGCGCCGAAGGGATGTCGGTTGACGCTTGCCAGCAGCGTCGCATAACCGGCTTTATCAGCCGGTCATACGGTCTCAGGATGGCGACCGATCAGGCTGCCTTCATGGTGGCCGTCAGGGCCTCGAGCACCTCGGTCGGTTCCTTGTTCTCAAGGACCGCGACCTCGGCCACGAAACGCTCCTGCGCCGCCTCAAACAACTTGCGCTCGCTGAAGCTGCCGTCGAGGCTGTCCACATTGCGGCGCAGGTCGCGCAGAACCTCGGCGATCTGCACCAGATCACCGGAGTTGATCTTTTCCTGATACGCCACGGCGCGGCGGGCCCACATGCCCTTGGACACATGCGGCTTGCCCTTGATGATCGTCATCGCCTTGTCGACGATCTCGCGCGAGACGATCTTGCGCAGGCCGGACCGGCGCGCCTTCGACAGAGGAATGCGCAACGTCATCTGGTTGCCGGGGAAGGAGATCTGGATGACTTCCAGCTGCGTGCCGGCGATCTCGTCGACACCGATCCGGTCCACCCGACCGACGCCGTGGGCGGCATAGACAATCGCGTCGCCTTCGCGGAAGGGGTCGTCATCCTTTTCCTTGACCTTCGCCTGAGCTGCCGTCGCTGCGGCAGCCGTGCGGGCCATCGCGTCTGTCATGCCCCCCTTGGGGCCCGTCCGAAAGGTATTCATGACGGAGGCTATAACAGAATTACCCGCAAATGTCTCGTTCGATCGCGCCCGGCGCTCAGGGCGCGACCCCCTTGACCGGAGCAAGCGGCCCTTCGGCAGGAACGCCCGCACCCTGAAGCAGATCGATTTCGATCGTCCGGCACATGGTGCGCATCGGCAAGCCGTGAGGGGTGGAATTGAACGGCTCTTCCAGATCGCTGCCGACCTTGTCCAGCCCGACGAAGAGCAGCCCGACCAGCGACGACCCCAGCGGGGTGATCCACCCCAGCGTCTGGACCATCGACAGCGGCAGAACCAGACAGAACACATGCACCAGCAGACGCGGGACGGTCGAAAACTGGATCGGCAGTGGCGTGTTGCGAATCCGCTCCAGGCCGCCTTGCGCGTTGGCCAGGTCCGACAGGATACGATCGATCTGACCATGCACCGCGCCATCGATGCCGCGCCTGGTCACTTCCTCGGTCACTCCGTAGCCGATCTGGTACAGCACGGCATTGGGACGGTTCGTCTTGGCCATGACGGCCTCATACATGGCAGGGGTCAGCAGCCGCCGGAGGTCCTCCGACACATCCACGCGGCCCAGGGCCCCGCGCAGGGCATGCGGATAGGCCGCCATGGCGCAGGCGAGATCCGGACGCTCCCTCAACAACGTCGAGGCCTGACGCCCGAACGAGCGCGAATTGTTGGTGATCGCCCCCCACAGCGTGCGCCCCTCCCACCAGCGGTTATAGGCCGCGGTGTTGCGAACGTTGAGATAGAGCACCAGTGCCGAGCCGATCAGCGACAGGGGCAGGGTGGGCTGCTCCATCCATTCCTGATGATAGACCTGAAACAGAATGACGACGACGAAATCCCATGCCGCCAGAAGCAGCAGCGGCAGCGCACTTTCCCGGACGAGAATAGCGACCCCTTTCCGGCGGTCCACGATCATACGGCGGCTCTCCCTGCATTCACCGTCCACGCGGACGGGTTTTTCTAGCGATGACAACAGCTAACGCATGAGGCAGGCTTGCGTGGCAATCGCACGGCGCACGATTGTGGCCACCAGCCACGATTTGTCAGGCTTCGGACAAACATACCCGTTACCCATGGATTTTTGCATGACGTACCCGTTGCAACACCTCGTTTTTCGCCGTCTCTCCGCCGGATTGCGGCGCGGGACGACGGCACTGTGGTGCGCCGTCGTCCTGTCGGCGATCGCGGGATGCGCACAGCCTGAACCTGTGGCTGCGCCGACGCCGGTTGCCACGGCGCATGGAGATTTCAGGCACTATACACTGGCCCTGACCTGGCAACCCGGGTTCTGCGCGACCGTGCCCGGCTGCGTCGCCGGCCAGCCGCGCGCACCGCTCATCGGGCTGCACGGTCTGTGGGCGTCTCGTCCGCAAAGCCTGATCCGCGACCATGTACCGGCCCCGACATGGTGGGCGAAGGGCTGCGCCCTGTTCGATGCCCCCGGAACCGACGAGACGCCGGTCGATCCGCCCGTGACCGCGCAGACACGGGATGCGCTCGACCGTGTCGTGCCGCGACTGGCGTCGTCACTGACTGCGCATGAATACGTCAAGCATGCACGCTGCTTCGGGTTCGCGCCCGATACGTTCTTCCGCACCGCCCTGTCGCTACGAAGCCGACTGGCGGACTCGGCGTTCGGTCAGTGGTTGCAGCGTCAGGCCGGGCAGGACGTGGCACATGACGCCGTCCTGTCGGCATTTGCCGCGGATCCACACGTGCGAGGAGCGACGCCTCTGCCCGCAGGCGCGCTCCAACTCCGTTGTGAACGCGACACCGCCGGGCGAACCATCCTGACGCAACTGTGGCTTACGGTGTCCCCGACGAAGCTTGCGCTGTTCCCAAACGCCGAGGCCGCACTCTCGCCACCCGAGGCTCAGGACAACTGCCCCGCACGGTTCGTCATTCCCAACTGGCCCGCCTGAGTTTTTGCGGTCGCGACGGCGTCGCGTTACTCGCCCATCAGATGCATGACGACCGAGCGCCGGTGCGGGTGACGCCGATGTTCGAACAGATACAGGCCCTGCCAGGTGCCCAGTACCATCTGGCCGCCCGAGACAGGGATGGACATCTGCGTCTGCGTCAGCACGGTGCGCAGGTGTGCGGGCATGTCGTCCGGCCCCTCGTAGTCATGGATGTAAGGGTGGTCCTCGGGGACGAGAGCGTCGAAATACCGCTCGATGTCGGTTCGCACCGTGGGGTCGGCGTTTTCCTGCACGACCAGCGACGCGGAGGTATGGCGGCACCACAGGGTCAGCAGCCCGGTCTCGATGTCACTGTCCGCCACGAAAGCCGCGACGGACTCCGTTATGGGAATGAGGCCCTTGCGTCGGGTCTGGATCGTCAGTGTCTCGATCGCCTGTCGCATGGACCTCTCTCCGTATGGTTTATCGAATGAACCCCACCAGCGCCTCGGCCTCGGCCACGATAGGGTCCGCGAGTGCGGCCGCGCGCCGTGCGCCGTCCCGAAGCATGGCATCGAGATGGGCGGTATCGGCCAGCAGGCGACGCGTTTCCGCAGCGATGGGAGCGACCGTGTCCACGACGACCTCGGTCAGCGCGGCCTTGAACGGCCCGAAGCCCTCGCCGCCGTGCCGGGCGAGCACCTCTTCGGCCGACAGGCCGGCCAGCGCCGCATAGATGCCGACCAGATTGCGCGCTTCGGCGCGCCCCTCCAGACCAGCGATTTCAGACGGCAAAGGTTCCGGGTCGGTCCTGGCGCGACGCAGCTTCAGGGCGATCGCGTCGGCATCATCGGTCATTTCGATTCGGCTCTGCTCAGAGGGATCGGACTTGGACATCTTCTTCGTGCCGTCGCGCAGGCTCATGACCCGGGCGGACACGGGCGGGATCACGGCCTCGATCTGCGGGAAGAAATCCGTGCCGTAATCATGGTTGAACTTCTGGGCGATGTCGTTGGCCAGTTCGAGATGCTGGCGCTGGTCGTCGCCGACCGGCACGCGCGTCGCCTTGTAGGCCAGGATATCCGCCGCCATCAGCGCCGGGTAGGTGTATAGGCCAGCCGAATGGTTCTCCCGGTCCTTTCCGGCCTTGTCCTTGAACTGGGTCATGCGATTGAGCCAGCCGAGCCGCACGACGCAGGTGAAAATCCATCCCAGTCGCGCGTGTGCGCTGACCTGCGACTGGTTGAACAGGATGTGGGCCTTCGGATCGATGCCGGAGGCCAGGAGAACGGCGGTCTGGGCGCGTGTCTGCTCACGCAGGGTTGCCGGATCCTGAAACATCGTGATCGCGTGCATGTCTACCAGACTGAAGATGCACTCGTGATCGTTCTGCAGCCGTACCCAGTTGCGGATCGCGCCCAGATAATTGCCGAGCTGCGGGACACCGGTGGGCTGTATGCCAGAGAAGATACGTTGCATCGGGCTGTCGTCGATCCATCAAGGGGGAGGGGCAGACCCGGTTCTTCAGGGAAGCGGCGTCACCCTGTCAAGGTGCGCGCGTTCGTCCCACACCATGCCGGGAGACAGGGTCTCGCGGCGGGCCAGCGCGATATCGTTCGCGGTGAACACGGGCGCGACCGTCGAATCACCCCGGCTGCACAACCAAGTCAGGATGGCGGCGATCGTCGGGTCGTCCAGACGGCGGAACGACGGCATTTCGCCCGAGTAAGGCTCGCCCCCGGCGTGTATCGGACCGCTGACACCATTGAGAAGCACATGCTGAAGATAGCGCCGCCCCAGCTCCGTCGCGGCGATGCGGTCCAGTCGCCCACGCAGGGGCGGCGTCTCGCCCGGCATGCCTTCGCCGCCGTGATGACAGATGCCGCAGTTGGTCGCGTAGGCGGCATGGCCCTTGTCGCGTGGCGTGCAGGCGCTGACCGCCACAAGACTCAGGGCGCCCGCCAACGCCCCGGAAAGACGGCGCACGTCCGTTATTCGACGCCGAGCAACTGGATCCTGAAGACCAGGGGGCTGTCCTTGGGGATGATGCCCATCGCCTTGTGGCCGTAGCCGAGTTCCGGCGGCACATACAGCATCCAGATGTCACCGACATGCATCATCGGCAGCGCCTCCATCCACCCCTTCACAAGACCGTCCAGCGGCATCTGCATGTAAGCGCCGTTGCCGTGCTGGTCGGAGCTGTCGAAGATCGAACCGTCCGGCAGGCGCCCCTCGTAAATAACCAGCATGGTGCCGCCGGGATGCGGCTGCGCACCGTCGGTTGGCCCGGACTTCAAAACCTTGTAAGCGAGCCCGTCGGGCAGGACCTTGACGCCGGGCTCCGAACGCTCCTTGGCGAACTGCTGGGCCGGGGTCAGTTCCGGCTCGTCCGGATGGCCGCCGCAGGCACTCAGCGAGAGGGAGGTCAGCAGGGCGAGAGACAGGAGGGCCGGACGAGTCATGATGTCCCTTCGTGGCGTGGCATTAAGGCGGAAAGGCGGTGCGTCACGGTCACGAAACCGCGCGCCCCGCCCGGGATGTCACAGGGCGCCGCCGCGCCGCCCGATCTGGCCACCGAGACGCAGGCGCAGTGCGTTGAGCTTGATGAAGCCCTGCGCATCGACCTGATTATAGGCCCCTTCGTCATCCTCGAAGGTCACAACGCGGGTATCGTAGAGGCTGTTGGGGCTCTCGCGGCCGACGCAGACCACGTTGCCCTTGTAGAGCTTGAGACGAACGCGACCGGTGACGGACTGCTGGCTGGTGTCGATCAGGGCCTGAAGCATGCGACGCTCGGGCGAGAACCAGAACCCGTTATAGATCAGCTCCGCATAGCGGGGCATGATGCTGTCCTTCAGGTGTCCGGCCTCGCGGTCCAGCGTGATCGTCTCCATCGAACGGTGCGCCTGCAGCAGGATGGTGCCGCCCGGGGTCTCGTAAACGCCGCGCGACTTCATGCCGACGAAGCGATTCTCCACGAGATCGAGGCGCCCGATCCCATTGGCGCGGCCGAGCTCGTTCAGGCGCGTCAGCAGCGTCGCGGGCGACATCGCGACGCCGTTGATGGCCACCGGGTCGCCCGATACGAAATCGATCGCGATCTCGGTCGCGACGTCCGGCGCGGCCTCGGGCGCGATGGTGCGCTGGAACACGATCTCGTCCGGCTCAACCGCCGGGTCTTCCAGCAGCTTGCCTTCGGAGGACGAATGCAGAAGGTTCGCGTCCACCGAGAACGGGGCCTCGCCGCGCTTGTCCTTGGCGATGGGGATCTGGTGTTCCTCGGCGAAGGCCAGCAGGCGCGTGCGCGACGTCAGGTCCCATTCCCGCCACGGCGCGATCACCGTCACGTCGGGCTTCAACGCGTAGTAGGCGAGTTCGAACCGGACCTGGTCGTTGCCCTTGCCGGTCGCACCATGGGCGACGGCGTCGGCGCCAACCTGCTCGGCGATTTCAATCTGGCGCTGGGCGATCAGCGGACGGGCGATCGACGTGCCCAGCAGGTACTGGCCCTCGTACAGCGTGTTGGCGCGGAACATCGGAAAGACGAAGTCCTTGACGAACGTCTCGCGCAGGTCCTCGACGAAGATTTCCTTCACGCCGAACATCTCGGCCTTCCTGCGCGCCGGCTCCAGTTCCTCGCCCTGACCCAGGTCGGCGGTGAAGGTCACGACCTCGCAGCCATAGTTGGTCTGCAGCCAGCGCAGGATAACCGAGGTGTCGAGACCGCCGGAATAGGCGAGAACGACTTTCTTGACTTCGCGGGCGGCCATGGAACGGGTCTCCGATCGGCGAGGGGTGGATATGGGACAGTGACGACAGGGTCAGCGCAGGCTCCTAGCACCGCTGGCGCGTGCTCGCCAGACCATGCGTTGTGCCGGGGTTCAGACGCCCTGCACGTCGTCCGCCGCATCGTGCGCGGCCAGTGCGGCGCGCGCGCGACGGCTCTCGGTGCGCAACTGGCCGCATGCGGCCAGAATGTCACGGCCGCGCGGCATGCGGATGGGAGAGGCAAAGCCCGCATCCATGACGATCTGCGCGAAACGGTTGAGCTGCTCCCGGGTCGAGGGGCGGTAGGCGCTGCCGGGCCACGGGTTGAACGGAATGAGGTTCACCTTGGCCGGGATGCCCGAAATCAGGCGCACAAGCTCGCGTGCTTCGGCTTCCGAATCGTTGACGCCCCGCAACATGATGTATTCAAACGTGATCCGGCGGGCGTTGCTGGCCGCCGGATAGCGGCGGCAGGCCGCCAGCAGGTCCTCGATCGGGTATTTGCGATTGAGCGGCACGATCTCGTCGCGCAAGTCGTTCGTCACCGCATGAAGCGAGATGGCAAGGTTGATGCCCAATTCTTCGCCGCACCGGTCCATCATCGGCACGACGCCCGACGTCGACAGCGTGATGCGCCGGCGCGACAGGCCGATCCCCTCGCCATCCATGACGATCCGCATCGCGCGGGCGACATTCTCGTAATTATACAGCGGCTCGCCCATGCCCATCAGCACGATGGTCGACAGAAGCCGCGGCGTCTCGCCACGCGGACTCGGCCATTCGCCGTAGGAATCGCGCGCACCCATGAACTGGCCCACGATTTCGGCCGCTCCCAGATTGCGCACCAGCTTCTGCGTACCGGTATGACAGAAGGTGCAGGACAGGGTGCAGCCGACCTGCGACGAGATGCAGACCGCACCCCGGTCCTCGCGCCGGTCGGGAATATAGACGGTCTCGGCTTCCTGGCCGTCGCGAAAACGAAACAGGAATTTGCGTGTTTCGTCGGTCGAGGTCTGTACCGTCGCGGCCTCGGGGCGGCCGATGACGAAGCGTTCGGCCAGCTTTTCCTGCAGCGGCTTTGCGATCGAGCTCATACGCGAGAAATCGGTCGCGCCCTGATGATAGATCCAGTGCCAGAGCTGCTTGATGCGGAACGCCTTTTCCCCGATCGCAAGAAGCTCCTCGGTCAGTTCCTCGCGCGTCAGCCCGACCAGATCGCGACGTCCGTCCGCCGTCACCGCCGGGGGCGGGGCGAACAGGGCCGACTTGGCCAGGATCCGCGTGCGCTCGGCCTCGGTCAGGTCGGAGATGGCAGGTCGCTCGGCAATAAGGGTCATGACGGGTTCAGAATGTCCATGGTTTGGGCCGCGACAGGGGCGATACCGGGCCTTCCCCTAACAAACGGCGTGCCGGAAAGGAAAGTAAAAACGGGCTCCACAGACTGTGCGGACCCGCCGGGACCGTCCGGTCGATGCCCCATGTTCACCGCATTCCGGTCATCAGGACGCCATGCCTGCTGGCAAGGAAGGGAAGGTCAACAAGCAAGGGAGTGCGATCATGTCGAACGACGAATTCGAAACCAAGCTCGCCCGTTTCGATCATCTTATCCACGATGACGACGCCCCGATGGAACCGTCGGTTCTATGGCGCCTGCTGTCCGAACTCGCCGCCCTTGATGCGATGGGCGGTCTGGACGAACGCCGCGCGCGCTGAGACAGTCGGGGCTGTCGCGCGAAACCGGCACGGGGAGCCCTGTCTGATGTCAACACGTGTCGGGGATGACGGGAAGGCGCTCTCGCAGTCTCGCGACGATCGCCAGACGCGGCTCGAGGCCGGGCGGCAGCGCAGAAAAGACGTCGCGCGGCGCCACCAGAGCGCGTGGACCGTGCAACCGGACAGGACGGTGCCGCTCGACATTCTGCGCGCGCAGGGCAGGGCACGGATCCCTGAACTCCTGCCCATTCGATACCAGCGCATGCGCGCGTCCGCCTTCGCTTTTCTGCGGGGGGCGGCCGCCGTGATGGCGGCCGATGTGGCGCGTACGCCTACCGCACGCCTGGGCGTACAGGCCTGCGGCGATTGCCATCTGGCCAATTTCGGCACCTTTACATCGCCCGAGGGCGCGCCGGTCTTCGACATTAACGACTTCGACGAGACAGCGGCCGCGCCTTTCGAGTGGGACGTGAAAAGGCTCGCGACCAGCTTCGTGCTGGCGGCACGCGAACGGGGCGCCACGACAGGGGAGGCACGCTATCTCGCGGCGTGTGCCGCACGGCATTATGCGCGGGAGATGCGCGTCCTGGCGTGGCAGGCGCCGCTGGCCGGCTGGTCCGTCCGGTCGGATCTGGGCGCCGCGATCGAGACCATACGGCCCCCGCGTCGCCGGGCCCGGGTGCGCGATCACCTCCAGCAACAGGTGCAGAGCGCGGCGTCGCAGTTCGGTCTGCTGGGCACGGACATGCGCGTTCCCCGGTTCCGCGACCGCCCGCCCCTGGTCATGCGTCTGCCCGAGCATGACACGCGCATACGAACCGCCTTTGCCCGTTATCTCGAAAGCCTGCCGGCGGAGCGTCGCCTGCTGCTGGAGCGATATGCGCTGCGCGACGTTATCTTCAAGGTCGTCGGCGTAGGCAGCGTCGGCACGTATTGCGCGATCGGCCTGTTCACCACGGCGGACGGCCAGCCACTGCTTCTTCAGATCAAGGAGGCCAGCGCCTCGGTCCTCGAACCCTTTGCCGGGCCGTCGCCTTACGCCAACGGTGGCGAACGCGTGGTGACCGGGCAGCGGATCATGCAAGCCACGCCGGATATGTTTCTCGGCTGGACGCACGAGCCCGATCAGGCCGGACAACAGGCACGCCATTTCTACGTCCGGCGGATGAAAGACGGCCGGATGGCGCAGATCGGCGAGATGATGGAAGCCGAAGGCCTTCGCAACTATGCCCAACTGTGTGGACGCACCCTGGCGCGGGCACACGCGCGCTCGGGCGATGCCGCCCTGATCAGTGGCTACACAGGCCGTGGGCGCCGGTTCTCGTACGCCATAGCCGAGTTCGCGCTGCGCTATGCCCGACAGACGCACGAAGACTGGACGGTGTTCTGTGCCGCGCTGGACAACGGCGTACTGGCCTGAGAGCTCGTGGCGGGGCCGGGGAGGGCTTCGGGCCCGTTCCCGTCACGTGTGCAGATCGAGCAGCACCTTTGCCGCCTGACGACGGTCCGCGCCGATCGCAAAGGCATCCTGATGCTCGTCGAGCGTCATCTGGTGCGTAACCAGAATATCCGCGATCTCCGGCCGTTTCGCCAGCAACAGCAGCGCGTCGTCAAACTCCGTGTCGAAGCGAAGCGTGCCACGGAAATCGAGTTCGCGGCTGATGATCTGCGCCAGGGGGGTTTCCACCAGACCCGGGGGGAACATCCCGACCTGAACCAGAATTCCCCCGCGCCGTGTGCGCGCTACGGCATTCGGAAGGGCTGCGGCGACGCCTGTAGCCTCGAACACCACATCGAATTCCTCGTCCGGTGGCTCGTCGCGCGCGTTCCATGTTGCGTGCGCGCCTAGTTTCGATGCCAGTGACAGGGGAAAGTCCTGCAAGTCCGTGGCGACAATCCGTCCCGCACCGTGGTCTGACAGCCCGGCGACCACCAGGGCCCCGATCGGTCCGGCGCCCTGCACCAGCACGCTCCGCCCTCGCACGTCGCCGGCGCGGGCTATGGCATGCAGGGCGACAGCCAGGGGTTCGGCAAGTGCCGCGCGGCGCACATCAAGGCCTGGCGGCAAGGCGCGCACCTGTTCGGCGCGCACGATCATCGACGTGCGGAAGCCACCATCGGTATGCGGCAGGAACGCGGCGCTGCCGAAAAAGCGGGTCGAGCGGCAGAGATGGCGAAGCCCGCGCCGGCATTCCGGGCACTCGCCGCACGGGCGCGCGGGGTGAATGGCGACGTCCTGCCCGGGGTGGAACCCGCCCACACCGGCGCCGAGGCGATCGATCGTGCCGGAGACCTCATGGCCGAGAATCATCGGCTCACGCAGGACCGAAGCTCCGACGCCGCCATGCTGAAAATAGTGCAGATCGGACCCGCAAAGCCCGCCCCAGGCCAGCGTGATCCGGATCTCGCCCGGCCCCGGGGCGTCGGTGGTGATCGGCGTCAGACGCACATCGTGGGCGGCATGAATGACGAGTGCCTTTCCATCCAACGTGTCGGCACCGGCCTCATCGATCAGCGTCATACTCCGTTCCTTCCCCTTGGTGATGCGGGATCTCGCGTCCCTTTACGGGTCAGGAAAGCGCGTGTTGCTGTCGGCTGTAAACGGGGAGGGTCGTCATAGTGGCGTGAACCTTGGTTCAAGGCCGGCCGGTCAACCCTCGTACAGGGCACCGATCAGAAACTCCCGATTGCCTTCGGGGCCGAGGATCGGGCTTGGCTCCACACCCGTGACGCGCCAGCCGGGGAGGTCCGACCACCACGTCGTGATGGCGGCACACACGGCCTCATGGACGGAGGCATCGCGTACGACGCCTTTCGCGCCGACATGCTCGCGCCCGGCCTCGAACTGCGGCTTGATCAGCGCGATCGCCCAGGCGCCGGGAGCACAGAGTGCCAGCGCGGCCGGCAGAACCGTTCGTAGTCCGATAAAGCTCGCGTCACAGACGACACATCCTGGAGCCTCCGGGATCAACGCCGCCGACAGGGTTCGCGCGTTGCATTTTTCCATCACGACGACGCGTGAGTCACTGCGCAACTTCCATGCAAGCTGGCCGTGCCCGACATCGACGGCATAAACCCTGGCCGCGCCGCGGGTCAGCAGGACGTCGGTAAAGCCGCCCGTAGACGCGCCGACGTCGATGGCGGTCCGCCCCGACGGGTCAAAGCCGAATGTCTCCAGCCCGTGAGCCAGCTTGAGCCCCCCGCGCGACACCCAGGGATGGTCCTGTCCCTTGAGGATCAGGTGCGCGTCTTCTGGCAGAAGGTCGCCGGCCTTGGCCACCTGACGGTCGCCGTTATAGACAACGCCCGCCATGATAAGGGCCTGAGCGCGCGAGCGGGTTTCGACCAGCCCGCGCTCGACCAGCATCTGGTCGGCACGTTGCCTGGCCATATCAGGCGCTCTGCCGCGAACCCCCGGCCGCGCCCAGCGCCGAGACCGCAGTTGCGACGATATGGGCGGCATTGAGGCCGGCCTGGTTGTATTGTTCGTCGGGCGTGTTGTGGTCGATGAAGGTGTCTGGGAGTGTCATGGGTCGGAAGCGGACGCGGTCGAGCAGTCCGGTGCGGGCGAGGTGGTGCATGACGTAGGCGCCGAAACCGCCCTCGGCGCCTTCCTCGAGGGTGATCAGCACGGCGTGGTTGCGGGCGAGCTGGTCGATCAGGGCGGTGTCGAGCGGCTTGGCGAAGCGGGCGTCGACGACGGTGGGCGCCAGGCCGCGCGCGGCGAGCTGGTCGGCGGCCTTGAGCGCCTCG
>NZ_JABXXR010000058.1 GCF_013376175.1 Ameyamaea chiangmaiensis
CAGACTGCCCAATCGGATCGGACGTTGCGTCGTTGTCGGATTCACCGGCACCGCCCGCCGCAAATGGGCCTTGAGCCGAAGCAGCAACTCTCGCGGCTCGAACGGCTTGGCGGGCGGTGCTGACCGCCGCCGCATCGGACGGCGTGCCGGCAGACCAGGAGACACGACGCGCGGCCGCCAGTCTGTCGGCCCTCGTGCGGTGGCATGACCTCGACATGGGCACGACCCACGTGCTGTGGCCTCAACCCGATGAGCTTGCGGGCCATCGCCTGCACGCCTGAACTATCTCGGATGGACGGGGCGACCCGTTTCCTGATGACGGAAGGAACGCTCATGGTGTCCGTCTTCCCGTTCTGCCACCCGGCCCGGACGCCCTCGTCGACCGGGCCGCGCCACACGGCGCCGCCCGCGTCCGAGGCTCCCCCGACGTTACGCGCGGGGCGCCTGACCCTGCCGCGGCATAGCGACGTTCTCGACGCACTGGCCTGTCAGGAGACAGGGCTGGTGTGGTTCCACGACCGGCCCGGCCCGACGCCCTAGCCTGCCCCCGCGATCGTCACGATCAGGCGGGAACGTCGAAGCCCGCGTCCTCGATGGCGGCGCGCAGGGACGACGGCGACACGCGGCCCGGATCATAGTCGACGCTGGCACGCGCGGCCGCGCGGTCGACCGTGGCCGACACGACACCGTCGAGGGCCGACAGAGCCTTCTGAAGGCCGCTCGAACACCCGTCACAGGTCATGCCCTCAACGGTGAAAAATGCTGTCTGCATGGCTATGGTTCCTTTGCGAACACGGTTGGCCTATCGGATCATCCTGCGGATCACCTCCATCACCTCGGCGATGGCCGCATCCCCGTCCGCCTCCGACGCGCCGATCGCGCGGCGCAGGCACCCGTCAGCATGATTGGCCAGAAGCTGGACGGCAAGGCCGTCAAGGGCCGACTTCACCGCCGACACCTGCGTCAGGATATCGAGGCAGTAGCGGTCATTGTCCAGCATGGCGGCAAGGCCCGCGACCTGTCCCTCGATCCGGCGCACGCGATTGAGCAGCGCGCGCTTGTCCGGCTGCACGACGGTGCGCGAGAGGGATTCTCCCGCCGGGGGCGGGCCGTCGGGCGCGCCGGTCACGGGATCAACGCCACAGGACCGACGGTTCAGAGTTCTTCCTCATCGCGCTCGATATTCTCCTCGATGGTCGCGGCGCTGTTACGTCCGGTGACCAGATCGCGGATCGCCCCGAAGGCCGCGAAAACCGCGAGCACCACCAGCAGAACGCCGAACACGGCAAAGAGAAACACCATCAGTCGATAGTCTCGGTCCGGTCGCGCCGCCGTAGCAGGCGCGCGATCGTGCGCTGGACCGACAGCCGTTCCACCACGTTGAGTTCGCGGTACAGTCGCAGCACGTCGACTTCGTCTATCGTCAGTTCGACCTGGACGTTCTCCACCGCCATGCCGTTCAGGAAAGCCTCCACCGGCACCCCGAGCAGTTCGGCGAGTCGCGGGAGATGCTGCCGGACACTTCCCTCGCGATCGGTCTCCCAGTGCGCGACCGCGCTGCGCGACAGCCCCATCGCGCGCGAGACGTCTTCCTGCGTCAGGCCCGCCAGCTTGCGCAGTGCGCGTATGCGCTCGCCCAGCGTCTCGTGGCTGCCAAGCGCCGCGTCAACTTTATGCTGCAGCCCGTCCTCAACCACGTGAGCCGCCTCCCCTGTTGTTCTCGCACCCAGCCTACCCTGAACGGGCATCGTCCAGCCAGAGATGCGTGGCCGACCCATCACATTGCCCCGACGACCGCGTCGGACGCAAATGACGCCTCACCACCGCTCCCTGTCAGACGGGACTGCCGCCGTGCGCCGGGCGGTCCGGGACGGACACCCCGGCCCGCCGTGCGATCAGGCGTAGGTCGACATATCCGGGCAGGAACAGACGAGGTTCCGGTCGCCGAACGCATTGTCCAGACGATTGACCGCCGGAAAATACTTGTCGCCGTGACCCACGCCGCGCGGAAAACAGCCTTGTTCGCGCGTATAGGCGCGGTCCCAGCCGGTTTCCGCCAGATCCCGCGTAGTGTGAGGGGCGTGGCGCAACGGCGACTGCTCGACGCTGAGGTGTCCCTCCTCGATCGCGGTGATTTCCGCGCGAATCGCCAGCATCGCGTCACAGAACCGGTCGAGTTCGACCATGTTCTCCGACTCCGTGGGCTCGATCATGAAGGTCCCCGCGACCGGGAAGCTGACGGTCGGCGCATGGAACCCGAAATCGATCAGGCGCTTGGCGATGTCGTCCACCGTGACACCCGCGCTGGCTTTCAGCGGACGCAGATCGACGATGCATTCATGCGCCACGCGTCCCTTGCTGCCGCGATACAGCACCTCATACGCACCCTCGAGCCGGGCCGCGATATAGTTGGAGTTCAGGATCGCCACTTCGGTTGCCCGCTTCAGGCCCGCGTCGCCCATCATCAGCATATAGGCCAGCGAGATCGGCAGGATCGACGCCGAACCAAATGGCGCGGCAGACACGGCGTCCCGACCGTTGGCCTCGGGGCGTCCGGGCAGATACGGCGCCAGATGGGCGCGCACGCCGATCGGCCCCATGCCGGGACCGCCGCCACCATGGGGAATGCAGAACGTCTTGTGCAGGTTGAAATGGCTGACATCCGCGCCATACGCGCCAGGGCGCGACAGCCCAACCTGGGCGTTCATGTTCGCGCCATCGAGATAGACCTGACCGCCCGCCGCATGCACCAGGGCACAGATCTCGACCACGGCTTCCTCGAACACGCCATGGGTCGAGGGGTAGGTGATCATGATCGCCGCCAGACGCTCGGCGTGCTCTTCGATTCGGCGTTTCAGATCGGCGATATCGACGTTGCCCTGCGCGTCGCACGCGACCACGACCACGCGCATGCCCACCATCTGGGCCGAAGCCGGGTTCGTACCATGCGCGGAGGCCGGAATCAGGCAGACGTCGCGCGCACCCTCGCCACGCGCGGCGTGATAACCGCGGATGGCCAGAAGCCCGGCATACTCGCCCTGCGCGCCGGAGTTGGGCTGCAGCGACACGGCGTCATACCCGCTGACCTGGCACAGGCGGCGCGACAGATCGTCGAACAGACGGGCATAACCGCGTGTCTGCTCGGCTGGCGCAAACGGGTGCATGTCCGAGAAGCCCGGCCACGTGATCGGGATCATCTCCGCCGTGGCATTCAGCTTCATGGTGCACGACCCAAGGGGGATCATGGTGCGGTCCAGCGCCAGATCCTTGTCCGCCAGACGCCGCATATAGCGCAGCAGGTCCGTCTCCGAGCCATGCGCGCTGAAGATCGGATGGGCCAGAAGTGGTGCCTGGCGACGCAGTTCGGCGGGCAGGCGATCGGCCGCGTCCAGACGCTCCGTCAACAGGCGCAGACGCTCGTGGTCCGGCGTGAAGCACGCCCACAGGGCCTCGATCGTCTCAGGCGTCGTCGTCTCGTCGCAACTGATGCCGATCCGGCCATTCCCGGCGTCGCGCAGATTGATGCCCGCATCGCGCGCGCGCGCCAGCACCAGAGGCGCGGACTCGCCGGCCTCGACCGTCACCGTGTCGAACAGCGCCGTCGTTTCAACCTTTACCGCCAGCCAGTTCAGTCCGGCGGTCAGCACCGAAGCCAGACGGTGCACACGCGCGGCGATCGCACGCAGCCCGTCCGGCCCATGATACAGGGCGTACATCGAGGCCATCACAGCCAGCAGCACCTGCGCGGTGCAGATGTTCGACGTCGCCTTTTCGCGGCGGATATGCTGCTCGCGCGTCTGCAGCGCGAGGCGATAGGCGGCCTGCCCGCGGCTGTCGACCGACACACCGACCAGACGACCGGGCATGTGGCGCTTGAAACCATCGCGCACCGCCATGTAGGCCGCATGCGGGCCGCCGAAACCCATCGGCACGCCGAAACGCTGCATCGACCCCACGGCGATGTCCGCCCCGAGTTCCCCCGGCGACGCCAACAGGGCAAGCGCCAGCGGATCGGCCGCGACCGCCGCCACCGCACCGGCGGCGTGCAGGGCCGCAATCGGCTGACGCAGGTCGCGCACCTGACCCGAACTGCCGGGATACTGGAACAGCGCGCCGAACACGGTCCCGGGCTCCAGCGCCTCGACCGGCCCGATCACCAGTTCCCAGCCCAGCGGCTCGGCACGCGTGCGCAGAACGCTGATCGTCTGCGGATGGCAGTCCTCGTCGACGAAGAACCGGGTAGCCTTGGACTTCGCCACGCGCTGCGCCAGCGCCATCGCTTCCGCCCCGGCCGTTGCCTCATCCAGAAGCGAGGCATTGGCGATGTCCAGCCCGGTCAGATCGGCGACCAGCGTCTGGAAGTTCAGCAGCGCCTCCAGCCGGCCCTGGCTGATCTCAGGCTGGTACGGCGTATACGCCGTGTACCACGCCGGATTTTCCAGGATGTTGCGCAGGATCACCGGCGGCAGGACCGTGCCGTAATACCCCTGACCGATCATCGACGTCATGACGCGGTTTTCGTCCGCCATGGCCTTCAGATAGGCCAGCGCCTGCGTCTCGGTCATGGCGTCGCCCAGACCCATCGGGCCCTCATCGCGGATCGCGGACGGCACGGTCTGCGCCATCAGCGCGTCGAGCGATTCGGCCCCGACCGTGCGCAGCATCGCCTCGATCTCGGCGGGACGGGGACCGATATGGCGCGTGCTGAAAGCGTCGGCGTCGGGGGTGCACCCGGACCACAGGGAAGAACGGCTCACGCGGGGGTTACTCCGGCACGAAGGAAGTCAGGAACAGGCGAACGGGGGCGGGTGGATCAGCCCAGAAGGGCCTTGTAGGCAGCTTCGTCCAGCAACGCGTCGAGCTGGGCGGCATCGCTCAGACGCAGTGTGAAGATCCAGCCTTCACCCTCCGGATCCTCGCCGACCAGCGTCGGCTCGTCGCTCAGGCGGCCGTTGAAGCCCGTCACTGTGCCGGAGACCGGTGCATAGATGTCCGAGGCCGCCTTGACGGACTCGACCACCCCAGCGGCGTCGCCCTGTGCAACCTCCGTGCCTTCGTCCTTCGCCTCGACGAACACCAGTTCGCCGAGTTCGTCGGCCGCGTGGCGCGTGATGCCGACGGTCGCGACATCGCCGTCAAGACGAAGCCACTCGTGATCCTTGGTGAAATAGATCGTGCTCATTGATGGTCTACCCTGTTCAGGAAAAAGACGTTTTGGAAAACTGATCGAACTCAGCGCTTGAAGCCGGGTGTCACGAACGGCATCGCGGCGACCTGCATTGGCACGAAACGGCCCCGCAACTCGGCAAACACGGACGTTCCCGGCTGGGCCAGAGCCGTGTCGACATAACCCATGGCCACCGGTGCCCCGACCGTCGGGCCGAAAGCGCCCGACGTCACAACGCCGATCTGGCGCGCACCCTGCGCATCGGCGAACAGTGCGGCGCCCCCTCGCACGGGCGCCCGCCCTTCGGCCCGCAGGCCGACGCGGCGGCGCGGCGCCCCATTGGCAAGCTGCCCCAGCACCACGTCGGCCCCCGGATACCCCCCCTCACGGGCGCCCCCGGCTTTTCGGCTTTTCTGCATCGACCACTCAAGCGCGGCCTCGACCGGCGTGGTCGTGGTGTCGATGTCCGAACCATAAAGACACAGCCCGGCCTCGAGCCGCAAACTGTCACGCGCACCAAGGCCGATCGGCCGGACATCGGGCAATGCCAGGATGGCGCGAGCAACGTGGTCGGCTCGCTCCGCAGGCATACCGATCTCGAACCCGTCTTCGCCGGTGTAACCCGAACGCGACACGATGCAGGGAACACCCGCAACCTCGGTCGCGATCACGTCCATGAACCGCATCGCGGACACGGCAGGCGCCAGCGTCGCCAGAGCCACCTCGGACGCCGGGCCCTGCAGGGCCAGCAACGCCCGGTCATCAAGGCGCTCGACCGTGCAGGTATCGGCCAGTGACGACTCGATATGCGCGGCGTCGGCATCCTTGCAGGCAGCGTTGACCACGACCAGCAACCAGTCGCCCATGTTGGCGACCATCAGGTCGTCACGAATGCCGCCCGCATCATTCATCAGCAGGGCATAGCGCTGTCGACCGGCGCCCAGCGCGGCGATATCCGCCGGAACAAGGGTTTCAAGTGCCAGCGCCGCGTCGCGCGTCACGCCGCTTTTCGCCCGTATGGCGAGTTGACCCATGTGCGACACGTCGAACAGACCAGCCTTGGTGCGAGCATGAAGATGCTCGGCCATCACGCCCTCCGGATACTGGACCGGCATGTCATACCCGGCGAACGGGACCATCTTGGCCCCCAGTTCGAGATGCAGCGCGTGCAGCGGCGTGCGGGCCAGCGTATCCGTCATCGACGGCAACCGGAAAGGGCGAAGGGGAAAGCGGGGGCGTGCATCAAGACAGGACCTCACGAAATACCGTGGAAATACCTGCCCCTTCTGTCGATTTGCCTGAGATCGTTATCCCGTCGGCGGGCACATGCCAAGGCATATGCCTCTTTCCAGAAGTTCTCTGCCGACCGGTCCTTTGGCCTGAGAGTTTCCGGGGCGGTTGCTCCTTCGGCGCCGGCACATGGCCGGTCTCTCCCGTATCGACGCCCTTTCTTAGACAGGGTGCCGTAACGAAGTCAATTACTGTTCAAGGTGCGACGCGCCCCTTGGAGCGGACACGACGGCGTCCCATAGTCAGGACCACCCCTTGAACAGGACGGACAAACAGCATGAGCCTCCATCCCTTCGTCGTGATCGCGGAATTTGACGTGCCGCCCGACCAGTATGGCCCGTTTCTCGACCTGTGCCGGTTTGACGCCGAACACTCGGTCGCCGACGAGGACGGCTGCCACGCCTTCGACGTCCTGACGCCGGAGGACGAGGCAAACGTCGTCGTCCTGCACGAGGTCTATGCCGACCGCGCAGCTTTCGAGACGCACCTCAAGACCCCGCACTTCGACAGGTTCGCGACCGGCGTCAAAACCTTGGGTGTCGTGGAAAAGAGCGTGCGTTTTCTGGCACGCCGCACCTCGGGCGCCTGAACCGCTCAGCCCCGGGCGCGATGGTCGCGCCCGGGAGACCCGTCACGGAAGGTGACGCGCGATATAGGGTGGCAGATTGAACGAGCCGACGTGGATTTCCGGCGTCCAGTAGCCTGTCGTGCCCAGGATGCCGGCGGCCTCGGCCCGCGCACGGATGGTCTCGACCGAGTGCGTCTCGCGCGACGTACCCTTGGCCGCGACGCCGAGGGTCATGAAACCACCCACATAGGTCGGCACGGCAGCGACATATGCCGAAACATGCGGGAAGAATTTGGCGCGACGCAGGCTGGTGTCATGCAGTTCGTCGGCCTGCATGAACGGCACACCACACTGGTTGACGATCAGCCCGTTGGGCGTAAGGATCCGGGCGCAATTTTCGTAGAACGCATCGGTAAACAGGATTTCGCCCACACCGATCGGATCCGTGCTGTCGACGATGATCGCATCGAAGGACGCGTCCGGCGCGGTGCGCACATACTCGATACCGTCGCCCACAATCACGTCCGCACGCGGATCGGTCCAGGAATCGCCGGCGATGCCGGGCAGATGCTGCTTGGACAGTTCGATCACAGCGCCGTCGATCTCGACCATGACCGCCCGTTCGACGGTACGGTGTTGCAGCACGCGGCGCAGCACACCGCCGTCGCCCGCGCCGATGATCAGCACGTTCTTCGCCGCGCCATGCGCCATCAACGGGACGTGCGCCAGCATCTCCTGATAGACGAACTCGTCGCCTTCGGTGATCTGGATAACGCCGTCGAGCACCAGAACCTTGCCGTGCGTCTCGCTCTCGAAGACCACGATATCCTGAAATTCGCTCTTCACGCGCGCAAGTTCGCGCTTGACGCGGAAACGCTGTCCCCAGGCTTCGTAGAGGGATTCATTGATCCAGGCGTCGGACATCCCGGTCACTCCAGATTTTGGTGCTGATCAAAACAAAACGGGCCGGATCGAGACCCGGCCCTTCTTCGCACGGACAATACCGCCACCCGGGAGCGACGGCATGTCGCCGTGTCAGACGACGCGGCCGCGCCGCTGCTCGTCCACTTCGATGCGGCCGGCCTGGAACAGACGCTGCATCACCGGGATCGACAGGTGTGGGTCGCAGCACCCGCACATGAAGATGTCGACTGCCGCATAATTGCGTTCCGGCCAGGTGTGGATCGAAATATGACTTTCCGCCAGCACCACCACGCCCGACACGCCGCCATTAGGCGTGAAGTGGTGGAAATGGCTGTGCAGGATCGTTGCACCTGCCGTTACGGCAGCTTCGCACAGCGTGCTGTCGATCTTCGCCGGATCATCCAGATTTGTGGCATCCCACAGATCCACAAGCAGATGAGTCCCGGCAAATCTCATGCCGTCACGCTCGATGAAGTAATCCTTCCGCTCCTCGTCAGAGACGGCAGGTGTTGACGAATTCTGGATATCTCTCGGGAGTTCCGATACCATCCCCAGTCGAGCAAGTGCGTTCATCACGTACCCCCAAACCAGTAGACAGCCTGTTGGGCAAAAGCGCCCCCTTGGGCCAAGACGGCGCTTGATAAGGCCACACCCTTGTTCGCGCAAGCGCTTTCTGTCCCACACGCATTTTTTTAATCAAACGGTCTTTTATCGGCGGGTAACGCCGCCACGCGGGTACCCGCCGGCAGCGACGGCATGGCGGCGCTGAGCAGACGGAACACGGCACTCTGGCGCGGGTTTGTGATGCGTGCGTCATAGCGCCGCGCCAGTTCGTCCAGTCGGGCATGATCCCCCGCCCGCGACGCATCGGCCGCAAGCCGGACGACCAAGGCCTGCTGCGCGTCGTCCAACGAACCGTCAGCGGGCACGCGCGCAGCCACGAGCGCCGCGAGGGTCCGGACCGCCTCGGCCCAGTTCTGGCGGCGCTCAAGCGTGTCGGCACGCAGTCCCAGCGCCTCGTCCGTCGACACGCCGTTCAGAAGGGCAATCGCGTCGTCATCACGGCCCTGTGCGATCGCCGCCCGCGCCGCCAGGACACTGACAGCGCTTTCAAGATCAGGGCGTCCCATGGCCGAAGGGTCGTCGCGCAAGGCCTGGGTGATCGTCACCGCCTGGTCCGGACGGCCCAGTTCCAGCATCGCCCTCGCGAAACGAACACCGACGTCTGGACGCAAGGATGATGCCGCCGGATCCGCCCACAGCACCGCGAGGTCATCCGCAGCCCGGCTCCACAGATCGAGCCGGGCGAACCGGTCGGCCAACGCGACGCGCAGCCTTGCCTGTGCAAGGGGGTCCGCCACCTGCGAGACATGATGCTCGATCAGGGTCGCAACGGTGATGGCAGACGGCGTCTCCGGGCCGGGCTTGTCGGGCAACGCCGCAAGGCCGTTGAGGATCGTCACGAGGCGATCGGACCACGCGCCCGACCGTGGGCGCTCATCCGCGTCGAGCCCGTCCAGAGTCGACAGCGCATCCTGCCAACGCCCGGCGGCCATCCAGGCATCCGCGCCCGCGGCACGCACCTCCGGCTCGATCCCGGCGAGGCGCGCATCGGGCACCAATGCGTCCATCGCGCGGCCCGCGCCCGTCGCGTCCAGTCGTCCCAGGTGCCTCCGCAGCGCGATCGATTCGAAGCGGGCCTTTGCGGCTGCAACCAGATCAGCGCCTTTCGCGAGACGATCGAACGTCGCCAGGGCCGTTCCCTCGTGGCCGGTACGGGACGCCAGAAGGGCCTCTCCGAAATCGCGGGGCGCGAGCGCGGGGTCCGCAAGGCGCGCGCCCGCGCGATCGGGCGGTGCCGATCGTCCCAGTATCTCCGCGATGTCGGGCGCAAGCGCGGCACGTAAGGGCGCGGGGTAGGCCTGGAACGCCGGAAAGCCACCGTCGATCAGCAGGGCAGCATCCGTCTGACGCTCGCGCTGCCGCCCCATGGCCAGACCGCGCCACAAAAGCGCTTCCGGCGTGTTCCCGAGGTCCGGATCGTCCAACGTACGCATGGCGTCCTCTTGCTCGTCCACCCGGTGTGCGAGCACCACGGTTGCAGCCTTGAGGAACCGAACCGACGCGTCCGCGCCGGCATCGGGCTGATCGCGTATCAGCGTATCGGTGATGTCCCGTGCCGTTGGCGCGTCATTCAGTGCCACAGACAGACGGGCAGCCCGCAGCCGCGGTGTACTGCGATCGGCAGGGGCCGCTATAGCAGCTTCCTGCCATGCGCGACGACGCATCTCCTGCACCGACAGCGCCGGCAGGGCCGCAAGATGCAGAAGGGGCGACACGTCGCCGGCCGTGCCAGCGGGAGCGGAGCCTGCTTGCGCGCCGTGTGCCAACATCAATGGCGCGCCCAGCGCATCGAGAAAAAATCCAGTCTTGGCCATGCGCAGTTCGAGACGATCGGACAGAGCCTCGATCACCAGTCCGGCGCGCGAAGGCCGCACAGAGTAGCCGACACGACCGAGACCCGCGCCCACATACCCGGCCGAGCCACTGACAAGACCCACCAGCAACGCCCGCCCGGTCACCGGGTCGGCGATCCGCAACGTACGCACCGGGTCCGGTGCGGAAAACAGCATCCCACCGTTTTCGGCCGTCATCTCGAAGGGTGCGGACGGCCCATCGCCGCTATCTGCGTCAAGAATCCAGCCGCCCGGGCACGGTCGTACTCCCGGGACGTCGCGACCGACCGCAGGGAACGACAAGCGCGTCAGCCCATCTCGAACGGAAACATCGAGACCAGAAAACGGGCTTCCAGGAGATATGGCACTCGCGTCCATCGCATGTTCGCCGTCGGCCAGCAGCAGGTACTGGTCTCCGGACCGGAAGAACGCGATTCCGGTCTTGTCACCAAGCGGAAGAAAGATCCGACGCGAGGCCGATTGTGCGGACGGCACGTCCGGGACCCCGTCGCGCGCGGAAAGACGATCGTCCGGTATGGCCAACGCGGGGGCCGCCACGTTCGGGCTCAGCGTCGGGGGGGTATCGACGCGGGCGCTCCAGCCGGTCGGCAGCGCACCGGCCGACAGCAGGCGCGCGGCACTGTCCGCCGGAGCTGGCACGGCAGTATCACCGATCGGACCCGGACGGATCACGACACGGCCCGCCCCCTGCGTGACCGTGAGGCCCGCATGTCCCGGAAACGCGATCGCGACTCCACCATGGAAAAATCCGATCAGACGCGCGTCCTGCGACAGCGGCAGACGAAACGGCAGCATATCGCCCGACGTGCTCAGCGTGACCGTCTGCCCCTGTTGTTGAACGGTCACGGGCGCGTCAATCGCTAAGGCGAGACCGCCCCCCGGCACCGGGGTCGCCTCCACATGCCGCAGGGAACCGGCACGCGCCTGCACGGCAAAACACGCGACAAGCCCGACGGCCGTCGTCAGATGCCGTCCGCCTCGGAATCGACGGCACATCATCAGCGCACGAACACCGGCGTCAGACGCACGCCAGTGTCGTGCATCCCGGCGAGCAGCTGGGTGGCGAGGTTCACGCGCTCGGGCGTCATGCCGCCCATGATGGCGGACGCTTTGCGTGGGTTCATGCGGTCAAGAACCCGCACCATCACATGCATATCAAGCACGTCAAAGATCGTGGCGGCATCACGGGGACTCATGTTTTCATAGATGCGCACCAGCCGGTCGAGGTCGGCCGTACTCATGTCCTGCCGTGCCTGATCGCGCGCGCGATAGTCGCCGACGATCTTTTCGTAGACGGCCATTTTCTGCGCGAGGGCGGTCTCGGACGCGTCTACGACCCTTTGCTTTTCAAGGAGCGTGCTTTCCAGGACATCGAGTTGCTTCTGCCGCGCGGACAGCGACTGCAGCAGGGCGAGTTGTTCCGGGTCAGCGGGCGGCGTCGGAGTGGTCGCCGGCTCCCCTGGCACGGCGGACGGGGCAGCCGGGGTTGGCGCCGCCGTCGTGACGGACGCTCCGCTCGCATAGGCGGGCGAGGCGAGAACACGTTGAACAACCGGACTTTCGGTACCCCCGAGGAAATAGTCCGTCAAAACGCACAACTTGATCGCGAGCAGGACCGACATCGTGACGGCGACCATCGAAAACAGGCGCGACAGGGACAGAAGTTTCATCGGATCACTTCATCTTCAGGGCGCGAAGAAGATCGCGTTCGGCCAGACTGCGCGGCTTTCCCGACGACGGAGGCGGCTGCCATTCATACGCCGCAGGAGATGCCTGCTCCTTGCCATTCTCTACGGCATCGGCGAGGTATTTCCCCGCTCGCAGCGCACGGTCCAGGCGATCGGAGACGGCTTCGCCTTTTTCCGTCATCGTTGCGAGCTCGGACCGCAAAAGCCGGGCCTGATCGATCAGTTTGCCCAGTTGACGCCCGACGCTGTCACCACTGCGATGCAGTTGTTCGATCCCCTCCTCCGCCTGACGGCTGCTGTCCTGAAGACTGGCGATCAGGTCGGCAAGCGCGGCCCGGTCGCGACGCAGCGTCGCAAGCGAACGGCCCAGATACATGCTGTAGGTGATCGAGACCGTCAGCAGCACCGACAGGAAAATCTCCAGACCGACCTGAAATTCGTCCATCTTTCCATTACCCTCAGGAATAGGCTCTCAACATCGGCACCTCGGTATCGTCGTCCGTGTTCCGGATCATGTCGTCCTCGACGCGAACCGCAACGCGGTCCTTGCGGCGTCCCACCCGGCCTGTAAACAGCCGCTTGCTGCCACATCGGAGATGAACGACGGCGTCGACGCCCTGTCGCAGGGCGATCTTCTGGCCGGGTTTGAGCTGCATCAGATCCACCAGTGGCAAGGTCTGTTCGTCCAGAACGACTTCCAGCTCGACCTGTGTATTCCATAATTCGCGGGCCAGATGAGTCTCCCAGATCGAGTCCTGACCGAACTTTTCGCCCATGAACTGCTGCAACAGCAGATCGCGGACAGGTTCCAGCGTCGCATAGGGCAGCAGCAGATCGATATCGCCGCCGCGACCGTCCATATCGACGTGCATCCGGGTCAGCACCGCCGCGTTCGACCCGCGGGAAATCGCGGCAAAACGGGCGTTAACCTCGAGACGTTCAAAACGAAAATTGACCGCGCAGATCGGACCAAAACTTGCGGAGAAATCCGCAAGCGCCAGCTTTACCAGACGCTCCACAAGCCCACGTTCGATCATCGTGAAAGGCCGCGCATGACTGTGGGACGCCGCGGTCGAACCCCGCTGACCGCCCATCAGGACATCCACAATCGTATAGACCAAAGCCGGATCGACCACCATCAGGCCGTAGTTTTCCCACTCCTCGGCCTTGAAGACCGCGAAGACCGCCGTCGGTTCGACCGAATTCACATACTCGGAAAATCGAAGGGACCGCATGCCGTCGGTCGTCATTTCCACGTTGTCGTTGGTAAAGTTTCTCAACGACGTCGTGAGCATGCGAAGCCACCGGTCGAAGACGATCTCCAGCATCGGTAGACGTTCGTGAGAGACGAAGCCCGCGCCGATGATTTTTTCCATACCGGAGTGCTGGTAATCCGCCAGGGGGAAATCATGGGTGCCCAGCAGGCTGTCGATCTCGTCCTGATTGAGGATACGGTCCATCGGCTCGGACTGCAGCGCATCGATCGCCGCTGCGTCGTCCTTGCGTTCCGTGGGTGTCTCGCCACTCACTGGACCAGCAACTGCACGAAATAGAGGTTGCGCAGGGGCACTGGCGCCATCAGCACGTTCAGCCGACCGAACAACGCCTCCTTCAGGCGATAAAGACCCGCCCCCTGCAATTCGTCGGCGCGGGCGGCGTGCAGATAGGTCTGGAAGGCGTCCTGGATGCGCGGCATGGCATCGTTGACCGCCTGCGCGTCGTCGGGGCTGTTGACCTCGATCGTCGCGTTGAGTTTGACGAATTCAACGCGTTGACCGCCGGTGTCGAGATTGGAGATGATCGTGGGGATCGACACCAGTACCGGCGGCCCCATCCTGGTGGTCGTCGAATGATGGCCACCGCCCGCCGGTTTCCACCGCTTCCAGGCATAGGTGCCACCGCCCGCAACAACGCCGAGCAGCACCACAGCGACCAGCATCAGTACGCGGCGGCGATTTTTCTTCGGGGCGGCTGGGCTGCCCGGCTCCTCACTGTCGGCCATCGGTCACTCTACACACAGATCTCGTTCGATCTGTGGAGAGTGACGCCGAATGGTTAATGTTGTGTGAGCGAAGCGCGGGAAAAAACATCGCAGTAACATTGGCCCGGGCCCGTCAGGGTGCCCCGGGCCTGCGCGATCATTTCAGAATGATCTCGACGCGACGGTTCTGCGGCTCGCGCGTGTTGGCGGCCGTCACCACCAACGGATGCGCCTCGCCGAAGCCCTGCACCGCAATGGAGGGGCCGGGGACGCCATCACGCACCAGTTCCGCCCGAACCGTGTCTGCGCGCCGGACCGACAGCGCCATGTTATACTTCTCGCCCCGCATGCCTGGGTGGGCCGCCGAGTTGTCGGTATAGCCGTTGACCTCGATCCGGGTCACCTCGGTGTGGGTCGTGGCCTGCGCCGCCTGCGCCACGATCGCGCGTGCACGGTCGCTCAGAGCCGCCGAATCCCAGTCGAAGAACACAAGATAGGTTCGCGCGACGACCGGCGCCGGAACGGCAGCCATCACCGGGGCGGGCGGCGGCGGGGGTGCTGGATTGAATTCGTATCGCAGACCCAGCATCAGGGAGTGATTGAAATCGGTGTTCGTGTCGCGATTGCCGGTCGCCACCACGTCGCTCTTGCTGGCGCCATACGTGGTCGCCGTGTGGGACTGCGGGCCGAGCATCGTCCAGAACCGGTATTCGGCCGTCGCGGACAGCCCGACGACCCAGGGAACCGGAAAGGCAAGACCGAAGATGCCCTGATAGGCGAAATTGCCGAACGTGCCGCCGATAGACTGCATCTGGCCGCCCATCGGTGTGACATGGGCGTTCATGCCCTGCCAGGCATAGCCGACGCCGGCCCCGAAATAGGGAAACAGCCAGCTTTTGCCGATATCCATGTCGAACAGCGCATTGGCCATGACGCCATAGGTCTGCTGGCGGCCGCCGACCGAACTGCGGAAGTCGTTGGTGCCGAACTTACGCAGGCCATTATTGCGATAATCGCCCTCGACCTCGACACGGAAGCCGTTGCCCAGACCGTAGCCAAGGCTGCCGATGCCCGTCACGCCGGTGTCGTAGTGATCACGGCCACCACCGGGGACCATCGCCCCCGACCGCACGCGCTGCGCCTGGTTGAAACTCGCGCCACCTTCGCCCGCGATGTAGAGCCCCTGCACCGGCTGGGCATGGACCACTGCCGGGCACACGGCCGCACCGGTCAGTATCGAAGCGGAGTATAGCGCGCGCCTGAGGGCCCGACGGCTCACCTGTGCCAAGCGCATCTTCATCCAACTCTCTCCCTTCCCCGGCCACCGATCAGCCGGGGCGCGACACACTGCGACGGGACCATAGAAATGTGGCCGCCCATCTTATTCGCTCAAACACGTCCCGGACGCAATCCGCCCGATGCCGGCACCCCGCGACGCCCCCGGCTGCCGTCCATGGCGGCCGGTAGCGGGCGACACGCCAAACGCGGCACCGGGGGCCACGTTGCGTGCGCCGCCGCCAAGATCCCGCGCCGTGACATATCGGCCACAGATCGCCCCGTCACGACGGCAGCACGTTTGCCTCGAACGGGGGATGCAGGGTCGGCACCTCGAATTCGAGCACCCACAGGTCGGGGTCACGCGACAGCTGCCGGGCGACATAAGCATCCACGGTGGCCTGATCCACCGGGTCCGGGCCCGTCGCCCGCAGCCATGCCGGGTCGCCATCGGCCGTGCGCGTCTGGGACAGCACCGACAACGCGTCGCGCCCGGCCATCAGGACCACGAGCACGCCGCCGGCATCCTCGTCACCGCGTCGCAGCACCATCGCCGACCACCCCTGCCCCACGGCCTGCCGCAGGACGGCACGGGCCCAGAGCCCCGTTTTCAGTCGCACCTCGGTCATCTGCGTACCTCTTATTCCGCCGTGCCGCTGAGGACCGAGGGGTCGGGAATGACTCCCTGCAGGGTCTTGTACTCCGCCGGGTTGTCCAGAATCGTCCGCGCCACGTCCAGGTCGCCGTCCGTGCCGACGGCCGCCGGACACGCCTTGCGGATATCGAGGATACGCGACACGGGCAGCGGAAAGCGCGCCGCCCGCGCCGCCGCCACCGCGTCGCGGTTGACGGGTTGACCGTCGGCCAGAGACTGCAACTGGTCGGTCACGGCGGCTTCGCCCCGGCTGGTGCACACCTGCGGCATGACCCCCAGCCCCTGCAGAGGCCAGCCCAGAGGCGCCAGAACGCGGCTCCAGGTGACGAACAGTTCGCCCCCGTCCGGCATCTGGGCAAAGGTCTGGACCAGTCCCTTGCCCAGCGTGGCACTGCCGACCACCACCGCGCGCCGGTGGTCCGACAGCGCGGCGGCCAGGATCTCGGCCGCGCTGGCCGTGCGGCCGTCGACCAGAATGACGATCGGCACGCCACGCGTCATGTCGCCGCCCTGCACCGCCCAGACCCGGTTGGCCGTGGGATAGCGTCCGCGCGTGATGGCGGTCACGCCGTTGTCCATCACCAATGCGGCGGTCGTCACCGCCTGTTGCAGCACACCGCCCCGATTGCCGCGGAGATCGAAAATCAGGCCGGTCAGCTTCTGGTCCTGCGTCGCCTGATCCAGATACTGGCTCATCTCCTGCGCCGTATCGGCGGAAAACGACGTGATGCGCAGGATCACGACCGAGCCGCTGGAGAACGCATACACCGTCTCGGGGGGCACTGACGCACGCCGCAGGACAACGGTCGACCGCGCGCCCGGACCGCCCGTCCGCGTGCGGGCGGCCACGGTCACCTGCACGCGCGAATCCGGTG